>JBBQFJ010000046.1:0-23253 GCA_038321755.1 Acidimicrobiia bacterium | reverse complement strand
GCTACCCCGAGACCTACGACGTCGTAGGTGAGGTGCGAGTAGACGGGCACCGGGATCTCGGGAACATCACTCCGCACGGCATCGGCGAAGGCGCGGAGCGCGTCCACGTCGTAGGTCTCGGGGTAGCCCTTGTGCATCTGGAGGCCGCGCTCGGCCAACACTGCGTTGGGAAGCAGGAAACCGTCCGTCGACACGAGGTCGGCCGCGACCTCATGCACCGTCAGCGCGTCGACCAGCGCGAGGGCGAGGGACGTCTTGCCGGCAGCCACCGCGCCGGCGACCCCGACCAGCACCGGCGCGCCTTGCCCATCGCTCTTGCTGGCGACGATCTCCGCGAGGCGCGTGACCGCGTCGATCATCGTGACTCCCGATCCGGGCGGCTCATGTGACTCGACAGGTCGCCCAGGAGATCGGGATGCACCGTCCGCTCGACGAACCGCCACGAGCCGGCGACGCGCTCGAACCGGTCGTGGTAGCGCCCCGAGAGCACCGCTTGCATGGGTGCGCCGGCGCGGGCTTGGAGGACGACGAACGTGCAGCGGGCGGAGGCCGAGCTCGCCGCGAGATCGACCGTGACCTCGATGTTCCCGAGCACGTGCTTCGTGCGCGGCGTGCCGTCGTCGTAGAGGATCACCGGGTCGTACATGTGGCGAACAGCATCGCGTCCGACCCGCGGCTCGCCCCCGTCCGCGGAGCGGAACGACCCGTGCTCGAACAGCGCAGCCACGCCGTCGAGATCCCCTGCGTCGAGGCGCTCGGCGTACGCGCCGAGCAAGGCCCGCACCTGCTCGTCCGCTGCGGGTTCCGCCTGGGGTTCGCGCACCGGGGCACGGTAGCGTCCCCGCCCGTGACCTATGCCGCAGTGGTGTTCGACCTCGGCGGCGTCGTCATGCCGTCTCCCATCGACACGTTCCGGGCGTACGAGACCCGGGCCGGGTTGCCGCACCGGTTTCTCAGCGAGGTCGTGCTCTCCGGCGACGAAAACGCATGGTCGCGGCTCGAGCGGGGGGAGCTCACGATGGACGAGTTCGCGGACGAGTTCGAGACGGAGTGCGCGATGGCCGGCGGCACCGTCTCGGTCGCCGACCTCTTCGCCGAGATCGGCGCCGGCAGCGGTGCTCGCCCGGAGATGCTCGCAGCGGTCCGACGAATCCGCGACGAGGGACTGAAGACCGCGGCGCTCACGAACAACTG
Organism: Acidimicrobiia bacterium; assembly: GCA_038321755.1. Lineage (GTDB taxonomy): Bacteria > Actinomycetota > Acidimicrobiia > IMCC26256 > PALSA-555 > JALHSW01. The sequence goes on along the minus strand of JBBQFJ010000046.1, from coordinate 22,059 downwards.
GCGCGCGGATGCCGACGCGCCTGGCGTCGCTGAGCACACGCCGGAGCTCGCCGACATCTTCGACCTGATCATCGAGTCGGCGATCGAAGGGCTCCGGAAGCCCGACCCGCGCATCTACGAGCTCACGTGCGCGCGGCTCGGGGTGATCGCGGAGCAGACCATCTTCCTCGACGACCTCGGCACCAACCTCAAGTCTGCTCGCGCCCTCGGCATGACCACGATCAAGGTCGGCGATCCGGCGGTGGCGCTCGCCGAGCTCGAAGGGGTGCTGGGCTTCTCGCTCAGCGCGCGCTGACGGCGGGGACGGAGCACCCATCGTGGAGCTGCTGCTGATCCGCCATGGCGAGCCCGTGCGCATCGCGCAGGGAGAGGTCGAAGGCGCGGCCGATCCGCAGCTCACCGCGCGCGGCACCGAGCAGGCTGAGCGGCTCGGTGCCTGGCTGGCCGTCGAAGGCATCGGCACCGTCATCACCAGCCCGCTCCGACGCGCCCGCGAGACGGCGGCGCCGCTCGCGGCTGCATTGGGCATCACGCCCATGATCGATCCCGGCGTCTCGGAGTACGACGCCGAGTCGGGCGAGTACATCCCGATCGAGGAGCTCCGCGAGCACAAGGACGAACGGTGGCAGGCCCAGATCGAGGGCCGCTGGGAGGACGGCGCCGATCCCTTCGCGTTCCAGGCCGAGGTCGTCCCCGCGATGGACGCCATCATCGAGCGGTTCCCGGGCGGCAAGGTCGCGGTGGTCTGCCATGGTGGCGTCATCAATGTGTACCTCGCGCATGTGCTCGGCATAGAGCGCGCGCTCTGGTTCCATCCCGAGTACACCTCGGTGAGCCGCGTGCACGCAGCACGAGGTGGCGGACCCCGCAGCGTCTCGTCACTGAACGAGCTCGCGCACCTCGTCGGCACGCGCGACCGCGGTCCGGATGGTGGGCACGGAGGCGCGAGATGACCGTCCACATCGACCACGACGGCCCGGTCACGATCGTCACGATCGACCGACCGGAGCGGCGCAATGCGGTCGACGGCGCGACGTCAGTCGCGCTCGCTGACGCGTTTCGCGCCTTCAACGCCGATGACAAGTGCGCGGTGGCCGTGCTGACCGGCGCCGACGGGACGTTCTGCGCGGGTGCCGATCTGCTGGCGATGCTCGAGGGTGCCGGCAATCCGATGTCGGACGACGGGGACGGACCCATGGGACCGACCCGCATGCTGCTCGACAAGCCGGTGATCGCCGCGGTCGAGGGCTTCGCGGTAGCCGGCGGACTGGAGCTCGCGCTCTGGTGCGACCTCCGGGTTGCCGCGACGGACGCGACGTTCGGGGTGTACTGCCGTCGGTGGGGCGTGCCGCTCGTCGACGGGGGGACGGTCCGCCTGCCGCGCCTCATCGGCCAGAGCCACGCGCTCGACCTCATCCTCACCGGCCGCGGAGTGTCCGGCGGCGAAGCCCTCCGGATGGGCCTCGCCAATCGCCTCAGCGAACCCGGTCATGCGCTGGCCGATGCGACGGCGCTGGCCCACGAGCTGGCCCACCTCCCGCAGACCTGCCTCCGCAACGACCGGCGCTCGACGTACGAGCAGGACGGCCTCGCGCTCGACAACGCGATCGCCAACGAGTGGCAGCTCGGTGGCGCGACGCTCGCCGCGCCCGACTTCCCCGACGGCATCCGCCGCTTCGCGTCGGGCGAGGGCCGCCACGGCGCGCCGACGTAGGATCGAAGTGGACGATGGGGCGAGAGGATGACGACGTGAGAGCAACGAACCGTTCGATCGCGGAGATCATGAGCCATCCCGTCGTGACCGCCACCGCCGACGAGAGCGTCGCCACCGCGTCGGCGCGCATGCGTGAGCAGGGCGTCGGCTCCGTCGTGGTGGTCGACGGTGATCGCCCGGTCGGCATCCTCACCGAGCGTGATCTCGTGCGCATGGGCGCCGCAAGCGCGGCACCGACCGACACCGTCGCGACGTGGATGACGGCAGATCCCGACTCCGTGGCACCGGACGTCGACGCCACGACGGCGTTCGCGAGTCTGGCCGAGCACGGGTACCGGCACATCCCCGTCGTCGATGACGCACGGCTCGTCGGCATCGTCTCGATGCGCGACCTCATGCGCATCGCGCAGATCCAACCGGCCGAGAACCTCTCGCACGAGATCCCCAAGGGCCTCGAAGGTGTGGTCGTCGCCACGACGACCATCGGGGATGTGCGCGGGCTCGAAGGCTTCTACCACTACCGCCAATACGACGCCGTCGAGCTCGCGGAGACCCGCTCCATCGAGGACGTCTGGTACCTCCTCTTCAACGGTGAGCTGCCGGACGCGGCCGCGCGCGCCGCCTTCGCCGCCGAGGTCCTGCCGCTCCGCCAGATCCCCGCCGAGGTCCAGACGGCGCTCCCCGAGATCGCACGCGTCGCCCGGCAGGCACCTCCACTCGACCTGCTGCGAACGACGCTTTCGCTCGTCGGCGCGGCACTCGACTTCCGACCGTCGCTCGACCTCGACGAGCCGGAGCTGCGTGCCCAGGGCCTGCGCGTGTGCGCGGTGGTGCCGACCCTCCTGTGCGCCCTGTACCGCCTGCAGCACGGACTCGAGATCATCGAGCCGCGGGACGATCTCGCCTACGCCGCGAACTACCTCTTCATGATGAACGGTGAGGTCCCGAGCGCGGAGCACGCCCGCGGCGTCGAGCAGTACCTGATCTCGACGATCGACCACGGCTTCAACGCCTCGACGTTCACCGCCCGGGTGATCACCTCGACCGGCGCCGACCTCGTCGCCGCTGTCGTCGGGGCTATCGGCGCTCTCTCCGGCCCCCTGCACGGTGGAGCACCGAGTCGCGCGCTCGACATGCTCGACGCCATCGGCACGATCGACAAGGCCGACGCGTGGCTGCGCGACGCGGTCGAGCGGGGCGATCGGCTCATGGGGTTCGGGCACCGGGTCTACAAGACCGACGATCCGCGATCGGTCATGCTCCGCTCCGTCGCCGAGCGACTCGGCGGTCCGAAGGTCGACCTCGCGAAGCAGGTCGAGCAGGCGGCCATCGACGTCCTGGCCGAGCTAAAGCCCGGTCGGAAGCTCTACACCAACGTTGAGTTCTACGCAGGCGTGGTGATGGACACGTGTGGCGTCCCACGGGAGATGTTCACGCCGACGTTCGCGTCGAGTCGGGTCATCGGGTGGACGGCCCACATCCTCGAGCAGGCCGCCGACAACCGGCTGATCCGCCCGAGTGCGCAGTACGTCGGTCCGCCGCCGCCGCAACCCGTGCCCCCGGCGGAATGACGATGCGCCCGCGACGGGCCGCAAGCTGCGCACTCGTCGCGCTCGCCCTCCTCTCGGGCGCGACCGCGTGCTCGCAGACGAAGGACGATTCGGGTGCCGTGACCAACCTCGAGGATGTCGGACCCCAGATCGCCAGGCTGCGGGCCCAGGTCGATGCGCTGGAACAGCAGGTCCGAACCCTGCAGGAACAGGTCGCCGTCCTCGATCCCGCGCTCGCGAGCACGACCACGACGACCGCGCCGCTGCGCTAGCGAAGCCTCACGACGGAGGTGCGGCCTCGTCGATCTCGACGATCCCCTTCTGGTCGAGCACGTAGAGCAGCCCGAGCGACGGCAGGATGACGATCGCCGCGATCACGAACACGATGAGCACCGACCAGAGCGTGGGATCCGGCGCCGCAGCCGCGGAGACTTTCAGCGTTTCAGGGAGAATGTAGGGCCACTGCGCGACGCCCCACGCGAGCACGACCGAGCCGACCGCACCGATCGCCAGCACGCGCGCGTACCTGTGGCGCGCACGGAGCAGCAGCACCAGGGACCCGACCCCGCAGAGCGCAGACAGGACGACGAGGGGCAACGCACGCGCGGTGAGCCCGTCGAACACGTACCGGGCATCGTTGTGGAGCACGAAGATCCCCGCGAATGCGATGACGCCGGTGACGACCGCCGCGACGACCGCGCGCCGTCGGAAGTACTCGACCATCGTCGCGTCTTGGAGGCGTTGCGCGTCCCACACCATGTAGACCGCGGCGAGGTACGCGCACACCACGACGGCGAGCACGCCACCGAGGATCGACGTCGGGTTCAGCCAGCTCGACCAGTAGTCGCCCGCCGTGCCGCCCGACGGGACCCGCCCCGAGGCGATCGCCCCCGCGACGGCACCGAAGCAGAACGGCACCAGCACCGACGAGGCCGCGAACGCCGCCCCGAAGTTGCGTCGCGACGACGTTCGGTACACCTCCTTGCGGAAGGCGAAGCTCGAGCCACGCAGCACGATGCCCAGCGCGGCGAGACTCAGCGGCACGAAGAGCGTGAGCATGATCGAGGCAAACGCTTCGGAGAACGCCGTCCAGAGCACCACGAGGATGAAGATCAACCAGACGTGGTTGGCCTCCCACACCGGGCCGATCGAGTGGTCGATCACCGAGCGCGGGCGTCGGCCCCGGTCCGCGCCACCGGCGATGAGATCCCAGAACCCCGCCCCGAAGTCGGCCCCGCCGAACAGCGCATACGCGAGGATCCCCACGAAGAGGACGACGGCGACGGCTTCGCTCATGAGGCCGGCACCTCCGCACCCGTTTTCGGCTCTTGCCTCGGCTCCTGCTCCGGCACGTGGAGCGCCTCGGAGGCAGGAATCGGTGCTCGGGGACCGTACGGGGCGTCGTCGTCGCCCTGGTCGTCGTCGCCGGATCGGAACCGACGGCTCATCGCGCGCAGGATCAGGACGAGCGTGACCCCGACGCCGATGTAGAGCCCGACGATCACGAGGAACGTGAGCCAGACACCACCGTTCGAGGTCGCCGCGTCCTCCACTCGGAACGACTCGAACACGATCCACGGTTGTCGCCCGACCTCGGTGACGACCCAGCCGGCTTCCATCGCGAGGACCGACGCCACCCCCGAGACCGCGGCCGCGCGCAGGAACCACTTCGACTTCGGCATGTCGCGCTTGAAGATCCACGCCGCGAAGTACCAGAGCGAGAGCAGGAAGAGCAGCGTCGCCAGACCGATCATCACGTCCCACGCGAGGTGCACGGTGTTGACCTGCCTGGTGGTCGGGCGATCGTTCTTCGGTGTCTCGTTCAGCCCCTGGATCACCGTCGACGTGCCCTCGCTCGGGTTCGAGAGGATCGACGCGAAGCCCGGGATCGGGATCCCGCCGCTCACCGCGCCGTCGTCGTTGAGGTGCCCGAACAACGTCTCGGGGACGTCGCTCGACGTCTTCGGGACGAGCTCGATCGCCGCGAACTTCGTGGGCTCGTTGTTGTAGACCCAGCGCGTGAGCTCGTCGCCCACCAGCATCTGGATCGGCATCGCGATCGCCGCGACCGTGAAGGCGATGAGGAACCCGACCCGGTGGTACCGGTCCCGGCGCCCGCGCAGCATCCCGACCGCGTACACGGACGCGACCAGGAAGCCCCCGACCAGGTAGGCCGCGACCAGCATGTGCAGCGCTTCGAGCGGCATCGCCTTGTTGAAGATGACGTCGAGCGGCTGGACGTCGATGACCTTGCCGGCCTTGTCGAGCGTGAAGCCCGCGGGCTCGTTCATCCACGCGTTCGCGGCGACGACCGAGACGGTGCCCCCGATGCCCGCGATGACGATCGGGACGCCAGTCCAGAAGTGCGGCCACGGCTTCAGGCGCTTCCAGCCGTAGATGTAGATCGCGATGAAGATCGCTTCGAGGAAGAAGAACAGCCCTTCGACGGCAAACGGGATCCCGAACGCCGCGCCGTACCGATCCATGAAGTTCGGCCACAGCAGCCCGAACTCGAACGTGAGGACCGTGCCCGTCACGGCTCCGACGGCGAACGTGACCGCCATGTACTTCGACCACCGCTGCGCGAGCAACAACGCGTCAGCGTCGTCCTTCTTGATCGCGCGGTAGTTCGCAATGAGCGCCATGAACGCCCAGGCGACGCCGAGCGGCACCAGGATGATGTGGAACCCCAGCGTGAACGCCATCTGGGCTCGCGCCCACGGGACGGGGTCCACTGCGAGCAGGAGTTGCGACACGGCGCGCTCCCTACTTCTCGTCCGGAGGAGATGACGTTACGTCTTGCTGGTGGTGCAGACGCGGCATCGCGCTCATGGCCATGCGTCCGACGAGCAGCGCCACGATGACCACGAGATAGAGCTGGCCCGAGAGCGCCTCGAACACCGCGACCGCGCGCCCGAGTCCGGTCGCGGCAGTGAAGTCGCCGTACCCCGTGGTGGTGAGCATGACGAAGCTGAAGTAGAGGTAGTCGGCCGACGTGGCGTGCGTCGTCTGCGCGAAGAACGGCTCCGAGATCACGCCACCGATCGCGCCGAACAAGAACGCGAACAACATGCCCAGCATCACGTAGATGCACAGCGCGCCGAGCACGGTGTGGATGTCGACGACCCCGCGTCGAGCGATCGCACGCGCGATCACGACAGGCGCCGCGACCACGACGAGGAACGAGAGGATCCCGAACACGGCACCCGTGGACGGAGCGTCGTTGAGCGCGGCCGAGAGTGCGCCGATGAACGCGAGGACCGCGACGACGATCGCGATCCGTCGGAGATGGCGTCCGACGCCGGATGCGACGAAGGCCATCACGAGCGTGGCACCCTGCAGCGCGACGGTGACGACCTTGTACCAGCTCCCGTCGAACCCGGACGCCTCGACGATGAAGGTGGCGAACAGGAGGAGCAGGACGACTCCGTAGCGGAATCCCGGGAGCTGCGCCTCGATCGTCCCCTCCTCGGGCGCCGCTTCCTCGGGCGCCGCTTCCTCGGGCGTCCCCTCCTCGGGCGCCGCTTCCTCGAAATCTGGCATCGGCTAGTGGTGGAAGCCCTCGCCGTGCTCCTTCTGCGGGAGCGGCATCGGGAGCTTCTCGAGGTAGGCGACGTGTCGCTGCAGGTCGGCCACGAGCAGGTCGGCCAGATCACGCGAGAACCCGTTCTTGATCACGACGCGCAGGGCAGCGACGTCCTGGCGGTTCTCCGGGAACGTGTATGCAGGGACGAGCCATCCACGGTCGCGCAGACGTTCCGACACGTCGAACACGGTGTACGGGACGTTCGTGTCCTTGAGCTGGAACGCGAAGACCGGGAGCTCACTCCCGTCGGTGATCAGCTCGAACGGTCCCGCGGCCGCGACGGCGGCCGACGTGTACATGGCGACGTCACGACACTCCTGCTGGATCGCGCGGTAACCCTCGAAGCCGAGGCGCACGAAGTTGTAGTACTGCGCGGCGATCTGGTTCCCGGGCCGGGAGAAGTTGAGTCCGAACGTCGGCATGTTGCCGCCGAGGTAGTTGACGTTGAACACGAGGTCGTCGGGGAGCTGCTCGGGACTCCGCCAGATCACCCAGCCGACGCCGGGGTACACCAAGCCGTACTTGTGCCCCGACGCGTTGATCGACTGCACGCGCTCCAGGCGAAAGTCCCACTGCAGGTCGGGGTCGATGAATGGCGCGACGAAGCCGCCGGACGCACCGTCGACGTGCACGGGCACGTCGAGGCCGGTGTCGGCTTGGACCTTGTCGAGCGCCTTGCAGATGTCAGCGATGGGCTCGTAGCTGCCGTCGAACGTGGAGCCGAGGACCGCGATGACCCCGATCGTGTTCTCGTCGGAGTACTGCACCGCCTGCTCGGGCGTCAGGTGGTAGCTGTCGCCCTCCATCGGCGCGAGGCGCGGCTCCACCTCCCAGTACCGGGCGAACTTCTCCCAGCAGACCTGGACGTTCGCCCCCATCACCATGTTCGGTGTGTCGCTGGGCTTTCCCGCCGCCTTCTGGCGGTCGCGCCAGCGCCACTTCAGCGCCATCCCGGCGAGCATCGCCGCCTCGCTCGACCCGGTGGTCGACGTCCCGGTCGCCTCGTCGGTGTCGGGCGAGTTCCAGAGCCGGCTCAGCATGTTGATGCAGCGCAGCTCGAGCTCAGCGGTGCGCGGGTACTCGTCCTTGTCGATCATGTTCTTGTCGAACGTCTCGGCCATGAGCTGCGTGACCTGCGGCTCCATCCACGTGGTGACGAACGTGGCGAGGTTGAGCCGCGAGTTCCCGTCGAGCATCAGCTCGTCTTTCACGAACTGGTACGCGGTGTCGGGACTCATCTCGCCGTCGGGCAGCGTGTGCCGCGGCGCCCGACGAGCCTCGCCCGGACGCGCGTACATCGGGCTCAGCAGGATCGGTGCGAGGTCCTCGACGAGCTTCTTGTGCAGTGCCACGGTGGCTCCTGGATCGACGGCGAGACGACGCTACCCCCCTGGGCTGATTCGCGACTTCACGAAAACCGATACGGTCCCCTTCGATGGCCTGGATCCGGAGGGCGGCGGAGCAGCCCGAACGTCGCCCGCTCGACCTCGTGCGGCTCGTCGTGGGCGGGTTCGGCGCCGTGCTCGTCGGGATGTGGGCCCAGACCCAGAGCACCGTCAACGCGAACATGTTCCAGGTCGTCAACGACCTGTCGAACAGCCTCGAGGACGCCGCGAACTGGCTGTACGCGCTCGGCTCGATCTGGGCCGTCGTTGCCGTCGTGGTGATCACGGTGATCCTCGCCATCCGCGCGCCGAAAGGTCCTCACACGTGGCGCGCGCCGCTCCAGGCCGGGCTCGCCGGTGCCGGAGCGTGGCTGATCGCGAACGGGCTCAACGAGCTGCTCGGCGACCACACCATCAAGGGCGTCGCCATCCATCTCCGCGAGGGCAGCCTCCCGACGTACCCGTCGGCAAACGTCGCGGTGATCACCGCGCTGGCCGTGGTCCTCTCGCCCTACGTCGTGCGCATTCTCCGGCGCGTCTTCTTCGTGCTCGTGGTCCTCGTCACGTTCGCCGCGCTGTACCTCGGGACGGCGTACCCCTCCGACGCGCTCGGCGGGATCCTCCTCGGCGTCGCCGTCGCCGGACTCGTCCTCGCCGTGTTCGGCGCCCCCGGCGGTCGACCGTCGGTCGACGAGGTGCGCGAGGCGCTCGGCGAGCTGGGCTTCGACATCAAGACCGTGAAGCCGGCCAAGGAGCAGATCGCTCGAGCGGCGGCGATGGACGCCGTGCTCAGGTCGGGCGAGCACGTGCGCGTCGAGGCGTTCGGTCGCGATCAACGTGACGGCCAGCTTGCGGCTCGACTCTGGCACTGGATCATGTATCGGGAGCCGGGCACCGCCGTGTTCGGGACCCGGGCACAACAGGTGGAGCACATCGCCTTCTCGATGGTGCTCGCGGAGCGCGCCGGCATACCCGCCCCCCGGATGCTCGAGACGGGCGTGGCTGGTGCCGACTCGGCGATGCTCGTGACGACCGTCGCCGACGGGACGCCGCTCGACGAGGTCGACCCGAAGCAGGTCACGGACGCGACCATCAACGCGCTCTGGAAGCCGGTGCTCCAGCTCCACGCCGCCGGGGTCAGCCACGGCAACCTCGACGCGCACCACTTCCTCGTCGGTGACCGCAACAAGGTGGCGCTCAACGACTTCAGCGCAGCGGACGCAGGCGCGGACCAGTACTGGTACGACCGCGATGCTGCTGCAGTGCTCGTCGCCACGTCACTGATCGTCGGGAACGAGCGTGCGATCAAGGCCGCGATCAAGGCGCTGGGCAAGGACCGGGTGACGGAGATCATCCCGGTCGTGCAGCCCGCAGCCCTCCCGAACGGCATCACGCAGGGCAACAAGCACTTCGCCAAGACCGTCAAGGCGCTTCGCACCGAGCTCGCCACTGCAGTCGGTGCTGAGGACGTGCCGCCGCTCAAGGTGCAGCGACTCAGCCTGGTGAACATCGGGATGCTCGCGGGCATCCTGTTCGCGCTCGCCATCGCGATCCCCGAGCTCCAGGGCATCGACTTCGCGTCGGTGAAGTCCGAGTTCGAGAACGCGATCTGGGGCTACGCGATCGTCGCTCTCGCGCTCTACCCGTTCGTCACCGCGTCCTGGACGTTCGCGCTCACGGGCGCAGTCAACAAGGACCTGCCGTTCGTCCCGACGTACCTCACGCAGCTCGCCTGCACGTTCCTCAACCTCATCACGCCGAACGGCATCGGTGGGACCGCGCTGCAGCTCGACTACTTGCACAAGGAGGGCGTGCCGGTCGCGTCCGGCGGAAGCGCCATGGTGCTGAGCACCAGTGTCGGCGGCGCGATGCAGATGATCCTGTTCGTCATCGCGGTGAGCGTGACCGGCACGTCCTTCGATCTCGGCAGCTCGAGCGGGAGCACGAGCCTGTTCGTCATCGCGATCGTCGCCGCGCTGATCGGGATCGTGCTGTTCATCCCGAAGATCCGGAACAAGGTCGTCCCCGCAGTCAAGAGGGCCGCGAGCGACATCTGGACCGTGCTGCGCAACCCGAAGAAGGCACTCATGCTCTTCGGGGGCGACACGATGGGCAACCTGCTCTACCCCGCCATCCTCGGGCTCTGCCTCCTCGCGTTCGGGCAGTCGCTCCCCTTCGCGGAGCTCATGGTCGTGCAGATCGGTGCCGGGATGTTGGGCGGGGCGGCCCCGGTGCCCGGCGGCATCGGCGTGACCGAGGCCGCGCTCACCTCGTTGCTCACGGGCTTCGGGATCCCGGCGGTGCCCGCGCTCGCCGCGGTGCTGCTGTTCCGCTTCATCACGTTCCTGATCCCGCCGGTGGTCGGGTTCTTCACGCTCCGGTGGCTCCGCGCGAAGGGCTACGCGTAGGTCGAGCAGTGGCGCAGGAAGTGGAGCGGAACTTCAGACGCCGATCGCGTCGGGGACCGTGGGCGGCGCGCCCGACATCGTGACGGCGGCGCGGACGAACGCGAGGTGCGTGAACGCCTGCGGCGTGTTGCCGAGCTGGCGCTGGGCGACCGGGTCGTACTCCTCCGAGAACATGCCGACGTCGTTGGCCACGCCCACGAGCTTGTCGAACAGCGTTCTCGCGTCGGCCTCTCGTCCCTGCTGCACGTAGTTGCCGACCAGCCAGAACGAGCACGGCAGGAACGCTCCCTCCCCCGGCGGAAGACCGTCGTCGCCCGAATCGCTGCGATATCGCAGCACGAAGCCGTCGTGGAGCAGCTCGCGCTCGATGGCCGTCACCGTGCCGACCATGCGTGGGTCCGTCGCCGGGAGGAACCCAGTCGCTGGGATCTGGAGCAACGCTGCGTCGAGCTGCTTCGATCCGTACGCCTGCACGAAGGAACCGAGCTCGGGGTCGAAGCCCTCGGAGAGCACCTGCGCGCTGATCTCGTCACGCGAGGTCTTCCAACGGTCGATCGGCCCCGGGAGGTCGAGGCGCTCCGCCGAGAGGATCGCGCTCTCGAAGCCGAGCCAGGCCATCACCTTGGAGTGCACGAAGTGCTGGCGTGCACCCCGCATCTCCCACAGTCCGTCGTCGGGGTGCTGCCACGCACCCTCGAGGTAGTCGAGGATCGCGACCTCGAGCTTCCACGCCTCGTCCGCGTCGCCGGCCGCACCCGCCACCTTTGGCGCCACCCCGCGCATCAACGAGAGCGATGCGAGCGTCTCGCCGTAGACGTCGAGCTGGAACTGCCCACTGGCCGCGTTGCCGACGCGCACGGGTGCGGAGCCTTCGTACCCGGGCAGCCACGGGAGCTCGTACTCATCGAGCCGCCGCTCGCCCCCGATGCCGTACATGATCTGGAGCTTCGACGGCTCACCGGCCGCGGCGCGCAGCAGCCAGTCACGCCAGGCGAGCGCCTCCTCGTGATACCCACCGCTCATGAGCGCGAACAGCGTCAGCACCGAGTCGCGGAGCCAGCAGAAGCGGTAGTCCCAGTTGCGCACGCTGCCGATCCACTCGGGGAGCGAGGTGGTCGGTGCGGCGACGATCCCGCCGGTCGGCGCGTAGGTGAGCGCCTTGAGGGTGATCAGCGAACGCATGACGAGGTCTCGCGCCTCACCCTGGTACGTGCACTGCTTCGACCACTTCCGCCACCACGTCTCGGTGCGCTTGATCGCGTTGATCGCGTCGTACTCGCGGGGCGAGTGCTCGTGAGACGGATACCACGCCAGCGTGAACGGGACCTTGTCGCCGGGACCGACGACGAAGTCGGCAACGGTCGACGGTCCCGCGCCACTCGTCTCGACCGGGGTCGAGAGCACCATGCAGTCGGGACCGGCGGTCGCGTGCATGCGGCCCTCGCGGTCGGTGACCCACGGCAGGTTCTGTCCGTAGTCGAACCGCATCCGCAGATCCATGTGGATCGGGACCCGGCCCGAGACGCCTTCCACCACGCGCACGAGATCGACGGTCTGCTTGCGGATGGGCATGCAGTCGATGACCCGGACCACCCCGTCATCGGTGTGGAACGTGGTCTCCAGGACGAGCGTGTCACCCCGGTAGCGACGCTCGATCCGTCGGACGCCACCCGCCGGCGCGACCAGCCAGCGCCCGTGGTCGACGGTGCCCAGCAACGATGCGAAGACCGCACTCGAGTCGAAGCGCGGTGCGCAGAGCCAGTCGATCGAACCGTTCTTCGCGACCAACGCCGCCGTCTGGGTGTCGCCGATGATCGCGTAGTCCTCGATGGGACTGGCCATGCTCAGGGCTCCTGCTGCTGGGGGGCGGGGCGACCGGACACCGCGCTCGGACGCGGGGGCGAACGCTAACGCCGTGGTGCGCTCGAGACGAACGTCTGCCGAGCCCCAGACGGCGCTCGGGACCGGCGCGCTGCTGATGCTCGCAAGCTTGGTGCGGGGAGCGCTCGTGCCATCGGTGATGACCGGTCGGGATGACGACCGCGCGTGCTCCGGTGTCGTAGCGTCCCCGGCCGTGGGGGAAGCAGCACTCGGCCCGACCGAGACCAGCAGGGAGATCGCTGAGCACGCCGCGCACCACGGTGCCGGCCGCCACGACCGAGTCGTCACGATCCTCGAAGCCGCACTGCTCGCGATCGTGGCGCTGCTCGCCGCTTGGTCGGGCTATTCCGCCGCGAAGTGGTCGACCGAGTCCCGCATCACGCTCTCGATGGCCAACGCCACCCGCAACGCCGGGAACACCGAAGAGCTCGCCGCCCTCGACGAGCGGATTGGTGACGGGCTGGTGTTCAACGCGTGGCTCGGCGCACACGCAATCGGCAACGAGAGCGCGACCGAGATCGCGCTCCGGCGGTTCCGCCCCGAGCTGCGGACTGCGTTCGACGCCTGGATTGCCACCGATCCGGACAACAACCCTGACGCGCCCCCAGGTCCGCAGGCGATGCCTCAGTACCGCCAGCCCGAGCGTGCGCGAGCGGCAGCGAAGAAGGCGAAGGCCGACCGATTGTCAGACGAGGGCTCCCATCAAGCCGAGACCGGTGACGACTACGTGCGCATCACCGTGTACCTCGCGAGCGTGCTCTTCATCGTCGGGATCAGCACGCAGTTCCCGTTGCGCTCGGCCCGGATCGCGCTGATCTCGATCGGTGGCGTGATCCTCGTGTTCTCCGTCGTGCAGCTCGCCGGACTGCCGGCGCCGACCTTCTGAGGCGGGCGATGACCGAACGCTCTGCTCCGGCCCGGGCTCGGAGGTTCGAGATCATGGACGCTGCCCGCACGAGCGCTCGCGAGCCACGCTCCAGCGCACGGAGGCGAACGCTCACGCCGTAGTGTTCCCCGAACGAACCTTTGCAGCCAGGGAGCGAGATGGACATCGAGGAGTTCTACGACCAGGACCCGAAGCGCCGGGCTTCCGAAGAGGTCGAGTTCGGCACAGATTGGACGGACGACAAAGGGAATCGCGCCGAGCTGTCCTGGATCGCCGACACCGGTGAGCTGTACCTCATGGCCGAGCCGGTCGAGCCGATCGGCTCCGACGGCCTCGGTGACCTCTACGTGCAGAACCTCCCCACCGACACGTTGACGGTCGAGATCCTCGGCACCTTCCCGACCCGCGAGGCACTCGAGCAGAAGCTCGACGGCTGGGAAGCCGCGATGGCGCAGTCCAACAGCGTTGCCTGGATGCGCACCCGCGTCGGCTGAGCGCACGCAAGCGGTCAGAATCGTCTGCATGCCAGGGTCGAGACGTGCCGTCGTCGCGCTCGCGGTCAGCCTTGTCGCCGCCCTCACGAGCGGTCTGGTGAGCGTCCCGACCCTCGCCGCGGCCGCGCCCGCTTCCACCGGGAAGGTGCGCGTGCCCACGGTGGAGGGTCCGGTCACCGGAGGCAAGGGCACGGCCACGCTCGTCGGCCCGAGCGAGGACCTCCTCGCCGCCCACGGGTACGAAGCCAACGAGTACTTCTTCGGCGGCATCGCAACGGCGTACCAACCGGCGAAGCCCCTCAGCTCCGACGGTCGCTGGAAGCTCGAGGCGAGCACCACCGCCCCGTACACGAGTCGCATGGTCGTCTACCGACCGAAAGCCGCGAAGGATTTCAACGGCACCGTCTACGTGGAGTGGCTCAACGTCACCGCGGGGTTCGAGACCTCCGCCGTGTACGGCCTCATCCACAACGAGGTCCTGCGTGAAGGTGCCGCCTGGGTCGGCGTGTCGGCGCAGGCCGGCGGCGTGCAGGGCTCCGACACCATCGTCGCCACCGCCGGCGCCCCGACCGGCGGACTCAAGGTCAGCGACCCGGCCCGCTACGCGTCGCTCACCCATCCGGGTGATCTCTCCTCCTTCGACATCTTCACGCAGGCCGGCGTCGCCGCGGCCGGCGACGCGAAGGGTGTCCAGCCGCTGGGCGATCTGCACGCGAAACGCGTCATCGCGGTCGGCAAGTCGCAGTCGGCGTTCCGGCTCGTGAGCTACGTCGACGGTGTCCAGCCGATCGCCGGCGTCTACGACGGGTTCCTCATCTCGAGCCGCCACGCGTCGGGCTCGCCGCTCGGCCCGACGTCGTTCGGCCTCGCCGATGACACGGTGCCCGCCGCGACGCTCATCCGCACCGACGGGACGGTCCCGGTGATGGTCGTGCAGACCGAGTCCGACGTCGAAGGGTTCCAGTCGGCGCGGGCGCGACAACCCGACAGCACCACCCTGCGACTCTGGGAGATCGCCGGTGCGGCGCATGCCGACACCTACACCGGCGCGATCGGTTTCAGCGACACCGGGGACGGCGCGGCCGAGCGGAGCATCCTCGATCCCGCGAACGCTGACGGTGGCGCGCTCGGCTGCGCGCAGCCGATCAACTCAGGCCCGGCGTCCGCGGTGCTCAGCGCGGCCACGAAGCACCTCGACCGCTGGGTCACGGACGGCGCGCCGCCGCCCAAGGCGCCGCGTCTGAAGACCTCGACCACGAAGACCGGTCGCGGGGACACGCCGAAGATCGTCCGCGACGCGCAGGGCAACGCCGTCGGCGGCATCCGCACCCCGCTGGTCGACGTCCCGCTTGCCGCGCTCACGGGCGAGCCCAACACGGGTGGCCTGCTCTGCTCACTCTTCGGCACCACGGTGCCGTTCGACCCGACCACCGTCGCCGCGCTCTATCCGACGCACGCCGACTACGTCCGGGAGTTCGACGCCTCGGCCGACGCGACCACGAAGGCCGGCTTCTGGTTGCAGCCCGAGGCCGACAACTTCAAGGCCGCCGCGCAACAGCTCCGCGTCGGCGGGTAGCACGAGCGGCGCGCCGATCGGCAGCTCGAGGCGGCCGTGCCACGAGGACCACACGAGGTACGCGAGCGCGCCCGCCAGCACGACCGGCAGGACGTCCTCGGGGGTGGCGAACCCCGCGACCGAGACGACGGGGGCTGCCGCCGCCGCGGCGATCAGCGCGGCGTGTCCCGCGGCCAGCACCGCGACGCGCGAGGACCACACGAGCGCGAGCAGGGGGAGCGCCCACGCGCTGTACCAGGTGAGGATGTACGGACCGGTGAGGAGGAAGGCAAGTGCGGCCGCACCGGCGATGCTCGCGCCCACCGCCCGGTCCGCTGCACTGGTGTCCGGCGCGCCGATCCTCGCCCGCACGACGACGACCGTCGCAACGGCGACGACCAGCAGCAACGCGACCTTGCTCTCGATCTCGAACAGCGAGGCATGGTGCAGCTCCATCGGCACCGTAACCCACCGCCGGACCACCTCCCACACCGACCAGCGGTCGTGCTGCTCGCTCGCATGCAGCAGCGGACCGAGCGCACTTGTCCCGCCGCACACGGCGTACGCCGCCACGAGCACCGCGGTCGCTGTCGCACCGAGCTCGATGGCGACGCGGGCACCCCACCGCCGCCAGGACCAGAGCACCAGCACCCCGAGCGGCAACAGCACGATCAGCTTGACCAGCGCACCCAGCGCGAGGACAAGGCCGGCGCGTCGGGGATGTCCGTCGGCGAGCAGGAGCGTCCCGCCGAGGAGCGCACACCCGACGAGGAGATCGTTGTGCCCCCCGTTCACCACCAGGATCAGTGCGGGGTTCAGCGCGACGAACGCGAGCGCGATCGGGTCCTGCGTGCGACGCCAGATGAGCAGCAGTGCACCCCCGAGCGCCAACCCTTCGATGAGCTGGAAGAACAAGCGGGTCGCGTGCGCAGAAGCACCGGTCAACGCCGTCCCGAAGGCCGACACCGCGACGAACACCGGGCCGTACACCGAGCCGGTGTGCCGCCAACCCGGGGAGACGTGATGGAGCAACGGGTCGTTGGGGAACGCGGCAGGGACACGCGTGAACGGACTGACGTGGTGGACCGAGACCATGCGGCCGTACGCCGCGTAGGACCAGATGTCGTGCGACCCGCGTGGTGGTGTGAGCAGCGCCAGCACGACGAGCACGACGCCGAGCGTCACGACTCGGCGTGTCGTCAGCGCGCAGCCACGGATGGGACGGAGGAGGAGAGCACCGAAGGATCCGAACGCGACGACCACCGCGCCGAATCGCGCCGCGGGACCCAGGGTGCCGTACCCGACGAGGGCGGTCGCCGTCGCGACGACCAACGTTCCCGACAGCACGTTCGCCGCGACCAGCGACCACCGCTGGTCGCCGACGTTGACCTCGACGCCGACGTCTACCTGCGCGCCCCCGGCGCAGCCGTCGTCGAACCCGGGCACCTCGCTAGGCAGCGCGCCGCTCCGGACCGTCGATCATCGCGGCCGGCACGAACGCAGGTCCGGTGCGGTCGGACGCGAAGAGCAGCCGGTCGAGGAGCACGAACTGCACGACCCACAGTGCGCCGAACCCACTCAGGTGCGCGGTGAGCAGCACGCCCGTGAGCATCGGCCCGCTGATGTGCGCGCCCGCCGCCCACGAGTCGGCCAGACCGACGGCGACCGTCGAGAGCGCGAGTCCCGCGAACGAGAGCACCCAGAAGGGCAGCATCTCGCGCCAGGGATCGCTCGCGTCCCGGCGACCCCAGGTCCAACGCCGGTTCAGGTGGTACGACGGCCCGGTGGCGAGCGACGTGGCCAGCACGTTCGCGAGCCACGCCGCGACCCCGAAGACGGCGGTCGCGATGCCGAGCGTCATGACGCTGATCACGGTCGTGACGACCGACACGCTCATGCATCGAGTCAGCTTCTGGGACAGGGTGCGCTGCGAGGCGCCCAGCCCCGCGGTGGGGGGTGGCGGGGTGCAGGCGGGGAGGTCGAGTGCGGCGGTCACAGCACCACTGTCTGCTCCCGAACGTGAGAGCCAGATGAGAGTGCCCATCTAGCCCGGCCCCATCCGGCGTGGGAGGTGCAGCGTCACCACGGCCCCGCCCGGTCCCGGTCGGGCGCCCAGCTCGAGATGACCCTGGTGACTGCCCGCGATCGCGTCGACGATCGCGAGGCCGAGCCCCGCGCCGGAGACTGCGCCGGGCACGAACCGTTCACCGGCATGCTCCAGGACTTCCCTCGGGAAGCCCGGCCCGTCGTCTCGCACCTCGACGTAGGCATCATCGTCCCGTTCGCCGAGCTCGATCTCCACGCGACTCGTCGCGTGGCGCACCGCGTTGTCGAAGAGGTTGGCGACGGCTCGTTCGAGGCCCGCGGCGTCACCAACGGTCTCGGCGGAGCCACGAACGCTGACGTCGATACCGGGCGGGTCGCCGGCCCGGCGGAGGGCATCGAGCGCTCGATCGCACACGGCGCGCAGATCCACGGGCTCGTTCGGCGGCGTCGCCGCCCTCGCCCGGCCCAGGCCCAGGAGGTGCAACGCCAGCTCCTGGAGGCGCTCGACCTCCTCGAGCGACGAGTCGAGTGCGGCCCGCAGCTCCGGATCGTGCGCCGCCAGCGGACGCGCCAGCTCCAGCTCCCCGCGAACGATTGCGATCGGTGTCCGCAGCTCGTGGCTCGCGTCGTCGAGAAATGCTCGCTCGTGCTCGAGCGCCGCTTCGATGCGGTCGAGCATCACGTTGAGGTGCGTCGCGAGGTCGGCCAGCTCTGTCGGGCCGTCGACCGAGAGACGGCGATGCTCGGCGTTCGCCGACAGCGCGTCCGCCTCCGACGCCAGCTTCCCCACCGGACGCAGTGCGGCACCCACGAGAAACCAGCCGGCGATGACCACGCTCAACACGAGGCCGGGCAGCGCGATCGCGAGCGCTCGCTCGAGCTGCTGCTCGGATCGCTCGCTGTCGGCGAGTCGCGACCCGACGACCACGACGACGCGCTGGCTCCCGAGACGTTCCGGACCGACGAGCAGGCGCGCGGAGCCCGCGCTGGGAGGCACGGGCTGCTCGACCTTCATCCGCTTCTGGCTCGCGAGCGCGAGCTCACGGCGGCCGAGGACCGCTTCGTCGCGCAGCGCACGGGGCGATGCGGCCAGGATCTGGCCGTCGAGCGTGAGCACCTGCGCGAACACCTCGGTCTTGGGGATGATGTTCGCCGCGTCACCCGCCACCGGGCGCGGCACCCGGCGCAGCGCCGCACGCACGTCGGCGTAGCGGGTCTCGAGGCCCTCGTCGATGGCCCGGTCGAGGTCCGCGCGGTAGCGAAGGAGGACGAACCCGGCGACGAGGCCGGCGACCACGAGCGTCACGAGCGCGAGCACGGCAACCAGCCGGCCGCGCAGCGTGCGCGGTGGGACCCTCACTCGCGCTGGAGTCGGTACCCGACGCCGCGAACCGTCTCGATGGACTCTCGGCCGAACGGCCGATCGACCTTGCCGCGCAAGTAGCGGACGTAGACGTCGACGACGTTCGAGGTGCCGTCGTAGGCGAAGTCCCACACGTGGTCGAGCAGGTCGGTGCGCGTCAGCACCTTCCCGGGGTTGCGCATGAACGTCTCGAGGAGCGCGAACTCCTTGGGGCTGAGGTCGACGGGAGCCCCGTCGCGAGACACCGCGTGGCTGGCCGGGTCGAGCGTGATCCCCGCGACCTCCAACACGGCCGGACGCTCGGTCGCGCCGCGACGCGTGAGCGCGCGGAGCCGAGCCGAGAGCTCGTCGAACGAGAACGGCTTCGCCAGGTAGTCGTCGGCTCCGGCGTCGAGGCCCGACACCCGGTCCTCGACCGCGTCGCGCGCCGTGAGCAGGAGGACCGGCGCCCACCGCTCGCGCTCGCGGAGCGTTCGACACACCGCGATCCCGTCGGGTGGCGGGATCATGACGTCGAGGACGATCGCGTCGTACTCGTTCTCGGTCCCCGACCACAACGCGTCGACCCCGTTGGTCGCGACGTCGACCGCGTACCCCTCGCGCTCGAGGCCTCGGCGCAGGAGCGAGGCCATCTTCGCCTCGTCCTCCACCACCAGCACCCGCATCCCTCGATGGTACGGCGTGCTCTCGCTGATCGAGACCGCGGCCCAGCCCTGACGACGACATGGAGGAGGACTCCGACGTGGACGTCGCTCGGGTGCGGTGATCAGTGGAAGCACAACACCCGGCTCGAACGCCGCACCCACGCGCGAGCGCACGACGACTGCGCGGTCAGCGGGAACGAGTGCTGACGGTGCCAGTCGAGCAGCCAGGTGCGCCCGGTTCGCGGGCCCGAGCCGAGCTCGAACCCTGCGCTCCGTCCGAGTCCCGGCACGGGGACGACGCGGAAGGAAGATCCGTCCCGGACGCCGAGTGACCAAGCGATCTCCGGCAGCTTTCCCCCCGGTCGGATGGCGACGACGTCACCGGGACGGATCACGTGCTCGAGATGGCGCAGCGACGCATCGGGCACCGACGGGGCGCTGATCACATTCAGCCCGGCCGGGACCACCACCACCGCGAGGACCACGATCGCGACGACCGCGGACAGCTTGGAGCGGGTCGCGATGCCACCGACCAGGAACCCGAGGGCCAGGCACGGTGCCCACGCGCCGAGCGTGAGCGTGCGGTCGATGAGGACGGGCGCGACCACACCGGAGAGCGCGGCGAGTGCGGCTGGTACGAACGCGCAGCACACGAGGACCCGAGCGAGCGGGCGGTCTCGCCGAGCGACGACGACGGCACCGGCGACCACTGCGACGAGCGCGAACAGGTGGAGGCCGGGCTCGTGGGTCACGAGCGATCCGAAGACGTGGACCACGCGGTCGAGCGTCGTGCGCGGGATCCAGTCGGAGTGACCACCCCGCGTCTGGGCGAGGAAGGACGACCCCCAGAGCACGGCCCACCCGAGGCCGCCGGCCACGATCGCCGCACGCCAGCGCCATGCCTCCCGGTCGCGACGAGTGCCCGCGAGCAGGAACAGGCCACCGGCGAAGAGGAACATCGAGACATGGGTGAGCAGGCCGACGAGCACGAGGACGGCGAGCACCGGCGCGTGCCAACGACGCGACCGCCGCAGCCAGGTGTCGGCGAGGAACGCAGTCGCGACACCGAGCAGCTCGAGGTCGGCGTACATGCGGGCGGTGCGGCCGTGCCGCAGCTCGAACGCGCTGAACGCGAAGAGGCCGACGGCGACGACTCCGGTCAGCCCGTACCGGCGCATCCACCAGGCGAAGAGCGCGAGTGCGCCGATCGAGCACAGCGCGCCCGGGAGGCGGAAGAGGAGCTCGTTCGCGCCGAGGCTCGCGAGCGGCGCGTGGAGGAGGTAGTCGAGCGGCGGGTGCGAGTCGTGCACCCGCAGGTACTCGAAGAGACCTCCCGGGGACAGGCGACCGGCCATCGCGGTGAACGCCTCGTCGTAGCCGAGCCGCTGCGCGCCGAGGGCCCAGAGCCGCAGCACCGCGCCGGCGACGACGAGTGCGACCAGGAGCCAGGGGGTCGCGCGTCGGGTGACGCCCGACCCCGCTGGCTCCCGCTCCCGGTCTGCGGAGCCGGCCGGGAGCATTTCCGTGCCGAGCCGGAGCTCACCGATGGGGGCTGTGGGGGCAGTCATCGGCGAGCAGGTGGCGCGGCACGGAAGGGCACCTGCCCACCCTGCGGTGCAGCGGATGAGAAGCCCGTGAGAGAGCGCCGCGTGTCTCCTCAACGCAGGGGGAAGGCTCTCATCACCTCCTCATGCGCCGAGTCGCATCGTGAACGGCATGGACGAACGCAGCCTCATCATCATCCCCACCTACCAGGAGTCGGCGAACATCGCCGAGGTGCTCCGACGCACCCGAGCGAGCGCACCGGCCGCCGACGTGCTCGTCATCGACGACGGCAGCCCCGACGGCACCGCGAACATCGTGCGCGACGTCGCGTCCGAGCTCGGGCACATCACCGTGCTCGAGCGCGCGGAGAAGTCCGGGCTCGGGAACGCCTACCGCGCCGGCTTCGGCTATGGACTCAGCCACGGCTATGAGGTGCTCGTGGAGA
Organism: Acidimicrobiia bacterium; assembly: GCA_038321755.1. GTDB lineage: Bacteria > Actinomycetota > Acidimicrobiia > IMCC26256 > PALSA-555 > JALHSW01. The sequence goes on along the minus strand of JBBQFJ010000046.1, from coordinate 557 downwards.
TGGACGCCGACCTCTCGCACGATCCTGCCGTGCTCCCCGAGCTCCTGGACGCGGTCGCACATGGCGCGGATCTCTCCATCGGCTCCCGGTACGTCCCTGGCGGCTCCACCCCCGCGTGGTCTCGACACCGGCGGCTCCTCTCGCGCGCCGGCAACCGCTACGCGCAATGGGCGCTCGGCCTCGGCATCAACGACGCGACCTCGGGGTTCCGAGCCTTTCGCGCCACGATGCTCCGGGCGATCGACGCGACGACGTCCGAGGCGACGGGCTACGCGTTCCAGATCGAGCTGGCCTACCGGGTCGCCCAACACGGCGCGGCGGTCACGGAGGTGCCGATCGCGTTCCACGAGCGCGAGTCGGGGAAGTCGAAGATGTCGTCCCGCATCACGATCGAGGCTCTGCTGCTCGTGAGCCGGTGGGCGTTGCGTGACCGCGTGTTCCACCGCCTCCCCCGCCAGGTGCCCCCGGCGCACCACCCGGCCGACACCGGCGCCGCAGTCGCGGCCTGAGACTTCGTCGTTGCGCGCCCGCCCCGGGATCCGTGGCCTCGCCGTCGC
>JBBQFJ010000045.1:0-23279 GCA_038321755.1 Acidimicrobiia bacterium | reverse complement strand
GGGACGGGCCGACCGCCATGGCAGCGGTATCGGTCTGGCCATCGTCAAGACGATCGTCGAGGCGCACGGAGGCTCCGTCGATGCCGACAACCGGCCCGAGGGTGGTGCGCGCATCCGGCTCCACCTCCCGCGACCGGCGTCCTGACGAGACGTGACGAGACGAGAAGGAAGTGACCGACGAGTAAGCGCCCACTCTGCCATGCTGGCCTGGCCGGTGTGGCCGCGCGCTACGGCTGGCGGAGTCGACCCTGGGGCACGGCCGCGAGGAGCTGCGGCACGAGCCAGGCAGCCGCGATGTCGGCGGCCTCGGGGGTGAGGTGCACACCGTCGGTGCGCGCTTGGACGCCGTCGACCGTGTCGGCCCACTTGCCTCCGGGATCGAGTCGCTGATTGAGGTCGACCAGTTGGGCGCTCCTCGGATGCGCGGTGGCGACCTGGGTCGCGACCGAGTTCCACTCGTCGATCCAGGCCGGGTTGAAGCCCGAGCGGTCGATGTCGATCTGGAGCGGCCAGCCGAGCTTCCCGTAGAGCGCGGTGAGAAGCACGACCTTCGCTCCTCGGGCGCTCAGCAGGCCCACTGCCGCATCGAGCTCTTGGCGCGCCAGCTCGGCACCGCCGGGCGTATCGAACGGAATCACGTTGTCGCCGAATCGACGGTCGTACGTGACCTGGCCACCCATCCCCACCACGACGACGTCGGGGTTCCATTGGGCGAGGTGCTGGGGCCAGCGCGTGCGCCACGTCGGTTGGCACTGCGAGACAGGCCCGACCCAGGATGATCCGATCTGGTGATCGCCCTCTTCGGTCGCGAACCCGCAGCCCGGCAGCGACGCATTCCAGAACTGGAAGCCGCGGGCGTTCGCCTGGTTCATGATGCCCGGTGCGAGGCTGTTCGCCACGGAGTCGCCGACGAGCAACACGCGTGGCGGGCGGTCGACCGCAGGCGCGGCCGCTGCGCTCGCGGCCGGGGGGTGCAGGTCGCGGATCGAGACCTCGACGCCGGAAGGGATCGCCCCGGTCGTGCTCCACAGCAGGACGCCGGCGGTCCCCAGGACCGCCGCCGGGGTGGCGACCCGTACCCGCCAGCCGCGCCACGACCCGGTGCGGATCGGACGTTCGACGAGGTAGTAGGACGCGGTCGCCACCACGAAAGTCGTGGCGATCCGCACCGCGAAGAGGTTGTAGTCGTCGAGGTTCGTGCGCGCCGGGCTGAGGAACACGTAGATCGGCCAGTGCCAGAGGTAGAGGCCGTAGGAGATCGCTCCGATCCACCGCAATGGTCGGAGGGCCAGCACCTTCCCGACCGGCCCGAGCTGCTCCTGGCTGATATCGGCGATGACGACCGCCACGAGCAGCGCGAACGCGAGGAAGCCGCCGAGGTAGAGCCAGCTCGGCCCGTCGGTCGTCGTCACCCACATGAACCCGATCACGCCGACCGCGAGGAGGGAGGCCGCGTGGAGCGCGCGCCGTTCGAAGTGTGACTTCCCGAAGGTGTGCTTCGTTGCGAGCATCGCAAGGAGAGCGCCCACGATGAGCGACGAGGCCCGGGTGTCGGTGCCGAAGTAGACGCGGGACGGGTCTCGGCCGGGGTCGTACAGGGCGACCATCAGCAGGGTGGAGCCGATCGCGATCAGACCCGAGACGATCGCAAGCGACCCGACTGAACCGCGACGCCACCGCAGCACCCCGTACACGATCAGCGGCCACACCAGATAGAACTGCTCTTCGATCGCGAGCGACCACATGTGACGAAGCGGTGACGGCACGCCGAACTGTTCGAAGTACGACTGGTGCGAGAACACGAAACGCCAGTTCGACACGTAGCCGAGTGATGCGAGCCCGTCGGCGCGGATCCGTCCGAGCTCGCTGGGCGCGGCTGCGAAGGCCGCATAGAGCGCGACGCCGCCGAGCACGAGGAAGAGCGCAGGCAGCAGCCGCTTCGCGCGCCGGATCCAGAACGCTGCGAGCGCGATGCCGTCGGAGTCCTTCCACTCAGCGAGCAACAGGCTCGTGATCAGGAAGCCACTGAGGACGAAGAACGTGTCGACCCCGAGGAACCCGCCGAGGGCCCACGACATCCCACCGTGGTAACAGAGGACCGCGAGGACCGCGAAAGCCCGGAGACCATCGAGGGCCGGCAGATAACGGAACTTCCCCCCGCTCATGACCCCGTGGAGGCTACCGGCGCCCGTGAGATGGTCATCCGCGGCGCTCAGGGACGGGTCAGGACGTCGATCATCCCGCCATCTGATCGGCCGCCCGGCACTGTCATCGGTCTCGCGCTGCTCGGCCGACCGCGGGCCCGAGGGCGTCACGAAGCCAGTGTCGCAGAACCGTGCCTGGCGGAGGTGTCGGCTGGTTGTGGAAGTGACCGACGAGTAGGGGCATACGCTCATGAGCGTGTTCCTCGACGGATTCGTGCATCAGCTCCCCGACATCGATCCGGCCGAGACCGAGGAATGGCTCGACTCGCTCGACTCGGTGGTGGGCGAACGAGGTCGGAGCCGCGCGAGGTACCTGCTCGCGCGCTTGATGGAGCGGGCGCGCGACCAAGGCGTCGGCGTTCCCGCGATGGTCACGACCGACTACATCAACACGATCCCCGCCGAGCAGGAACCGTGGTTCCCCGGCGACGAAGCGCTCGAGCAGCGCATCCGCGCGTCGATCCGTTGGAACGCGATGGCGATGGTCGATCGCGCGAACCACCGCTTCGACGGGCTCGGTGGGCACCTGTCGACGTTCGCGTCGGCGGCCGCGCTCTACGACGTCGGGTTCAACCACTTCTGGCACGGCAAGTCCGACGGTGGCCACGGCGACCAGGTGTTCATCCAGGGTCACGCGGCGCCGGGGATCTACGCGCGCGCGTTCCTCGAAGGACGTCTCACCGAGGACCATCTCGACCGGTTCCGACGCGAGGTCTTCGGTGGGGGACTCCCCAGCTATCCGCACCCCCGTCGCATGCCCGACTTCTGGGAGTTTCCGACCGTCTCGATGGGTCTCGGTCCGCTGAACGCGGTCTATCAGGCCAGGTTCAACCGGTACCTGCTGCACCACGAGATCGCGGACACGAGCGCGGCCCGGGTGTGGGCGTTCGTCGGCGACGGCGAGATGGACGAGCCCGAAGCCACCGCCGGCCTCTCGATCGCGTCACGCGAACAGCTCGACAACCTGATCTTCGTCGTCAACTGCAACCTGCAGCGACTCGACGGTCCGGTACGCGGGAACGGCAAGATCATCCAGGAGCTCGAGGCGACGTTCCGCGGCGCGGGCTGGAACGTGATCAAGGTGATCTGGGGTCGAGGTTGGGACGAACTCCTTGCCCGCGATGTCGACGGTGTGCTCGTCAACACGATGAACACCACGGTCGATGGCGAGTTCCAGAAGTACACGGTCGAGTCGGGCGAGTACATCCGCGAGCACTTCTTCGGTCCGGACCCGCGCCTCACGAAGATGGTGGAGCACCTGAGCGATGGCGACCTCCAGCGCCTACCGCGCGGCGGGCACGACTATCGCAAGCTCTACGCCGCTTACAAGATGGCGGTCGAGCACAAGGGGAGTCCGACCGTCATCCTCGCCAAGACGGTGAAGGGGTGGACGCTCGGAGCCGGCCTCGAGGCCCGCAACTCGACCCACCAGATCAAGAAGCTCGACGCCGACGCGCTGAAGGTCTTTCGCGACCGACTCGGTCTCCCGATCGCCGACTCCGAGCTCGAGGACGGCGACCCGCCCTACTACCACCCGGGCACCGACTCGGCCGAGTACGAGTACCTCGCGGCGCGCCGACGCGCGCTCGACGGCCCGCTCCCCGAGCGCGTCGTACGGCCGAAGAAGATCACCTTGCCCCCGCGCGACTCCTACGCCGAGTTCCTCGCCGGGACCGGCGACAAGGTACAGGCCAGCACCACGACCGCGTTCGCGCGCATGCTCCGCACGTTGCTGCGCGACCCGGGTCTCGGCCGCCGTGTCGTGCCGATCATCCCCGACGAGGCGCGCACGTTCGGGATGGATGGACTGTTCCATGAGGTGAAGATCTACGCACCGTTCGGGCAGCAGTACGAGCCGGTCGACTCGGCGCTCCTCCTCTCGTACCGGGAGGCACGCGACGGGCGCATCCTGGAGGAGGGGATCACCGAAGCCGGTGCGATGGCAAGCTTCACGGCCGCCGGCACGTCGTACGCGACGATGGGTGAGCCGGTCATCCCGTTCTTCATCTTCTATTCGATGTTCGGGTTCCAGCGGGTCGGCGATCTCATCTGGGCGTTCGGCGACGCGCGTGGGCGCGGCTTCCTGCTCGGCGCCACTGCTGGTCGTACGACGCTCACCGGGGAAGGGCTCCAGCACTGCGACGGTCACAGTCATGTGCTCGCGTCGACCGTCCCGAACTGCCGGGCCTACGACCCGGCGTTCGCGTACGAAGTCGCAGTGCTCGTGCGCGAAGGCATCGAGCGCATGTACGGCGACGAGCCGGAGGACGTCTTCTACTACCTCACCCTGTACAACGAGAACTACGCGATGCCGCCCATGCCCCCGGATCCCGACGGGAAGAGCATCGAGGACGGCATCGTGCGCGGGCTGTACCGCTACCAGGCCGCGCCGAAATCGCGGAAGCACCGAATGCAGCTCTTCGCGAGTGGTACCGCGATGCGCGCCGCGCTCGACGCGCAAGCGATGTTGAGCGACGAGTACGACGTCGCCGCCGACCTGTGGTCAGCGACCAGCTACAAGCTGTTGCGCGAAGACGCGTTGAGCGTCGAGCGTTGGAACCGACTGCATCCGACCGAGGCGCCTCGTTCGTCGTACGTGACCGACTGCCTGGCTGATGCCGAAGGTCCCGTGGTCGCGGTGACCGACTTCATGAAGAGCGTGCCCGACCAGATCGCGCGGTTCGTGCCGGCGCCGTTCTTCCCGCTGGGGACCGACGGCTACGGCTTCTCCGACACGCGCGCCGCGCTTCGTCGTCACTTCGAGGTCGACGCACCGAACATCGTGGTCGCGGCGCTCGACGCGCTGGCTCGCTCGGGCGACATCAAGGCCGAAGTCGTCGCCGAAGCGATCCGTCGCTTCGATCTCGATCCGGAGCGCCCGGACCCGCGGACGGCGTGACCTAGGACGCCTGGCGTCCGCCCTCGTCGATGCGCAGCGGGTCGTCCTCGTCCCAGTCCTTCGGACGCTCGTCGTCCTCATCACGCCAGGTGGGCTCGTCGTCGGTGTCGGCGTCGGCGAGCGTGCGTTCGCCTTCTGCGAACAGGCCGTCGTCAAAGCCCTGCTTCAGCTCACGCGCTTCGCGGAACCGGCGGGCTCGTCCCTTCCTCGCCACGGCGTCACCTCTCGCTCTCAGCCTCAGACATCCAAGGGAACCATTCTCCCACGCGCGAGGCAGGTCGTGTGGACGCTGGGATCAGGCCCGGCCGTCGGCCACGAGGCGGGAGAGCACCTCGGCCCCGTGCTCCATGACGAGGAAATGCCCGGCATCGGGGACGGGCTGGAACTCGCCCCGGGGGATCGCCGCGGCGAGCCGCTCGCCGATGGCCGGAGGGACGGCGCGGTCGTCGACGCCCTGCCAGCACCGTACCGGGCCGGGGATCGCGCCCAGGTCGAAGCCCCACTCCGGCGCTCCGAACGCCCGATAGTCGTCGATGAGGCCCGCGACTCCCGGAGCCGCCGCAGCGATCGTCGAGCCGACGGCGTCCTCGGCGGCCAGGGGCTCGAGAACTCGGCGGTCGGGTTCCGAGACGGCTCGCAGCAGCGCCCGCTTCTGACGCTCAGGGCTCAGTCGGAGACTCGCCCCGAGGATGCCCCGCGCCAACCATGCGCCGCGTCGGGAGAGCGGGATGAGGAGGCGGTCGAGAGCGAGCCCGAGGGCCTTGCGATCTGCCCGGGTGCTCACCGGTTCCATCCCGCCGATAGTGGCGGTGGCGAGCACGCGGTCACCGAGACGGGCCGCGCACGCGAGTGCGTGGGGGCCGCCTGCGGACCAACCGACGACTGAGAAGTGGTCGAGCCCGATCGCGTCCGCGAACACGGCGACGTCGTCGGCCCAGTCGACGACCGATCGGCCGCTCCGTCGGCTGCTCTCGCCGATGCCGGGACGATCGAGAGTGATCAGTCGAACACCAGCGGTGGTCGCGCCCGCAGCAGCGAACGCTACGTCCGTGCGACCGCTGAGCCCACCGTGGCACCACACGACCGGCGGGCCGTCGGGTGCGCCGATCTCCGACCACGCGAGGGCGCGGCCCTCGGGCGTCTCCACGTACTTGGTCTCCATGGGCCTCCGACCGACGGGCGATCGCACGTTACCGGGAGAACTGCGGATATCGACGAGGACGTCGCGCCCCGTAGGATGCACCTGGTGAGTCGGTGCCCGGGGTGGGCCGCCGGAGTTTCTCGGGAGGCGGGGCAGCGTGCAGCGTGCGGTCGGAGTCAGTGTCGTCGTCGGCGTGCTCTGCGGAGCCTTCCTCAGTGCAGCACCTTCGGTGTCGGCAGCCGCGGCGTGCACGACCACCTGTTACGTCTCGCCGACGGGTGCGGGCACCCAGGACGGCTCCAGTGCGGCCAACGCGCTGAAGTCGGTGCAGGCCGGTGTGGATGCGGTCAGTCCGGGTGGCGCCGTGCGCGTGCTCCCCGGGAGCTATCTCGAGTCCGCGCCGGGCAGCACCCTCAGCCCCGCGAGCGGCGGCGGTACCTACCAGTTCGGTGTCTTCGTGGGGGCGGCCAAGGCCGGCATCACGATCCAGGGCGTGACGGCGGGCGACGTCGCGATCACCGACGCTGCGTCGGTGCAAGCCACGATCGACACCCAGGCCGACAACAACTTCGGTCCCAGCGGCGTGTTCATCGAGGGCGACAGCGTCACCGTCCGCGGGGTGCGCATCGGTACGAACTTCGCCGCGAACGGCGTCGATCACGCTCGCAACAAGACCGTGGAGGTGATCGGCGACAACTTCTCGTTGTTCGATTCCGTGGTCGCCGATGGTCCGGTCTCGGACGATCCTTCGGCAGGCGCGGTCTACGTGAACGACTTCCGGGCCGACGCGGGCACGGGGACGTCGCACGTCCAGACCTACCACTTCGAGCGGAACCAGCTTCTCGGTACGGTCCTGCTGCTCGCGAGCGGGGCGGGGTGGACCGGCCCGGTCAGCGGGCGGACGGTTCTCAACAACACGTTCACCCAGAGCGCAGCCGACACCGCGCACCTGCCGTCGATCAGCGTGCGTGGAGCGGGCGGTCAGCCCTGGTACGTCTACCCCGTCGGCGGCTTCGTGCTGTGCGGCAACACCTTCGACAACTCGGACCCCGCGGGATCGAACGTCCGGGCGACGATGGACGACGACTACAACAACGCGGTGCCGAACCCCTACTACCCCGAGGGCTACCTCACGGCGCAGTTCAACTGGACCCAGTTCTTCACCGCCAACACGTTCACTCACGGCGCGATGGCCGGCCCCAACCCGCCCGCGAACCCGACGGCGTTCGCGCTCAACCAGTACACGAACGTCCGTCGCATCGGGGTAAGTCAAGCGAACGAGCAGGCGATCGCCGGTCCGGGCGACACCGTGATCACGCGTGACGCATCGTCGCCCGTGGCGAGCTGCGCGGTCGAGGTCGCGGGGGAGGTCGTCACCGCCCCGGGCGCGGTGGTGCTGGAGCCGCACTTCACCGGCTGATCGCGCGGCGATCCGCACGCGGCAACGCGAACTGCCGACTTCCTCGACGCCGTACGAGGGAACCCGCCGGCGAAGGCGATGTTTGCGGAGCGGGCTGCGTTCGAGCGCCTCGTGAGTGAGTCGCGGCGGGGGAGCGAGCCCTCCCGAACCCGACCACCTCAGGCTCGACGAGCTGGTCGCCCGGGGTGATTGGGTGCTGCTGGGCGAGGACGAACCGAACGAGATCGCGTTCGGCGTCGTCGGGAGGTTCTGGGGCGGCGAGACGAAGTGGCAGCAGATCGTCGCCGATGACTTCGCCGCGTTCGACAGTCCCGGGTTCGCCAAGATCGGCTGCAACCTGTCGCTCCGCGCCTACGGCGAGGGGAAGACCCTCCTGAGCTACGAAGCGCGGACGCTCGGCACCGACGAGACCTCACGGCGTTCGTTCATGCGCTATTGGCACGTCGTCTCACCGTTCGTCGGCTACATCATGCGGTCGATGCTGCGAGTGATCGAGCGGGAGACTCAGGCGCCCGCGAAGTAATCTGCCCGAGTTCGGGCGATTAGCTCAGCGGTAGAGCGCTGCCTTCACACGGCAGAGGTCGTGGGTTCGAAACCCGCATCGCCCACCACGAAAGCGAACGGGTCTCAAGGGGGAGCTGCCGGTGGTGAATGCACGAGTCGACCGTCCGAACCCGCACGCGGGGACGCCGTTCGCCGACGACGAGGCTGCCGTCGCCGAGATGCTCGAGGACGTGAGCGTTCCGACGCTGTTGTGCTCACTCGTCCACATGACCGGCGACGCGTCGTGGATCCGCGGCGAGGCACGACCGACCATCGCCACCTCGATGCAGTTCCAGGGCGGCATCTCGGAGGAGATGTGCGCTGATGCGCGGCGTCGAGCGCTGCCCGCCGTGCTCGCGTACCGCGACGCCGGCTGCGAGCCGAAGCCGATCCCGACCGAGCTCGTCCTCGAGATGATGGCGTACCTCGCGTGCAAGCCCCTCGGCGACGACCTCGTGCCGATGTTCCTCGAAGATCTGCAGCTCGACGGCGCGGACAGTGGCGCGGTGACGTGGGGCGACGAGATCCCCGCTGCGGTGAAGGCCGATTCGCCGGTCGTCGTCATCGGGTGCGGGGAGTCCGGCATCGTCGCGGCCATTCGTCTCGCGCAGGCCGGCCTGCCATTCACGGTCATCGAGAAGGGGCCGGGCCCGGGTGGGACGTGGCGGGACAACCGCTATCCCGGCGCGCGTGTCGACGTCGGCAGCCATCACTACTGCTACTCGTTCGAGCCGGCAGACCATTGGTCGGAGTACTTCTGCCGTCAGCCCGAGCTCGAGGCGTACTTCACGCGCGTCCTCGACAAGTACGAGCTGCGGCCGCACTGCCGGTTCGACACGGAGGTGACCGACGCCACGTGGGACGAAGACGCACACCGCTGGAACGTGAACGTGCGCACCGCGGATGGTGTCATCGAGACGCTCGAGGCGCGCTTCGTCGTCAGCGGCGTCGGATCACTGAACAACCCGCGCATGCCCGACATCCCGGGCATGGCCGACTTCGCCGGCCCGTCCTTCCACTCGGCCCGCTGGCCGGCCGACCTCGACATCTCGGGAAAGCGCTTCGCCCTGCTCGGCGCCGGGGCCAGCGGCTTCCAGATCGCGCCGACGATCGCCGATGACGTCGCGCATCTCGACATCTTCCAGCGCACGGCGCAGTGGGTGTTGCCGAACCCTTCGTACCACGAGCCGGTGCCGCCGGGTGATGCGTGGGCGATGCGTCACCTCCCGTTCTACGGGAGATGGTTCCGCTTCCTGATGCTGTACCCGGGCATCGGGCTCGGGACGGAGAGCTATCGGCGCGACCCGACCTTCGACGACTCCGACGGCCTCGCGAACAACGCGAGCAGCGCCGCGCGCCGCGAGTACCTCCTCGCGTGGATCGGCGCGCAGCTCGAAGGGCATCCCGACCTGATCGAGAAATCGACCCCGCCCTACCCGCCGGGCGGCAAGCGCATCCTGCAGGACAACGGATCCTGGTACACGGCGCTCAAGAAGCCCAACGTCGAGCTCGTGCGGACCGGCATCGAGCGCATCGCGCCGGAGGGCGTGGTGACGGTCGACGGCATCGTGCATCCGGCCGACGTGATCTGTTACGCGACGGGGTTCCACCACAACGACTTCCTCGCGCCGATCGAGTTCACCGGTCGGGGTGGCGTGTCATTGCGCGAGCAGTGGGGGAGCGAGCCGACGGCGTACCTGGGCATCACCGTGCCGAACTTCCCGAACCTCTTCCTCCTCTATGGCCCCGGGACCAACCTCGCCCACGGCGCGAGCATCATCATCCACTCCGAGTGCCAGGTCACCTACACGATGAGCGCGATCCACGAGGTGCTCGCGGCCGACGCGCAGGCGATCGAGGTGCGTCAGGACGTTCACGACGACTACCTCGTGCGGTATCGCGACGAGATCGACCAGCTCGTGTGGTCGCATCCGGCGATCGAGCACAGCCACTACAAGAACCCTGACGGCAAGATCTACACCTTGTCGCCGTGGCCGATCGAGGTGTACTGGAGCTGGACCCGCAACGTCGATCCGGCGGAGTACCTGATCGCCTGATCGCGCTGGTGATCGCGCAGGCCGGCCGCACGCACGCGAGGGGCGCTACGTTGCCCTCATCGCAGAGCAACCGTTCCAGCACAGCGTCGCCAGCGGCGATCCCCTCCAGGATCGGGTCATGTTGTGGACGCGCGTGACCATCGACAGCGATGAACCCGTCGATCTCGAGTGGCGCGTGGCGCGCGACGAAGAGATGCGCGACGTCATCGCCGGTGGCAACGCTTCGTCGGATCCGGCCGCGGATCAGACCGTGCACGTGGACGTCGACGGGCTCGAGCCGGCGACGACCTACTTCTACGGCTTCGAGTCACAGGGAGCGTCCTCGCCCATCGCCCGGACCCGCACGCTCCCGGACCAGGGTGTCGAGGGAGTTCGCTTCGCTATGGCCTCCTGCGCGAGCTACAACGCGGGATTCTTCAACGCGTACGCCCGCATCGCCGAGCGCGACGACATCGAGTTCCTGCTGCATCTTGGCGACTACATCTACGAGACGCCGAACGCGCTTCCACCCGGCGCGCCGCAGCCGCCCGAGATGGGTCGACCGTTCGATCCGATCCACGAGTGCGTGACGCTCGACGACTACCGCCGACGCTACGCGCAGTACCGGGGGGACCCCGATGTGCAGGCGCTCCACCTGCGTCATCCGGTCATCGCGACGCTCGACGACCATGAGTTCGCCGACGGTGCGTGGCGTGACGGGTCGTCGTGGCACCGACCCGACCAGGGTCCGTACGCGGACCGCAAAGCCGCCGCGTTCCGAGCTCGTTGGGAGTGGCAGCCGTACCGGATGCCCGACGCCGCCGACCCGACGCGCGTGTTCCGCAGCGTCCCTCTCGGCGACCTCGCCGAGCTCTTCCTCATCGACACGCGCAGCCGCCGCGACGAACCCGTCGCGCCACCCGCGATGTACGAGCCGGACCGGACGCAGCTCGGCACCGAGCAGCGCGAGTGGCTCCTGGGGGCCCTCGACACCTCGGCGGCGCACTGGCGCCTCCTCGGGAACGCGTCGGTGATGGGCGCCACCTGGGCCGCCGATCTCCCGGAGTCGCTCGCCCCCGCACTCCACGCGCTCAAGCTCGTCGGCGAGGACGGGACGGGTCCGGATCCCGACCAGTGGGACGGGTACCCGGTGGAGCGCGCGGCAGTGCTCGGCCATGTTCGCGACCACGAGATGCAGAACGTCGTGGTGCTCAGCGGAGACGTACACGTCGCGATCGTCGACGAGCTGCACATCGACCCGACGAAGAACGACGACCCGGTGGCGGTCGAGTTCGTCGCGTCGAGCCTCACGTCGATGAACATCGACGACAAGATGGGGTGGCCGCGCCGGGACGAGCGCTCGCTCGAGCTCGAGCGCACTGCGGTGGACGTCCTGCCGCACTGGAAGTGGTGCGAGTTCGACAGCAACGGCTATGTCGTCGTCGCCGTGAGCCGCGAGCGGGTCCAGGCCGAGTGGTGGTTCGTCGACACCGTGACGGCGCCGTCGACGCACGAGGAGCTCGGCGCGCGCTGGTTCGTCGAGCACGGGAGTCAGCGGGCGCTGCCGGGCACCTGACCGGGGCCAGAACTGATGCTGATACTGATGCAAATGCGTCAATTGGGCTCCCCGACGGGCCGTTTCCGTCAAGCGGATTCCGATCGACGTCGATCACCGCTCGATGGGGTTGGGACGAAGGACACGACGGACACGAAGGACATGGCGCGCGGCGAGCTGCGCGGCGATCGCGCTCGTGGGCCTCGGGCTCGCGAGCCTGCCGGCGCTCGGCGCGCCGAGTGGCTCGATCTCGGGTCGGGTCGTGGACGCCGACGGCGCACCGATCGCGGGCGTCTGTGTGAACGTCGAGAGCGGACCGGGCGCCCAGACCGACGGCGACGGGCTGTACTCGATCACGGAGATCGACACCGGGTCCTACAAGGTCACGTACCGGGACTGCAACGCCACGCAGCACTTCGTGAGCCAGTGGTACCTCGGCCACGCGGACTCCGGCGCTGCTGATCCGGTCAGCGTGACCGATGGTGCCGACACGCCCCTGCAGGACCTGACGCTGGCCACTGGGGTCGTGGTGCAAGGCACGGTCACCGACACGAACGGTCAGTCCTTGTCGGGCATCAACGTCAACATCAACGCGACGACGGGGAACGGCTCGCCCGCGACGGGGACCCAGACCGACGCGAACGGCCAGTACTCGAGCGAGCCGCTGCCGCCCGGGAGCTACCGGGTCCGCTTCTCCGACAACGGTGGAATCTGGGCCGCGCAGTACTGGAACGCAACGTCGTCGTACAACGACGCCGCCCCGGTCCTCCTCGCACTGAGCGACGGTCCCGCCCACACCGGTGTCGACGCCCAGCTCAGCGCTGCCGCGAAGATCGAGGGCACCGTCACGGCCACGGACGGCGCGCCGCTCGAAGGAATCTGCGTCGATGCGAACACTCCGCGCGGCAACGGTTGGGACGGTCTCGGCGGGACCTCCACGGCAGCAGACGGGACCTACGTGCTCACCGGCCTCCCGGCGGTCGACGTGCGAGTGCAGTTCCGACCCTGCAACGGTGGCATCTACGTCGCGCAGTGGTACGCAGGGCAGACCGACTTCAACCGCGCCACCCCGATCGTGCTGAGCGCCGGTGACGACCGCACCGGCATCGACGGGCAGCTCGAGACGGGCATCGAGGTCAGCGGGCACGTCACCGACGCCGATGGCAACGCGCTGTCGGGGATCGGGGTGAGCGTCCAGCCGATCGGGCAGGGGAACGGGGGCGGGAGCCAGACCGACGGCAACGGCGACTACACGACCGGCGCACTCTCTCCCGGCGATTACCGAGTCCAGTTCTCCGATCACAACAGCACCCCGACCTGGGCGACCCAGTACTGGCACACGCAGCTCACGTGGGAGTCGGCCGACACGCTCACGCTCGGCAGCGGCGACGCCCCGGCGCGTTCGGGCGTCGACGCCGCGCTCACCAGTGCCGCAACGATCTCAGGGACCGTCACCGGCCCCGACGGTCAGCCCGCCGCGAACGTGTGCGTGAACGTCGCGACCGGCACGCCGAACGGTGTCAGCGGGATCGGCAATGCGAACACCGCCAACGACGGCACCTACAGCATCGGCGGTCTTCCCGAAACCACCGTGAAGGTGCAGTTCCAGGATTGCAACGGCAGCGGTCCGTTCGTCGACCAGTTCTGGAACGACAAGCCCGACTACCAAAGTGCGGATCCGATCGTGCTGAGTGCGGGAGATCACCGCACGGGCATCGACGCGCAGCTCGCGCTCGCGGGTGCGATCCGGGGAACCATCACCGACGCCGACGGCCACCCGCTCGGCGGGATCTGTGCGCAGGCGACGACCGAGTCGTCGTTCGGCGGACTCGGGCGGAGCGAGTCGAACGGCCACTACAGCATCACCCTCCCGCTCGCCGGTCGCTACCGCGTCCAGTTCGTGGACTGCAACGACACGCGGGCCTACGCCGGGCAGTGGTGGCCCGGACAGGCGACGCAGGCGGACGCGCACGTCGTCGCGGTGAGCACCGGAGAGATCGTCGACAACATCGACGCGGCGCTCGACACCGGCGCGACGGGCACGATCGCCGGCAAGGTCGCGAACGTCAACGGTGTCGCCATGACCGACAGCTGCGTGATCGCGTACCTGCCGAACCAGTTCGCGGTCGCGGCGCCGGTCGGCCAGGACGGCACGTACTTGATTGCCGACGTGCCGTCGGGGACGTACTCGCTGGCGTTCCTCGGCTGTAGCGGCGGGGGCGACCCGTCGCCCACGGTCCAGGACCCACAGTCGAGCACCGTCTACACCGGCGTCTGGTGGCACGGCGTCCCGCTGCACTTCGACCAGGGGTCGAGCGGTGGCCCGGATCCGATCGCGCAGGGCGCGAACTTCGTGACGGTCACGTCCGGTCAGAGCCTGACGAGCTACGACTGGTGCTTCGGCTGCACGGCGATCGCGATCTCCGCGGTCGTTCCGCAAGCGGCGTCGCTCGACGTCGCGTTCGCGACGCCGGGGATCGCCGCGGGTGCGAGCGGCGCCTCCGCACAGGCGATCCTCGTGTACACGGCCAGCTGCACCTCGCTCACCGGCGGTGCCTCGGGTTCCGCGACGGGCTCGAGCTCGCCCCTGACCGTGACCGGGCTCACCCCGGGCGCCACGTACACCTGCCAGGTGAAGGCGACGGACGGCCGGGTGACTGTCGCCACCTCTGCCGTGTCGCAGCCGGTCGTGCTCGCAGCGAGCGGAGACGGCACGACGTCTGCACCCGGGGCTGTCCTGGCGTTCACCGGGGCCGGCGCGATCACGCAGCTCGCCTCGCTCGCGTTCGTCCTCGTGGCGAGTGGGCTCGGTCTCGTGCTGTTCGCGCGGCGCCGGCGAGCACGCGCATGAGGGCGGGCGCCGGTCAGGCTCCTGCGTCGTTCGGCAGCGTGAGCGTGACGGTGCCCGTCGCATGGTCGGCGAGGTCGTTCGCAGCCCGCACGGCGACCTCGAGGACACGGTCGCCGTCGTCGCGCTCGCTGGTCACCTGGCCGGTGAACCGGAGCGGATGCCCCGGGATCGCGGGACCGCCGAGTCGGATCGCGATGCTGCGGAGCGTGGCTTCGGGGCCGGCCCAGTCGGTGACGTAGCGGGCCACGTATCCGTTGGTGGTGAGGATGTTCATGAAGAGGTCGGGAGCACCCTGGGCCTGTGCATAGTCGCGGTCGTGGTGCACCGGCATGAAGTCACGCGACGCGATCGCGCCTGCGACGATGACCGCGGCGGTGACGTCGAGCTCGAACGGTGGGAGGATTGCCCCGGTCGGCGCGTCGGCCTCGGCCGTCGCGGGGGCGCGCTCGGCGTTCGACGAACGCGAGGTGCTGCTCCCGGGCAGGAACTTGAAGATCCGGAAGCGCTGTCGTCCGACCAGCGCGTCGGTGTCATCGGTGTACGTCGTGACCCACGTGACGAAGTACCCCTGCCCGAGCCCGGTGCCCTTCCGTTCGGAGATCGCTTCCAGGGCGGTGGCCGACTGCAGCCGGTCCCCGAGGCGCAGGTAGCGAACGAACTCCAGCTCCGAGTTGGTCGCAAGGGTTCCCGTGAAGCCCGCCGCGTCGAGGATGCCGATCGGGCTCTCCGGGGCGATCTCCTCCGGCGCACCGCCACGGGCCGCGATTCCTTCGATGCGCGGGCGAGCCATCGTCCACGTCTGCAACATGGCGGGTGGTGCGACGATCCCCCCGAAGTGCGTCGTGGCCGCGTACGCGGCGTCGAGGTACACCGGGTTGCGGTCGTCGAGCGCGTCGACCCAATGTCGGATCATCGGGAGGTTCACCTCGTCGGGAGCGATCGACGGGCCACGATCGCTCATCGGGGTACCGAGCCACCCGATGACCTGATCCCGAACCCGATCCGTCCGGGCGTCCGTCCCGGCGTCCGTCATGCTCGCTCCCCGAGCGGATTGCTGACTCGCATCGGCGCAGGCTAGATCGCGCGACGGCAGAGGTTCTGTACGCTGCGCCCGGGACAAGACCGACCGATGGAGTGATCCTGGATGAAGGCCGCACGACTCGAAGACGGTGTCCTGCACATCCGCGATGTCCCGGTCCCGGTGCCCGGCGACGAGGAGGCGCTGATCCGCATCAGCGCCTCCGGCGTGTGCCATTCCGATCTGCACCTCGCGCGCGGCGACTGGCAGGGTGTGCCGCGCTCCGGAACGATCGGGCACGAGGCGATCGGGGTGGTCGAGGCACTCGGTCCCGGCGCCGAGCGCTTCGTGCACGAAGGGGACCGCGTGATCCTCGGGCTCGGGGGGACGGGTGGCGGCTACTGGTGCGGTGCTTGCGAGTACTGCCTGCGGGGTCAGCCCCGACACTGTGCGGAGAGCAAAGGGATCATCGGCACGTTCGCGGAGCACTTTGCCGTGTGGGCGCCGTCACTCGTGACGATTCCCGACAGCCTCAGCGATCAGGAAGCGCCGTTGGCGTGCGGCGGTCTGACCGCGTACGGCGCGGTGAAGAAGCTGCTCGACCACCGCGTACGACCTGGGCGACCGATCGCGGTCATCGGGGCTGCCGGTGGGCTCGGTCACTACGCGGTGCAGATCGCGACCGCGTTCGGGTACGAGGTGATCGGCGTCGACATCGGCGCTGAACGTCTCGAGTTCGTGCGCTCGCTCGGCGCGCACCTCGCGGTCGACGCGGCGGACGCGCTCGATGTCGTGCAGCAAGAGGTCGGTGGCGTCGACGCGACGCTGGTGTTCTCGGCGAAGATGGCCGGGTTCCGCCTGGGCCTGAAGCTTCTGCGCAAGGGGGGCCTCTTCGTCGCCGTCGGCCTTCCGGCGACGAGCGAAGGGAACCTCGAGCTGAACCCGTTCGAGCTCTTCCTCCGGGACCCGACGATCATCTACTCGGCCGTCGGCACCGTGCAGGACATGCGGGAGCTCGTCGCGCTCGCCGCGGCCGGGCGGGTGACGAGCCACGTCTCCCGTGTGGGTGCGCTCTCCGAGCTCGGAACGATCTTCGACGAGCTCGAGGCCGGTGAGTACACCGGTCGCGCCGTGATCACCGACCTGAGCTGCTAGTCGACCCGCGCGTCGACTCCGCCGGGACGAGGCGGCTACGTTCAGCCGTATGGCGGAGCAGGTGAGTGTGAGTCGGGAGATCGCGGCGCCCGCGGAGCGCGTGTGGGACTTGGTCTCGGACGTGACCCGAATGGGGGAGTGGTCGCCCGAGGCGGAGGGCGGCGTCTGGCTCGGGAACGCGACGAGTGCGCGACCCGGCGCGAAGTTCCGCGGGACGAATCGAATCGGCAAGCGGAAGTGGAAGACCCTCGCGACAGTGGTCGATGTCGAGCCGGGTCGGCGCTTTTCGTTCGACGTGACGACGATGGGGCTCAAGGTCGCCGAGTGGAGCTATACGTTCGAACCGACTCCGACCGGGTGTCGGGTCACCGAGGGGTGGATCGAGCAGCGCCCGAGCATCTTCAAGCCGATCGCCCATCTCGTGACCGGTGTCGGCGATCGAGCCAGTCACAATCGGGCAGGGATGGAGCAGACGCTCGAGCGGCTCGCTGCCGTCGCGGAGTCTTCGTCGCTCAGCCAGTGATGCGGTAGAGCGTGGAGCGCTGGGCCACCGCGTCGGTGGCCCAGACCGTGCCGGTACTCACTGCGACATCCGAGAGTGACTTGCCACCAGTCTTGATCACCGCGACGGTCTTGCGAGTGCGCGGGTCGACGTGCACGACTTGGCCGCCCTCGGCGACGTACCAGACCGCGCCGTTCCCGAACGCGATCTGACCGACGGATGCAGGCACGTCGAAGCACTGCACCAGACCGCTGCGCGCCGACACCTTGCACAGCTGTTCGGAGCCGGTCTTGCCATTGAGCGGTCCTTCCGTCCACGCCGCGCCGCCGCCCGAGGCGACCGGACCGCCGCCGTTCTCGGGGAGCGAGACCGGTGTCGCCGAGTTCGCGCTCGGATCGATCTGCTCGAGCGTGGGGAGCCCGATGTAGGCGGCCCAGCCGCTGGTGGCGTCGGCGGCGATGTAGCTGGCTTCGCCCTGGTCGATCGGGATCGTGCTCTGCAACGCGCCGGTCGTGGCGTCGAGCATGTACACGCTGCTCGTGAAGCTGCTCACGACCCAGACGGCGCCGGCGCCCGCGGCGATGGCGTCGCTGGAGTCCGGCAACGTGATCGTGGTCGTCGCTCTGCCGGACGTTGGATCGACTCGTGTGACCCCGTCGTCACCGAGCGCCCAGACCGCGCCGCTGCCGTACGCGACATCGCGCGCACCAGCCACCGGAACGTGTCCGGTCGTCGCGCCGGTCTTGGGGTTGATCTCGAGGAGCGATTCCTTGACGTCGTCGACCACCCAGACCGCGCCGCCACCGACCGCCAACCGGAATGCATCGACGCCCGGCAGCGCGAAGCGGGTGACCTTCGGTCCGTTGGCGGCTCCCGCGGGCGACACGGCGCAGCACGCGCCGATCACAAGGACGACCAGCGCGACACGAGCCAAGCGACTGGACATGCGACGGAGGCTAGGCCGGATGCGGCGGAGGATCAGGCGGTTGCGGTGTGGAGCACCGGAGCGACGGCGAGGTGGGGTGGGTACAGTCGTTCAGGCGGCGAGTGCTCGAGGGGCCGGTGAGAGCAATGGTGCTCAGCGATCGAACCGAGGCTGCCCCCGTCGGTGACGACACCGAGCCGGTCGCAGCCGCGTTGTTGAGCGCGGTCCGAACGCTCCTGCGCGTGCGCACCGTCGAAGAGGTGGTCGGTGTCCTCATCGGCGTGGTCAGCGCGTTCGGGGGTCGGACGGTCCCGGCACACGCTGATGATCCGGATGCAATCCCGGTCGACCTGTCGTTCGGTGAAGGCGATCCGCTCGTGGCGTCAGCGCCGCCCGGGAGCCCCGCGCGCGCTCGGCTGGAATCCGTCCTGCCGCGGTTGATCGAGGATGCGCGAATCATGGTTGGTCGCGTGCGAACGACTGACCAGCTGTCCAACGAGAGCATCATCGAGCCCTTGACGGGTCTGCTGAACCGCCGGGGCGTGGACCGCGCGGTGGGTCGCCTCCGTGCCGGCGACACCGTCGTCTCGATCGACCTCGACCGCTTCAAGGCGACGAACGACACCTTCGGTCACGATGCCGGAGATGCGGTGTTGCGAGCCTTCTCGCGAAGCCTGCGCGGCCAGCTCCGAGTCTTCGACGTTGCGGGTCGACCTGGGGGCGATGAGTTCATCGTCATCATGCCCCGCACAACTCCGAGCGACGCGGTCGCGGCCATGGACCGAGTGCGTGACGTCTGGACTGAGGAGCGGAAGTACGACGTGGGGTTTTCGGCCGGCATCGCCCTCGTGGCGAATGACAACTCCAAGACCGCGCTCCAAGATGCCGACCACGCGCTCTACGACGCGAAGCGAGCGGGGCGCGATCGCAGTGCGATCGCTGCCGAGGCGGAGGTACGCGAATGAGCCCGCTACAGATGGATGAGTTCCTCGGGTTGCTCGGTGGCGCCGACCGCTCGAAGGCGATCGACGCGGTCTTGCATTCGTACGACGGAGGAGTGGGCTTCGACCGGTTGGTCTACGACGTGCTCGCCCCGGCGCAGATCGAGGTCGGCAGAAGGTGGGCGCGTGGTGAATGGACCGTGGCCCAGGAGCACGCCGCCACGGCGATCACCGACGCGGCGATCGGCGCGCTGGCGACGCGCATCGACGCCCAGCCAGAGAGCGGACCGATCGTCTTGTGTTGCGCCGAAGGTGACTGGCACTCGATGGGTGGGCGTATGGCCACCGAGCTGTTGCGCGCTGACGACTGGGATGTCGTGTTCCTCGGTGCATCGCTCCCCGCTGACCAGCTTCCCGACTATCTGAACGAAGTGCGACCCTTTGCCGTGGGGTTGAGCTGCACCGTCGCGATGTACTTCGCCGGAGCGCGGCGGTGCGTCCGGGCGGTTCACAGTGTCGGCGTGCCGGTCATCGCCGGCGGTGCTGCGTTGGGCGGCACGGACCGGAGCGCGATGTCGCTCGGGGCCGACGGATGGGCGAGCGATGTTGCCCAGGCATCGCTCATGCTTGCGAGGTGGAAGGAAGAGGGATTGCCCGTGTTGCGTGACCCATCGGAGGTCACGAACGACGGAGACACCCTCGATGCAACGTGGATGTCGCTCAGGGATGCCGCTCTCGTGCAGATGCACTTGGACGTTCCCGCAATGACGAGCTACGACGACCGCAACCTGTCGCGAACGCGTGAAGATCTGGGATACATCATCCGGTTCCTGAGCGGAGCGCTCGTCGTCGGGGACGATGACGTGTACCTGGCGTTCCTCGCGTGGATCGCGGACCACCTCGACACGATCGACGGCACGGCCGGCATCCTGGAGGCGAGCGTCCGAGCGGTGGATGCTGTGGTTCCGGACGGGCTCTCCGAAGCCCACCGAATCATCGCCCTGGCCCCGCCCGCAGGCAGGTCATAGCGAACTGCGGGCTCACCGAGGCTGCTGCAGGGTCCCGAAGACCAGGAGTGCCCGAGGGCCGGAAGGCCCCCGGGCATCCGGGCGGGGTTTCAAGTGCAGGGTGCAACGGCGGCCAGCACGCGAGCAGCACTCGGGCGTGACCACCGCGTGACCGGGCCGCTCCGGAGGGCGCCGTGAGATCGAGATGCGGTCGTCGGCGTGGCGCCATGCGCGGAGCCTGCCGGATCTACCTCGCGTCGGCGAGCGCCGCCTCGATCGACCGAAGTCCGATCTCGCGGAGCAGAGCGTGGTCGGCCGAGCTCGCGAGGTATGCGAGCCCGAGCGACAATGCCCAGCCCCGCCCTCGCGTCCACGTGTCGTCGTCGGGATCTCCCGCGGCCGCGCGGAACGCTGCACGCGCCTCGGGCGGGAACAGCATCCACGCGACGGAGAGGTCGGTTGCGGGATCACCCGCAGTGATGTCGCCGAAGTCGATCACCGCAGCGAGTCGTCCCTCGTCGACGAGCAGGTTCAACGGGTGCAGATCGCCGTGAAGCCACAGCGGCGGACCCGGCCAGGCGGGTGTTGCCACGAGCTCGCGCCAGCAGGCAAGCACCGCGCGCTCGTCGATCACGTCGGCCACCTGGTGGATGCGCGCTTCGGTGCGCGCGCTCTGGTCGGGAAGTGGCACGCCGCGATAGGGGTTCGGCGGTGCATCTTCGGGTGCGGGCCGGTGCAACGCGACGAGGAACGCACCGAGCGTTGTCGCCGCCTCAACGAGATCGACCGGGGGAGCGAGCGCCGCGACCTCGCCATCGAGCCACGGGCACACGCTCCACGACCACGGGAACCCACGGCCCGGTCGGCCGAGTCGATCGGGGGCCTGAACTGGGAGCGGGAGCGAGGGCGCGAGGCTGCGAAGCCACTGCTGCTCGTGGTTCACGAGCTCGGCGCTCGCGGCTCGTCGCGGAAGCCGTACCAGGAGATCGGCACCGAGGCGGTAGATCACGTTGTCCCAGCCCGAGGCGAGCTGGACGAGTGTCAGGTGGGCGAGATCGGGATGTTGCTCGATGAGCAGGGCGCGGACGAGCGTCTCGGCGATTTCGACCTCGGCGGCCGGCATGTTGTGAGCGGGCACGGTGCTGCTCCCAGATCGACCGCATGACCGTAGCGGTGCACGCGCGGCCAGGCGGTTCGCAATACTGGTGCGCATGAGTCGACACCGTCGCGTCCTCGTCGCGCTCCTCGCCGTGGCGGTGGTGGGGGGGATCGTCACGCTGCAGGTCGTCGACGACGCCAAGTCGCGCATGACGGTCACACCGACCACGACCACCACGACGGGCGATCGATCGAGCGACTCGGGTGACGGTGCCGCGGGGCATTTCGCGGGAGCGGGTGCGCTCGACGGGCCGTGCACCACGCTCACCGACCTGGTGGCGAACGCTGCCCGTGCGCTCGTCGGTGACGCGGCGTTCGGCCCGGAGCGCACGCAGGCGATCGCGCGCGATCTCCGAGCCCTGGCGAAGCGGGAGGGCGTCCCCAGGCGCGTGCGGGTGTCGTTGCGCAAGCTGGCGCGCTTCTTCATGCGGGCGAGCCGCGGACTGCCCATCGAAGAGTTGGGTACGAGCCTGGGTGCCATCGCGCCCGACCTGGTGGTCGTCTCGGGATACACGGCTCAGGTGTGCTCAGGGACGACAACATCGTCGTCGACTCCGCCGCTTCGCTAGCCGAGGTGCGTGCGCGCCGTGCTCGATGCCGTGCGGCGAGGCGCGAAGCGCTGAAGTGATCCGCGGTTCGGGCCATGTCGTGGTTGCAGCCCGATTCGGCGACCCTTTTGAGGGGCAAGGGTTTCTCTCATCCGATGCAGATGTCTGCGTGCGTCGAGCCACTCTGGGCGGTCTGGTTCCCCACGCCGTCGCGGGCGGTGATCGTGATCGAGTAGTTGCCCGCCGACGAGGGCACCCAGGTGATGGTCCAGCCGGTGCCGCCGCTCGGGGTCATCGAGAGGGTCGAGCTCCCAGACGGGCCCGAGTACCGCATCTGGACCGAGCTGACGCCGCTCGGATCCAGCGCGTCAGCCTTGATCGGCGTCTGCGGGCACCCTCCGCCTCCGGCGCTCAGGATGTTCGCCGGGATGTTTGCCTTCAGCGTCGGGCCGGCGGTGTCCCCAGGTGGCGGTGGCGGGGGCGCCGGCTGGGTCGCCAGCGTGGCTGCGACCTTCGTGGTCCCCGGGGGAGCGAGCTCCCCGCCGTCGGCTGCGGGCGCGGTCGGGTCGGTCGACGGGGCCTCGCGTGCAGTGCTCCCGTTGGGCTTCGTGGTGCTGGTCGAGCTCGAGGTGCTCGCCGGTCGGATGGCGACGGACGGGCCCGGGTCGTTGTTCGCCGTCACCGTCACACCGCCGAGGCCCAGTGCGATGACGGCGAGCGTGACCCCGATCGCAGCGATGACGCGACGGCGCGACCGGTCGACCGGGTGGGGGAAGCCGTCTCGTCGACGCCACCGCTTGGGGCGCGGCAGGTCGGGGTGCTCGGCGTGCAGGCCGGCCGCGTTGAGCACCTGCTCACGGAGGCTGTCGGGCGGGATGAGGAAGGTGAACGGGATCGCGGCGAACGTGCCGCTGAGCACCTTCTGCGGGATCGACTGACGCCGAGCACCACAGATCGCGCACTTGTCGGCATGGCGCGCGACGCGCTTGCGCCAGAGCACCGAGAAGGTGCCGTCCCAGTCGGTGAGGACGTTCTGGAGACCGGGGCAGTCGGCTTGTCCCTTGCGCGCGACGAGCAGCGCGCCGACGGACCGCGCGAGTCGCTCACGCATCCGGTGCGCGGCCTGGTGCGCACCGTCGACCGACACGCCCAGCGCATCACCGAGCGCGCGCCCGTCGAGGCCACCTGCGAGCGTCATCTCGAGGACCAGCCGGTCGCGCTCGGCGAGACCGAGCGCGGCGTCGCGCACGAGCCCGGCGCTCATCGCCGGCAGCGCGATGGTGAGGTCGCGTTCCTCGGTGGTCATCTCCAGATCACGGTCGCCGCCGTCGACGGCGTGGTCGACGTGCTCGATCCCCACCGAGTCGATCGCGACC
>JBBQFJ010000044.1:0-23351 GCA_038321755.1 Acidimicrobiia bacterium | reverse complement strand
GCGGTCTTCGCGAGCTCGAGGAACGCCGCGCGACCCGCGTCGGACTTGAGGTTGCAGCGCACGGAGCGTCGGGACCGGGTCCACACCTTGTACCCGGCGTAGCCGTCGTCCTGATACGCGCGGAACGGATCTCCGGCGGGGGGTTCGATCTTGATGACGTCGGCACCCTGCTCGGCGAGCAGCAGCACGCCCAGCGGACCTGCCGATCCCCACGTCAGATCGAGGATGC
This sequence comes from Acidimicrobiia bacterium, assembly GCA_038321755.1. Taxonomy (GTDB): domain Bacteria; phylum Actinomycetota; class Acidimicrobiia; order IMCC26256; family PALSA-555; genus JALHSW01. The sequence continues at coordinate 23,122 of JBBQFJ010000044.1, read as the reverse complement.
GGATCCCCTCGAGCGCTCCTGCCACATCGCGGGCCACATTGCGCGCTGCCACGTTTCCCCCTGCGTCGTGTGCTGCTGCCAGGCCGGAGGCCTGGGCCGTCATCTCAGCCGAAGCCGATGGTGACCGTCGAACCGGTTGCCCACTCGAAGATCTCGATGCCCATCCAGATGCCGACGCCGATCGCGACGAGCTGGAGCACCCACGCGTAGATCCGCAGGTTGCCCGTCACCGTCGTGCCGGTGCCAGGCCCGACCTTCCCGACGCGGCTGGTCGCGATGCGGTTCGTCGCGCGGGTCTCCCGTCCCTGGCGCAGCGCCCAGATCCCGATGACGAGTGGGACGCCACCCATCAGGACGAAGACCACTCCGCAGACGATCCAACCGGCCGCTGCGCCGCCGCCGTCGCCCGGAGGGTCGAACCCGTACTCGAGGAAGTTCCACCCGAGCGAGATGAACAGCGCCGGCCATGCGAGCAACGTGAGGTTCGGTCCGACCGCGCTGACGCCGTAGACCAGGAGGAAGCCGAGTCCCGCGAAGATGGAGAGCGTCATCAGGCCGGGGACGCCGGTGGGGCACTGCACCCGGATGTCGTAGGCCGTGTTCCCGCTGGCGCAGACGCCGCCGACCTCCATGACCGCGCGCATGCAATAGAACATCGAGGTGAGCGCGGCGACCGCTCCGACCAGGCCTACGAAGGTGAAGATCGACTTCTTCACGAGCCCGGGTGGGATCGCACTCGTGCCGGGAGCGCTCGGCGGGGTCTGCGGGGCGACCATCGGCGGAGACGCTACCCGGGACCCACCAGCGTCGACCCCCTTGTTGCGACCGCCTGCAGGCCGCACAATCGGAGGATGGGAACCGGTTCGTGGGAGCCGGGCGACCGCCCGGTGCAGCGGCCGGTTCGGCGCGCATCGCCCGGGGATCCCGGGCCCCGGCGTCCCGATCCCCGCGTCGATCGGCGGGGGCTGGATCCGCGCACCGATCCCCGGGGCATCGACCCACGCACGGATCCACGAGGGATGGATCCACGGGGGATGGATCCACGGGGGATGGATCCACGGGCCGATCCCCGTCGGCCCGGGCGCCCCGGCGGCGGTCCGGCACCGCGGCGCGAGACCGCCGAACCGCAGGCACGCGTCCGGCGACCGCCTCCGCGCGCAACGCGATCCGTGCCGTTGCTGCCGACATTGGGTGCCGCGGCGATCGTGGTCGTGCTCGCGTTCCTGCTCGGCCGCATGACCGTGGGGAACAACGGCACCGAGGTGAGCGCTTCCTCGGAGCCGGTCGCCACCACGACCACGACAGCGGGACCGCAGACGCACACCGTCGCGCAGGGGGAGAGCCTGCTCGCGATCGCGAGCCGCTACGGCCTCACGCTCGACCAGCTGGCCGCGGCCAACGGCATCACCAACGCGAACCACGTCTTCGTCGGCCAGGTGCTGCAGATCCCACCGAGCACGGTCGTGTCGACGTTGCCCTCCACGACGTCGACCACGACGTCGAAGTCGAAGGCCAAACCCTGAACCGGCGGCCCGGCACCCTCCACCCCAGCCGGACGACTTCCTCGTCCTGAGGTGGCGCCCGCCTGACGGGTCGTCAGGTCTGCGGTAGCGTCGCAGCCGATTCCGAACGCAGGGAGACGATCGTGGACGTCCGCGACAAGCTGTTCATCGGTGGCGAGTGGGTGACGCCCGAGGGCAAGGGTGTCATCGAGGTCATCTCGCCCCACACCGAACAGGTGATCGGGTCGGTCCCCGACGCCTCCCCGGCCGATCTCGACAAGGCCATCGCCGCGGCCCGCGCCGCGTTCGACGACGGCCCGTGGCCGCGCATGACGCCGGAGGAGCGGGCCGAGGGCATCAAGCGCCTCTCAGGTGCGCTGCAGTCGCGCGCCCAGGACATCGCGGACATCATCTCGAACGAGAACGGCTCGCCGAAGTCGTGGTCGATCATGGGCCAGGTCTTCTCGGCGACGATGGTCCTCGACATGTATGCCGGGCTCGCGTCCGGCTACCCGTGGGTCGACGACCGCACGGGTGCGCTCGGCTCACCGGTGCGGGTGCTGCGCGCGCCAGTCGGCGTTGCCGCGGGGATCATCCCCTGGAACGTGCCGCTGTTCATCAGTGCGCTGAAGCTCGGTCCCGCGATGGCGGCCGGCTGTCCGATCGTGCTGAAGCCGGCGCCCGAGACGCCGCTCGACTCGTACCTCCTCGCCGACGCGATCATCGAGGCCGATCTGCCGCCGGGTGTCATCAACATCGTCGCGGCGGGCCGCGAGGCCGGCGAGCACATCCTCACGCACCCCGGCGTCGACAAGGTGAGCTTCACCGGCTCAACCGCCGTCGGTCGGCACATCGGCGAGGTGTGTGGCGGGCTGCTCAAGCGGGTCACGCTCGAGCTCGGCGGCAAGTCCGCCGCGATCGTGCTCGACGACGCCGACCTCGACGAAGCCACGATGGGCAACCTCGTGATGTCCGGTCTGATGAACAACGGCCAGGTGTGTGGCGCGCAGAGCCGCATCCTCGTGAGCAAGAAGCGCTACGCCGAGGTGACCGAGGCCCTGGGTGCCGCGGTCGGTGCGCTGAAGGTCGGTGACCCGATGGACGACGAGGTCCAGGTCGGCCCGCTCGTCGCCGAGCGCCAGCGCGACCGCGTCGCGGGCTACCTCGAGGCCGGCAAGTCGGCCGGCGCGCGCGCCGTCGTTGGTGGTGGGCTCCCCGAGCACCTCGACACGGGCTGGTACGTCGAGCCGACGGTCTTCGCCGACGTCACCAACGACATGAAGATCGCGCAAGAGGAGATCTTCGGTCCCGTCCTGTCGGTCATCGCGTACGACGACGAGGCGCAGGCGATCAAGATCGCCAACGACTCCGACTACGGGCTCTGCGGTTCGGTGTGGACCACCGACGCCGAGCACGGCGCCGCAGTCGCTGCGCAGGTGCGCACGGGCGTGGTGGCGATCAACTCGTCGATGATCCTCGACTTCAACGCACCGTTCGGCGGCTTCAAGCAGTCGGGCATCGGACGCGAGCTCGGCCCCGAGGGCATCGCCCCGTACACCGAGCTCCAGACCATCATCCTTCCCCCGGGCTGAGGAGCACCGTGAAGAAGCTCACGCGCACGCTGTCGTTCGTCGCGCTGGTCGGCGCCTTGGTCGCGGTCCTCGCGGCTCCGGCGATCGCCGGCAACACACCGAAGCAGTGGCGAGCCAAGGCCGATGCCGTCTGCAAGGCGGCCGACGGTGATCTGCTCGCGGTCGCGTCCCAGCAGGGGCTCTCGAGCAGCAGCCCGCCCACGATCGAGCAGCTCAAGGCCTACGCGGTCGGCGCCGTCCCGATCTACCGGAAGGCCTTCGACGACATCGAAGCCATCCCGGTGCCGGCCAAGATCAAGGCCAAGGTGAAGAAGCTCCTTGCCGCCTTCCGGAGTGCGGTCGGCAAGATCGCGACCGCCTCGACGGTTGCCGACTACCAAAACAGTTTCAAGCCGGCCACCAAACAGGCGACGCAGCTCGGGCTCAAGGATTGTGCCGGCTGACATGGTGATGTCGATCGCTCGTTTCAACTGCGTCCAGCCCGGGCTCGAGCCCGTCGAGATGGCGGCGCGCTATCAGGCGTTCGTCGAGATGGCGCGCTACGCCGATGAGCACGGCTTCGCGATGGTGACGCTCGAGGAGCACCACGGCGCGGACAACGGCTGGAGCCCGTCACCGTTCGTGATGGCCGGGCTGGTCTTCGGAGCCACGAAGAACATCGGCATCTCGCTCTCGGCGTTGCTCGTGCCCCTCCACGATCCGCTGCGCGTCGCCGAGGACCTCGCGGTGCTCGACCTCGCGAGCGGTGGGCGCATGACGACCATCGCCGGAATCGGGTACCGCCCGTCGGAGTACGCGGCCCACGGCAAGGACTGGGCCGGGCGCGGCGCGCTCATGGACGAGTGCATCGACACGATCCTCAAGGCGTGGACGGGCGAGCCTTTCGAGTACCGGGGCACCACGGTGCGGGTGACGCCGCGGCCGCTCACCCAGCCGCATCCCATGTTGCTCATCGGTGGGACGAGCAAGGTCGCGGCACGCCGGGCCGCGCGCTTCGGGCTGCCGATGTTCCCCGCGGCACACCTCCCCGAGCTCGAGGCGTACTACTACGAGCAGTGCAAGGAGCAGGGCACCCAGGGCTTCTGCATGATGCCCGGGGCCAGCACGACGATGGTCCACGTCGCCGAGGACCCCGAGCAGGCCTGGGCCGAGCTCGGCCAGCACTTCTTCCACGAGGCGTCCACCTATGCGTCGTGGCAGACCCCCGACATCAAGTCGGCGGTGCACAGCCATGCCACCGACGTCGCGAGCCTCCGCGCGGAGGGCATCTACCAGGTGCTCAGCCCCGACGAGTGTGTCGAGCAGGCGAACGCCACCGGCGCGGTCAACCTCCATCCGCTGGTCGGGGGCATGCCGATCGACGCGGCCTGGGAGAGCCTCCGCCTCTATTGCGACAAGGTGCTGCCGCGGGTCGCGTGACGGCACGCTCGGGGACCGCAGCTCGCTCCATGGGTTGAACTGCCCCTTTCATTCGTGATGCGCATGCACCACACTTCGCCAGCCCGTAGGGGCGGGGGGAGCTCGAGTGGGTGGGCGGGGCGTCGATGGCGAAGTGCAGGTCGAGGCTGCGTCCCAGGCCCCTCGTACGGTCCGGGTCGTGCACACAGATGCTCGACCTGCGACCGAAGATGACCCCGGGACGGCGCCGCAGGGCTCTCATGTCCTCGCGGTGACGGCACCACTGGCCTTCGAGCTCGGTCTGGTGCAGTGCCGTGAGTGAGCCGATCCGCGTCGCCATCGTGGTGAGCAACGACATCGGTCGGCTGGGCTTCGAGCAGGTCGTGCTGCGCGCGCCCGGGCACGAGGTCGTCGCCTGCACCAATCGTGTCGAGGACCTCGTCGACGGTCCTCCGCCCGACGTGGTCATCGTCGGCCTGGGCCCGGACATCGGTCCGCCGGAGCTGCGGGCGGTGCTCGCGATCTGCCCCGCAGTGCTGTGCTTCGCCCTACCCAGTCGTCGGTCGGAAGCGGTCGAGATCGGCGTCCCCGCGTTCCTCTCCGCCGCGGGCGATGCCGCGACCGTGCTCGAGATCATGGACCTCGTGGCAGCCGGCAAGACCTACCTCCCCGACGACGGTTTTCCGCCCGAGCTGCTGAGCCCGCGCGAGCGTGAGGTGCTCGCGTGCGTGGCCGGCGGCTGCACGGACCGGGAGATCGGTGAGCAGCTCGGCATCTCGATGCGGACCGCGCAGTCGCACCTGGACCGGATCCGCGAGAAGACCGGGCGGCGCCGCCGTGCGGAGCTCACCACGCTCGCCTACGAGCTCGGGCTGGTGCAGATCACCGGCTAGGTCAGCGAGACGGTGCCGTCGGCCTGCTCGGGCGGTGCGATACTGACGCTCCTCGCCAGAGGCGCGAGCTGATCGATGGGAGCGAAGATGCAGCGACGAGTGTTCGCGATAGTCACAGCGTTCGTGCTTGCGAGTGGGGTCGCACTCTTCGGCGTGGCGGGCGCGTCGATCGCGTCGAAGCCGATGTCGGAGCAGCAGTGGCGGAAGACCGCGGACAGCATCTGCGCCCAGAGCAACACCCTGTTGGATGAAGCTTCGAACACTGCATTCGCCGATGTCCCGTCCGACCAGCAGCCGAGCATCGAGCAGATGTCGGCGTACGTCTCCGCGATCAAGCCGATCCTCCAGCAGCAGATCGACTCGATCGACGCGCTCAAGGAGCCGACGAAGCTGCGGGCGAAGGTGAAGAAGCTCCTGAAGACCGCACAACGTGAGCTCGATGCGTTCGTCGCCGATCCGAACCGCGGGTTCGAGGGCAACCCCTTCAGCTCGACGATCCTCCTGGCGGGCAAGCTCAAGCTCAAGGACTGCGCTTGACCGAGGCCCCCACCTTCGGTGTCGGGGAGCTCAATCAGGCGATCGCAGAGTCGCTGACCGAGTCATTTCCACGTCAGCTCTGGGTGCGGGGCGAGGTGGCGCAGTATCGGGCCACCGGTGCCGGCCACGCCTACTTCGATCTCGTGGAGAAGGACGCTCGCCGTGACCACGTCAGGGCGAAGCTGTCGGTCGCGCTGTTCCGGCAGGAGCGCGCGGGCGTGAATCGCACGTTGCGCGACGCGGGCGCCACGCTCGCCGACGGGGCGGAGGTGCGGATTCGCGCCCGGGTCGACTTCTGGCCACCGGCCGGCCGCCTGCAGCTGATCATGAACGGCATCGATCCGCTGTTCACCGTGGGCAAGCTCGCGGCCGATCGCGCTCGTGTGCTGCAGCTGCTGATGTCCGAGGGACTGCTGCGTCGACAAGCCGAGCTCGAGATCCCGCTCGTCCCGTTGCGCGTCGGTCTGGTCACGAGCGGCGGCAGCGCGGCATACCACGACTTCGTGCAGGAGCTCGAGAGCAGTCCGCACGCCTTCCGGGTCGCGCACGTCGACGTGCGAGTCCAAGGCCAGGGTGCGTTCCGCCGCATCGTCTTCGGGCTCCGGACGCTCTCGCGGCTCGACCTCGATGTGATCGTCCTCGCTCGTGGTGGCGGGTCCCGGAGCGACCTCGCTCCCTTCGACACCGAAGCCGTGGCCCGAGTGATCGCCGAGAGCAACGTTCCCGTCGTCACAGGGATCGGTCACGAAGTCGATCGGACCGTCGCCGACGAGGTTGCGCACACGTACATGAAGACGCCGACGGCAGCGGCGGCGATGCTCGTCGGCGCGGTCGACGCTTACTGCGAGCGCCTCGCGCGCCTCTCGCATCGTGTCTCCCTGCGTGCCCGCTCCGCCTGCACGATCGCCGGGCGCGACCTCGCGAGCGCTTCGGCCCGCCTCGCGCGCGGAGTGCCGGTCGCGCTCGAGCGCGAGCACCGGACGCTCGAGAGCCACCGCCGCCGAGCGATCGATGCCGGCCGCCGCCGCACCCGGGAAGCCGCGGCCCGCGCGTCGACCCACGAGCAGCACGTTGCCGCTGCGGCCACACGCGGGATTCGGAGCGCCACCGTTCGGCTCGACACGGCCGACGCGCGGTTGCGCGCCCTGGACCCCCGTCGCGTCCTCGAGCGGGGATACACGATCACGCGGACCGCCGACGGGCGGGTCCTGCGGGCCGCTCCCGAGGTCGGCGACGGCGATCGGCTCGTGACGGAGACGGGCGCGGGCGATGTGCACAGCCGGGTGGAGGAACGAGAAGCATGAGTGCTGACAAGGCAGATCGCGCGGCGGAGCTGGGGTACGCGGAGTCGATGGCCGAGCTCGAGGGCATCCTGGAGGAGCTCGAGGGTGACGACCTCGACGTCGACGTCCTCGCCGAGCGCGTCCGCCGCGCGAGCGAGCTGCTCACCGCGTGTCGGACGCGCATCGCGCGGGCCCAGGCCGACGTGGATCGCATCGTGACGGACCTCGAGGAGTTCGAGAGCCCAGACGGTGACGATGACGGCGATGACGCCGGCGACGACGCCCTCGACTAGTTCAGGTCCAAGAGCTCAGGCAGTGCTCGGCGTCACCATCGACTGGACGACGCCGGCGAGCGCGTCGTCCCACGGCCAGTTCTGCTCGAGGTGCTGGTTGCCCTCGACCTGCATGTCGTAGAGCCACCAGTAGTGGTAGATCCCGCAGGTGACGACCGTCACGATGATCCGCGCGACGTAGTTCTGCTTTCCCTTCACCCGTGACGGGTCGGGGGTCGGCAGCGTCTGGCCCAGGCGGGCGTAGATCGTGACGAGCTCGCTCTCGAGCGCGCCTTCCGTGCGGTCGTGCGTGTCGAAGTCCTGGTCGATGAGGACGAAGCCGACGATCTGCGCGATACCCGACGCGAAGATCGAGATCAGCAGCCAGATCGCGGGATCGCGGAACTCCGTGGTCTGTCGGCGCATCGTCTCGAGCTGCACCGCGGTGCGTTCGAAGTTCGGGGTGAGCTCGGCACCGAGCCCGTTCGCGTTCGCACGCTCCCACGCGAACGCGTTCGCGCCGTCGAGGAGCTGATACCGGCGGAGGAGGTGATCACGATCCCTCCGCATCAGTTGGTAGAAGAGGTAGAGGCCGAAGATGCCGCACGTGATGATCGTGAGAAAGATGTTGAGGCCCGGTCCCGTGAACACGTAATCGCTCTGCGCGCGCGCCTGGTACGCGGCGCGCACGCGGTCCGCCGGCGCGGTGGGCACGGGCTGCCAGCCCGGTGCGGGCGACGAGGGCGGAGGCGGTGGCGGGGGTGGGCTCGTGGTCATGCGGAGACCCTATTGCCCCGCGACCAGTGTTCCTTCCCACACGAGCATCCACGCCGTAACGTGGGAGAGGGAGCCCGGGACGTCCGGCGCTGTTCCGGCGGAGAGGGGGCTTACCACCCGTGCCGCTCGTATTGGGAGTCGACTCGTCGCCCCACGCGACGACCGTAGAGCTGCGCGACTCCGACGACGGGCGCCTCTACGGCTCCGGGCGCGTGCCGCATCCCCCCGACTCGATCGCTCGTGTCGACCAGGACCCCGCCGTGTGGTGGCAGGCGTTGGTCGAGGCTCGGAACGAAGCCGGTGGCGCGCTCGGGGTCGCGTCGGTGGCAGTCGCGGCCCAGCAGCCAGGACTCGTGGTGCTCGACGAGAGCGGCAAGCTCGTTCGTCCGGCTCGTGTGCGCGGGGACCGAGCCGCGACCTCCGATGCGAAGCGTCTCGTCGACGAGCTCGGTCCGGAAGCGTGGGTTGCCGCGTGCGGCTCGGTTCCGGCCCCGTCGTCGACGATCGCGAAGCTGGCCTGGCTCCGTCGGACCGAACCCGACTCGTTCGCCCAGATCGCGGCGGTGCTGCAACCGCACGACTGGCTGACCTATCGGCTGAGTCGACGAGCCAGCACTGACCGCGGCGATGCCTCCGGCACCGGGTACTGGTCGCCGCGCGAGGAGCGGTGGCGTCCCGACCTCCTCGAGCTCGTCGATCCGGAGAAGAACTGGGCCGCATGCCTTCCGCGAGTGCTCGGTCCGTCGGAGGCGGCCGGCGACCGTGAAGGCGTCGTCATCGCCGCAGGCACGGGGGACGCGATGGGCGCCGCGTTGGGCCTCGCCCTCGAACCGCACGACGTCGTGGTCGATCTGGGCCCGAGTGGCAAGGTCTTCAGCGTTCGTGATCGGCCGACCGAAGACGCGTCGGGATCGGTCATCGGGCTGGCCGACGCGACCGGTCGATTCATGCCGCTGGTCGAGTCCCTCGACGTCGCGTCGGTGATCGAGTCCTTCGCCGCCGTCATGGGTGTCGACCGGGGCCGGTTCGACCGCCTCGCGCTGAGCGCACCGCCCGGCGCGGGTGGGCTCGTGCTCGTCCCCGCGCTCGACGGGCGTCTTGCCGGCCAGTCGGTGGCGGCGGGGGGCGTGCTCGCCGGGATCCGCGCCGATCTGACCCCCGAGCTCGTCGCTCGAGCCGTGGTCGAAGGAGTGGCGTGCGCGATCCTCGACGCGATCGACGCGCTGCGGGCCGCGGACGTTCCCGTCGGCGGTCGCCTCTACCTCATGGGGTCGGGGGCGCGATCGCATGCGATCCAGGGCGCGCTCGCAGATATCGGCGCTCGACCGATCTCCGTGCCGAAGGGGGACCGCGTCGCGACCGGGGCGTGCGTGCAAGGAGCGGCGGCGCTGCTCGGCGTCCCGCCGACCGAGATCGCGGAGGCGTGGCAGCTTCACGACGCGCGCGAGGTCGAACCAGACGCCAACGTCGACGCCGCGGAGATCCGTGCGACCTACCAGGCGGCGCGCGAACGCATCTGACGCGAGCTCTCTAGGAAGCCGCCTCGGCTTCGCGAGCGCGGCGCTTCCGATGCCATCCGAGTCCGCCCTCGAGTGAGGCGATCATCTCGTCGTTGTCACGGGAGATCTTTCGGTGCACCCAACGCTCGAGCCCGAGTCGGCGCATCCACGGGTTGAACGTCTCGTACGTCTCGCGGAAGTGAATCCGCGTGCGGCCGTCGCCGAGGTCCTCGAGCCGCGTGAGCCCGGTCGCGCGGGACCACAACGGTTTGCCGATCGCGTCGTATCGCCACGAGACGGGACGCTGGACTTCGGTCAGCCACTCCCAAGACTGCGCGACGCCGCCCGACCCGAGCAGGCGCGGCACGGCGAAGGAGCAGTGCCGCACGAGGCCTTCGCCGACCTCGTCGCCCGGGTGGAGGATCTCGATGCGCGTCACCCCGTCCCGGGGCTGGGGGCGGTCGGGACCGCGGTACCAGAAGAGCTCCCACACCTCTTCAGGAGGAGCAGAGATGTCGACGGAGTACGAGTGATCCTGCATGCGCAGGAATCTACGCTCAGCGACCGACGAGCGTGCCGTCCCAGTACGTCGAGGATCCAACCGCATGCAGGAAGCGGCGAAGGCCTCGACGGGCCGCCCGCTGCTCGCGGGGGAGTCCGCGATCGCCCTCGTGGAGCTCGAGCGCGTAGACGCTCGTCCTGTGCGAGCCAGCTCCGGCGTCGACCTCGACCACCGTCGTGCCCTGGTCGGTGACGCCGGCCGCTCCGAAGTCGGTGTCGTCGAGGAGCCCAGCCGTGCGGGCGCCGCGCAGGAGCCGTTGCAGCCCCCGCTCGGTGACGCGCAGCTCCGAGCGGTCACCACTGCCTCGGAGCCAGAGGAGGACGCGACCGTCGCCGAAGACCGTGAGCTCGGTCGCGTCGGCGTACTCGCCGCCCCAACCGTTGCGGCTCGTCTCGGTGTGGAAGATCACGGCGTCGGGCGACACCGGGTGCGGGATGGGGTGCGGGATGGGGTGCGGGATCGGCGGCGCGATCTCGCGTGCGCCCGCGGGAGTTGCGAGCGCGGCGCACGCGACGGCCACCGCGGCGATGCCGAGCATCGCGACCGCCAGGGTCCTGCTGCTCATGCGTCGGCTGCTCGTGCGTCGGCTGGTCATGCATCGTTCGACGTCGGGGACGGAACCATGGTTCCCGGGTGCCACTACCGTGGTGCCCGTGAGCGATCCGACACCACCATCCGACGCAGCCCAGGTCCCGGCACCGCAGATCGCGGATTCGCTGCTCGATCTGGTGGGGAACACGCCGTTGGTGCGGCTCAAGCGGGTCGCCTCGGACCTCGCGTGCGACGTCGTCGCGAAGGTCGAGCTCTTCAATCCGGGCGGGAGCGTCAAGGACCGACCGGCGATCGCGATGATCGACCAGGCCGAGCGTGAAGGTCTCCTGCAGCCGGGCGGCACGATCGTGGAGCCGACCTCGGGCAATACGGGCGTCGGACTCGCGATCGTGGCCGCGCAACGCGGCTATCGCTGCGTGTTCGTGATGTCCGACAAGATGAGCGACGAGAAGGTCGCACTCTTGCGGGCGTACGGCGCCGAGGTGGTCGTGTGTCCAACGGCCGTGCCGCCGGACCACCCCGACTCCTACTACTCGGTCGCCGATCGGCTCACGAACGAGATCCCGAACGCCTACCGGCCGAACCAGTACTACAACCAGGCCAACCCAGACGAGCACGAGCGGTCCACGGGACCGGAGATCTGGGAGCAGACGGGGGGCCGGATCACACACTTCGTCGCCGGCGTGGGCACCGGGGGCACGATCATCGGCGTCGCGCGCTACTTGAAGTCGCAGAACCCCGCCGTGCAGGTGATCGGCGCCGACCCCGAGGGCTCCGTCTACTCCGGCGGCACCGGTCGGCCGTACCTGGTCGAAGGCGTCGGCGAGGACTTCTGGCCGCCGACGTACGACCCAACCGTCGTCGATCGCACGGTGATGGTCACCGACGCCGAGTCCTTCCTCGCGGCGCGGCGCGTCACGCGCGAAGAGGGCCTGCTCATCGGCGGCTCGTGCGGTACCGCGGTGCACGCCGCGCTCGCGATCGGCGCCGAGCTCGGTCCCGAGCATCTCGTCGTGGTGCTGCTCCCCGACTCCGGCCGTGGGTACCTGTCGAAGATCTACAACGACGAGTGGATGCGCGGCTTCGGCTTCCTGCGCGCCGAGGGTCCGACCGCGGGCGAAGTGCTCAGCGCGAAGCGCACGGCCGCCGGTGACGGGCCCATCCCCGATCTCGTCCTCGTCTCGCCCGACGAGCCGGCGCGGCACGGGTTCGCGCTGATGCGCGATCTCGGCGTCTCGCAGCTCATCGTGAGCGTCAGCAAGGAGCCCCCGCTCGCCGCCAAGGAGGTGAGCGGCACGCTGTCCGAGCTCGAGCTGATGGACAAGGCGTTCCGCGATCCGTCCGTGCTCGATCGACCGGCAGGTGAGGTCATGGAACCCGCGATGCCGATGGTCGGGATCGGGGAGACGGTGAGCGACGTGGTGGACCGTCTCGAAGGCGCGTCGTCCGTGCTCGTGCTCGACGGTGGGCACCCGATCGGCGTCCTCACCCGATCCGACGTCCTCAGCTTCCTCGCCGCTCGCGCGCCGGGCTGAGCATGGCGACGGGCAACGGCGCATCGGACGGTGGCGCAGGCTTCGAGACGCGCGCGATCCACGCCGGCCAGGATCCGGATCCCGTCACCGGCGCCGTCGTCACGCCGATCAGCCTCGCCACGACCTTCCGGCAGGACGAGGTCGGCAAGCACGGTGGCTTCGAGTACGCCCGCACGGGGAACCCCACCCGGCGTGCGCTCGAGGAGTGCGTGGCGTCGCTCGAGGGCGCGTCGCACGGGCTCGCGTTCGCGAGTGGGATGGCTGCCGAGGACACGGTCCTGCGCGCCGCGCTCCTTCCGGGTGACCACGTCGTGATCCCCGACGACGCGTACGGCGGGACCTATCGACTGGTCGCAACGGTCCTCGCCGGCACGGGTGTCGAGTGGAGTGCCGTCGATCTCACCGATCCCGAGGCGTTGCGCGGCGCGCTCCGACCTTCGACGAGGCTCGTCTGGGTCGAGACCCCCACGAACCCGATGCTGACGATCGTCGACATCACCGCCGTCGCCGAGGTCGCACACGGGCACGGTGCCCGCCTCGTGGTCGACAACACGTTCGCGACGCCATATCTGCAGACGCCGCTCGCGCTCGGTGCCGACGTCGTGGTGCACTCGAGCACGAAGTACCTCGGCGGCCACTCCGATGTCGTCGGCGGTTTCGTCGCCCTGAACGACGACGATCTCGCCGAGAAGCTGGCGTTCCTCCAGAACGCGATCGGCGCGGTGCCGTCACCCTTCGATTGCTATCTCGTGCTGCGCGGCGTCAAGACGCTCGGGGTCCGCATGGACCGTCACTCAGCCAATGCGCGTGCGATCGCGGAGATGCTCGCCGGGCATCACGCGGTCGATCGGGTGCTCTGGCCCGGACTCGCCACGCACCCCGGTCACGAGATCGCCGCCCGGCAGATGCGCGACTTCGGTGGGATGGTGAGCTTTCTCGCCGCGGGTGGCGAGGAGGCTGCGCTGGCACTAGTAGCGCGCACCGAGCTGTTCACGCTCGCGGAGTCGCTCGGCGCGGTCGAGTCGCTGATCGAGCATCCGGCGCGGATGACCCACGCGTCGGCCGCGGAGTCGCCGCTCGCCGTCGATGCTGCGCTCGTGCGCCTCTCGGTCGGCATCGAGTCGGTCGAGGATCTCCTCGCCGACCTCCACACTGCCCTTGGCTGACTGCACCCTCACCCGTTCGGCTTCTTGGCACGTTCGCCGGCGCAGAGCGCGTGTCAACGTGCCGAGAACCCGATGCCCGGGCGCGGCGCCTCTCCGAACGCCATGACGCCTACTTCTGGCCGGCGAGCCTGCGCTGCTTGAACTGGGCGCGCACGTAGTCGCGGTTCAGGAGGGCGATGAAGTCGATCGAGATCTCCTTCGGGCACGCCGCCTCGCACTCACCGTGGTTCGTGCACGAACCGAACCATCGCTCCATCTCGTCGACCATCGCCACGGTGCGGGACCACCGCTCCGGCTGGCCCTGGGGCAACAGGTTGAGGTGCTGGAGCTTGGCCGCCGTGAAGAGCTGCGCGGCGCCGTTCGGGCATGCGGCTACGCACGCGCCGCACCCGATGCACGCAGCCGCGTCCATCGCGGCGTCGGCGACCTCTTTCGGCACCAGGATGAGGTTCGCGTCGGGCGCGGTCCCGGTCGGCGCGGTGATGTAGCCGCCGGCCTCGACGATCCGGTCGAACGCGGATCGATCGACACAGAGGTCCTTGATGAGTGGGAACGCCCGCGCCCGCCACGGCTCGACCGTGATGTGCGCGCCGTCCTCGAACTTTCGCATGTGGAGCTGGCAGGTCGCGGTGCCGAGCTCGGGACCATGGGCCCGGCCGTTGATCATCATCGAGCACGACCCGCAGATGCCCTCGCGGCAGTCGTGGTCGAACGCGATCGGCTCGTTCCCCTGACCGTCCAGCCGACCGTTGAGCACGTCGATCATCTCGAGGAACGACATGTCGGGGCTGACGTCGTCGACCTCGTACGTCTGGAACGCACCCTTGGCGTCGGGACCGGCCTGACGCCACACCTTGAGCGTGACCTTCACGTTCGCGTCTCCTACTTGTACGACCGCTGGGCGAGCTTGACGCTCTCGAACTCGAGTGCTTCCTTGTGCAGCTTCGGGTTGGCGAGATCGCCGGTGTACTCCCAGGCGCCGACGTACGAGAAGTTCTCGTCGTCTCGCAGCGCCTCGCCTTCCTCGGTCTGGTGCTCGGTGCGGAAGTGGCCGCCGCAGCTCTCTTCGCGGTGGAGCGCGTCGCGCACCATCAGCTCCCCGAACTCGAGGAAGTCGGCCACCCGGCCCGCCTTCTCCAAGGACTGGTTGAGCGACTCGCCGTCGCCTTGCACACGCACGTCCTTGTGGAACTCGTCGCGCAGGGTCGGGATGTCGGCCAGGGCCTGCTCGAGGCTCTCCTTGCTGCGGGCCATCCCGCAGTTGTCCCAGAGCGTCTTGCCGAGCTCCTGGTGGAACGAGTCGACCGTTCGGCTGCCGTTCACCGAGAGCAGCCCCCGCATGCGGTCGTCGACCTCGGCCTCGGCCTCGGAGAACACCGGTTCGTCGGTGGCGAGCGGGGCAGCCCCGAGCTGTGGCGCGAGGTAGTCGCCGATCGTCGCCGGGAGCACGAAGTACCCGTCGGCGAGACCCTGCATGAGCGCGCTGGCCCCGAGCCGGTTCGCACCGTGGTCGGAGAAGTTCGCTTCACCGAGCACGTAGAGGCCGGGCACGTTGCTCATGAGGTTGTAGTCGACCCAGAGCCCGCCCATCGTGTAGTGGACGGCGGGGTTGATGCGCATCGGCATCGCGTAGGGATCCTCGCCGGTGATGCGCTCGTACATCTGGAAGAGGTTCCCGTAGCGCTCCTCGATCGCGTGATGCCCGAGGCGCTGGATCGACTCCGCGAAGTCGAGGAAGACGCCGTTCTTGAGCGGGCCGACCCCGCGACCCTCGTCAACCTCTTTCTTGGAGGCGCGCGACGCCACGTCGCGGGGCACGAGGTTGCCGAACGCGGGGTAGCGGCGCTCGAGGTAGTAGTCGCGGTCGGCCTCGGGGATCTGGCTCGCCGGGCGAAACTCGGCCGCGTCCTTCGGGACCCAGATGCGGCCGTCGTTGCGGAGCGACTCGCTCATCAGAGTGAGCTTCGACTGGAAGTCGTCGCTCGCGGGGATGCACGTGGGGTGGATCTGGGTGTAGCAGGGGTTCGCGAGCGCGGCGCCCCGACGGTGCGCCCGCCAGATCGCGCTCGCGTTCGACTGCATCGCGTTGGTCGACAGGTAGAAGACGTTGCCGTACCCGCCGGTGGCCAAGACGACCGCGTGGCCCGAGAAGGACCGCACGTCACCGGTGATGAGGTTGCGACCGACGATGCCGACGGCCTTGCCGTCCTTCAGCACGAGGTCGAGCATCTCGGTGCGGTTGTGCAGCGTCACGTTGCCGAGGTGCACTTGACGAGCGAGGGCCTGGTAGGCGCCGAGCAGCAGCTGTTGACCGGTCTGCCCGCGGGCATAGAACGTGCGGGAAACCTGCGCGCCGCCGAAGCTGCGGTTGTCGAGCAGGCCGCCGTACTCCCGGGCGAAGGGGACGCCCTGGGCGACGCACTGGTCGATGATGTTCACGCTCAGCTGGGCGAGGCGGTACACGTTCGCCTCGCGCGAGCGGTAGTCGCCGCCCTTGACCGTGTCGTAGAAGAGTCGGTAGACGCTGTCGCCATCATTGCGGTAGTTCTTCGCCCCGTTGATCCCACCCTGGGCCGCGATGCTGTGCGCTCGGCGGGGCGAGTCGTGGAACGTGACCAGCTCCACTTCGTAGCCCAGCTCACCGAGGCTTGCGGCCGCTGCTGCACCACCGAGGCCGCTGCCGACCACGATGACCTTGAACTTTCGACGGTTCGACGGGTTGACGAGCTTGACCGCGAACTTGTGGTTGTCCCACTTGTCAGCGATCGGACCGTCAGGGATCCGAGCGTCGAGCGTGATCGTGCTCACCTGGTGACCACCCCGGTTGTGATGAGGAGGGGCATGCTGATGTTGCCCACTGTGACGATGACGGCGAACGTGACGGCGAAGGCGCGGCGCCAGGAGTTCCACCGCGGGTTGTTCAACCCGAGGCTCTGGAACATCGACCACAGGCCGTGGAAGAGGTGCAGGCCGAGCGCGAGCATCGCGACGATGTAGATGATCGCCACCGGCTCCCGCTCGAACGAGTTGAAGACGTTGTTGTACGGGTCGCCGCGGACCCAGTTGGGGTTGGCCGGACCCCACGTGAGATCCATGAGGTGAAAGATCACGAACAAGACGATGATGATCCCGGTCCAACGCATCGTGCGTGACGCAAAGTTCGCCGCCACGTAGTCGCGCTTGGACTGGTACTTGACCGGGCGTGCCTTCTGGTTCATGCGGGTGAGCTGGGCCGCGGCGAGGATGTGTACGCCGACCGCCAGCAGGAGTCCGATCCGCATCCCCCACAGCAGCACCGTCCGCGGGAACGCGGGCTCACCGAGATCGCGCAGCCATTCTGCGTACTCGTTGAGGTGCACCATGCCGAGGAAGATCTTGAGGTTCCCGACCATGTGCGCCACGACGAACCCGAAGAGGGCGATGCCGCTGAGCGCCATCAGCCACTTCTTGCCGATCGCCGATCGGTAGAAGTTGACGAAGAAGGGTGGTTCCTTGGGTTCCGGGACCGGAGCCCCCGTGGAGCTGACGAGCCGATCCGCCGCGTCGGCGTCCTCGTGCTGGTCCTCGGTCGAGATCTCCCCTCCCGACCGGCCGTCGACCTTCGTCATTGCCCCTCCCGAGCCGGTGCCTCCCCAACGGATGGCTGGAGCACCGGCGGCCCGACGCTACCGCCGCCGATCCTCGATGCGCCGATTCGGGCGGCTCAGGCCGCGGGAGGTTCCGGGGTCGTGTCGCGGGCGAGCTCCTTGCTCATCTGGCGCTCGTCCCACCCCTTGACCCAGCCGCTGTGCTGGCCGAACACGGTCCAGGCGTGGACGACGATGCCGATGCCCCAGAACAGGGTGACCCACAGCCAGTCCCAGCCCGCGACGAACAGGAAGATGACGTTGAAGACGACGTACACGAGCAGGCTCGCGTAGAACCGCTTCTTCGCGTCGACGCGCTGGCGAGCTGCCTCGTAGCGCTGGTCGTCGCTCGGGGTGGGTGTGTCGGCCATGACTCCTCCTCGGTGACGAGCGAATCATCGCGCGCGGTCCGGGCGCGCGGGCGGAGCCCCGGCGTCCGGGCACGCGGGAAGAGGCCCGCGGGACGGCGGGTACGCTGCGGATTCGTGATCGACCTCGAGGTGTGTGCATGAGCGAGTCAACGACGTCGCGGCCAGGGACGCTCGGCGACCTCCGCGCCAGCGGATGGATCTCTCGTCCGGTCAAGCAGGAGATCCGCCAGAACGCGACTCGACGCATCCGTGCTGGTGAACCGGTGGTCGAGGGTGTCGTCGGCTACGAGAACACGGTGCTCCCGCAGCTGGAGAACGCGCTGCTGGCCGCGCACGACGTCATCTTCCTCGGCGAGCGCGGGCAGGCCAAGACCCGCATGATCCGCTCGGTCGTGAACCTGCTCGACGAGTGGATGCCGATCGTCGCCGGGAGCGAGATCAACGACGACCCCTACGCGCCGATCTCGCACCACGCGCGCGTGTTGGTCGCCGAGCGCGGCGACGAGACCCCGATCGAATGGGTGCACCGCGAGCGGCGATTCGGCGAGAAGCTCGCGACCCCCGACACGTCGATCGCCGATCTCATCGGTGAGGTCGACCCGATCAAGGTGGCCGAGGGGCGGTATCTCTCCGACGAGCTCACGATCCACTACGGCCTCGTGCCCCGGACGAACCGCGGCATCTTCGCGATCAACGAGCTCCCCGACCTGGCGGAGCGGATCCAGGTCGGGCTGCTGAACGTGCTCGAGGAGCGCGACGTGCAGATCCGGGGCTACAAGATCCGTCTCCCGCTCGACCTCATGCTGTTCGCCTCGGCGAACCCGGAGGACTACACGAACCGCGGGCGCATCATCACGCCGCTCAAGGATCGGTTCGGCGCGCAGATCCGCACGCACTACCCGCTCGACGTCGAAGTAGAGATGGACGTCGTCGAGCAGGAGTCGCTGGTCACCTCTCCCGAAGGTCTTCGAGTCGAGGTCCCCGACTTCATGACCGAGATCATCGCGGCGATCAGCCAGCAGGCGCGACGCTCGCCGCACGTGAACCAGCGGTCCGGTGTGTCCGTCCGCATGTCGGTCGCGAACTACGAGACGATGATCGCCAACGCGACGCGTCGAGCGCTCCGCAACGGGGACGATGACGTCGTCCCACGCGTGAGCGACCTGGAGGCGCTCGCCGCGAGCACCGCGGGCAAGATCGAGTTCGAGACCGTCGACGACGGTCGCGAGGAGCAGGTGCTCGAGCGCATCGTGAAGGCGGCGACGCTCGAGACCTTCCGGAGCGCATGTTCACCCGAGCGCCTCACTCCGCTCGTCACGGCGTTCGACGGTGGTCTCGTCGTGCACACGGGCGACGACGTTCCGGCGTCGGAGTACGCGCAGCTGTTGTCCGACCTCCCCGGACTGCCCGACGCGTTGGCGGAGCTCGAGGTGGGCGAGACGCCGGCCGGGGTCGCCTCGGCGGTGGAGTTCATCCTTGAGGGGTTGCACCTCGCCAAGCGCTTGAACAAGGACGCGATCGGCGGGAAGGCCACCTACCGCGGACGCGGCTGATCGCCCAACCGACCTGGGGCGGGGTCAGATCCCGCTGTCGCGCTTGTACACGTTGCACGCGAGGTTCGCGAAGCGGTTCACGTTGTCGGCTGCCTGCTGCACCGCCGGATCGTCGATCACCGACGTGTCGCCGTCGGCGCGCTGCTGCATCGCATCGGCGAAGGCACGCGCATCGGCACGGATCTTCCGCGGCGCGGTGCGTGCGACCTCTTGGAGCAACGGCGCCTGCCGGCCGGCCTCGGCGGCCCCCTGCCGGTTGTGCTTGATCGCCCGGTTGACCTGTTGGTCGTAGTTGTCGGCCGCGGTGCAGAACGCCTTGGATGCCTGCGGCGTCTCCTCCTTGCTGCAGGCGACGAGCACCAGGGCGAGCACCGCGACGAAGGGGAGGAGTCGACGCATGACCATCATTCTCCCCGCCCACCCACGCCCATGCGCATCGGGCTCGGGCCCGGCCGGGCGGAGCCTCTTCCCGGGAGCAAGTGACGCTGCGGGACGGCTACGGACCCAAAGCGTCACTTGCTCGGGGATCTGGTGCTCGCCGATCTGGTGCTCGCGGATCTGGCCCGGATTGCCGCACCGACTTCCCGGACGACGACCGCCCGCGTCGCCATCGACGTGTATCGGAGGACCAGCCAACCGATGATCTCGAGCGGGTTCTGGCGGGCGCGGTCGCCGTCGAACGCACTGCGGGTGCGATGCGGGTCCCAGCCGTCGTACTCGATTCCGATCATGAGCTCCGGATAGGCGAGGTCGAGGCGGTAGGTCTTCCTGTTCACTCGCACTCGATGCTGCTGCACGGGTCGGGGGAGTCCGGCTCCGACGAGCCAACGCACGAGCTTGGTCTCCATGTCGGAGTCGCCGGGATCGAAGCCCGGGAGCCGCGCCTCGAGCAGCGCGCGCATGACCGTGCTCCGGCGCCGTCCCTGCGTGGCGAGGTCGAGGAAGACGCCTTGGAGGCGAGCGAGCGTCGTGAGCTTCCGGCGCAGCGCGTCGCCCACGGCTCGCTCTACGTCCCAGGGTGCCCACACCGCGGTCAGGTCGCACAACGTCCGCGCCGGCGACGTGATCGGGATGCGCTCGCGCCGCGACGTGTGCTCGGGCCCAGTGACCGTCGAGTCGTGCACGACGACACCCGGGAGGCGGGCCCGCCTGGCGCGCGGCACCGTGACCTCGAGGACGTCTTCTCTGTCTGCACCGGCGAGATGCCAGAGGCGTGCCGCGCTCCGGAACGAGGCGAAGCTCCCGTTGCCGCAGGCCAGCACCGCGGTCATCAGCTGCTGCTCCCACGTCCGAGGCGAGCCTGCGGCTCGCAGGACTCCCGTTCGAATCGATTCGAGCCGGCCGCCGCGGAGGCGAACTTTCAGCTCGCCCTCGGTGAGGAGCGCCCGGGCCTGCGCCGTGGTGACGACGCCGTGCTGGCTGCTCGCGAGGGCGAGGAGTCGGGCCTCGGTCATGTCGGTGCTCGACACGTCGCCAGCTCCCAGTGACACCGACTTGCCAGTGACATGGACGCCGAACAAGTGACGCTCAAGGATCGTGACGATCCCTGAGCGTCACTTGCTCCGGAAAGGGGCGGATCCGGCTCGGTTCGGGCCGGGCGGAGCCCCGAGTACCGTGGCCGCCATGGGTCTGAGGCGCCGGCGCAAGGAAGCCGATGCACGCGGGTTCCGCTACTCCGCGTGGGACGGCTCCCAGCGCGGGTTCGATCTCGACGCGGATGCGTTGCTCGACGAGATGACCGACGACCTCCTCTACCACGGTGATCTGCACGCGTCCCTGCGTCGACTGATGCAGCAGGGGATGCAGGACCGCAACGGCGAAGAGCTCATGGGCCTGCGTGACATGTTGCAGCGGCTCAAGGAGCAGCGTCGCGAGATGCTCGACCGCTACGACCTCGGCGGGGTCTACGAAGACATCGCCGAGCAGCTGCGCGAGGTCGTCGAGCAGGAGCGCGCCGGGATCGAGCAGCGGATCGACGACGCGAACGCGACGGACGATCGTCGTCGCCAGGAGATCCTCGAGGACCTGGCCAAGGAGCGACGCGAACAGCTCGACGCGCTCCCGCCCGACCTCGCTGGTCGCGTCCAGGAGCTCCAGCAGTACGACTGGATGGACGACGCGGCGCGGCAGCGCTTCGAAGAGCTGATGGAGCAGCTCAAGGAGCAGCTGCTGCAGAGCACCTTCAACCAGATGTCCGAGGGCATGAAGGACATGGACCCGGAGCGCATGGCGCGCATGAAGGACATGCTCAACGAGCTCAACCAGATGCTCGACCAGCGCGCGAACGGTGAGGAGCCCGACTTCGACGGTTTCATGGAGAAGTACGGCGACTTCTTCCCCGGGAACCCCCAGAGCCTCGACGAGCTGCTCGAGCAGATGGCGCAGTCGATGGCGCAGATGCAGCAGATGCTCAACTCGATGACACCCGAACAGCGCGCCCAGCTCCAGGCGCTCTCCGAGTCGCTGCTCGAGGACATGGACCTGCGGTGGCAGGTCGACCAGCTCGCGCGGAACCTGCAGCAGGCGTTCCCGAACCTGCCGTGGGAGCGGTCCCAGCAGTTCCGGGGTGACGACCCGATGTCGATGGGTCAGATGCCCGGCGTGCTCGAGCAGCTCGGCGACATGGACGACCTCGAGCACCTGCTGCGTCAAGCCACCCAGCCGGGCGAGCTGGCCGAGGTCGACATCGATCGGGCTCGCGAGCTGCTCGGCGATGACGCGGCGCGCAGCCTCGAACGCCTCGCCGAGCTCGCGAAGATGCTCGAGGAAGCAGGCCTGATCGAGCAGCGGGAGGGTCGACTCGAGCTCACGCCCCGAGGCATCCGAGCGATCGGCCAGAAGGCGCTGGGCGACCTGTTCCGCAAGCTGGTGAAGGACCGCGCCGGTCGCCACGACTCCGAGCGGGAGGGCATCGGTCACGACCCCTCGTACGACCACAAGCCGTACGAGTGGGGCGACCCGTTCCGACTCG
Source organism: Acidimicrobiia bacterium (assembly GCA_038321755.1). Taxonomy (GTDB): domain Bacteria; phylum Actinomycetota; class Acidimicrobiia; order IMCC26256; family PALSA-555; genus JALHSW01. The sequence continues at coordinate 1,033 of JBBQFJ010000044.1, read as the reverse complement.
ACGTCCAGCAGACGATCAAGAACGCGATCTGGCGGAGCGGTGGCGGCACCCCGGTGCGCCTCACGCCCGACGACTTCGAGATCGAGCGCACCGAGCAGGTGACGCGCAGCTCGACTGTCCTGCTGCTCGACGTCTCGCTCTCGATGCCGATGCGCGACAACTTCCTGCCGGCGAAGAAGGTCGCGATGGCGCTGCACTCGCTCATCACGAGCCAGTACCCGCGCGACTACTTCGGGCTCGTCAGCTTCGGCCGGGTGGCTCGGGAGGTCCCGCCCGAGCGGCTCCCGGAGATGAGCTGGGACTTCGAGTGGGGCACCAACATGCAGCACGCGATGCTGCTCGCCCGCAAGATGCTGCGGAAGCAGTCGGGCACCAAGCAGATCATCATGGTCACCGATGGTGAACCGACGGCCCACATCGAGAACGGTGAGCCGTTCTTCTCCTACCCACCGGCCGCGATCACGATCGAGGAGACGTTGAAGGAGGTGATGCGGTGCACGCGAGATGGCATCCGCATCAACACCTTCATGCTCGACGAGAGCCACTACCTGCGCGACTTCGTCGAGCGGATGATGCGCCTCAACGGCGGCCGGGCGTTCTTCACGACCCCGGACACCCTCGGCGACTACGTGCTCGTCGACTTCCTCGAGCAGCGCCGCTCCAACCGCCGCGCGAGCTGAGGTGTCACGTCCTGGCGCGAAGAGCGGGACACGCGGACGCCGAAGCGCCGCGTGTCCCGCTCGGACGCGAGTTCGCTCTGGCTACAGCGTGTAGCCGATCACGTCGAGGATCGCCTCGGTGCTGGAGACGCCCGCGGTGCCGGCAACGACCCAGATCTTGACCGACCGAGTGCCGTCGCAGGCACTCGTGGTGCCGTTGGCGAGGATCTGGCCCGGCCCGGACCAGTTGATGGTCGAAGAGCTCGGCGCAGATCCGACGGACGCCGATGTGACTGCGAGAGCGCCGAAGGAGCCGGCAGTCCCGGCGATGGTCAGGTTGAAGAGGATCGACGTCGTGCCCGCCGGCACTGCCG
>JBBQFJ010000043.1:0-23647 GCA_038321755.1 Acidimicrobiia bacterium | reverse complement strand
GGTCCCGTGGGAACCGGCGGCCGGCGATCATGCCCCGATCCCGGCAGTGCTCCTCCCGGTGGCGCGCGAGCTGCCGTTCTCGGGGCGCGACGCCGAGCGCGAGGCGCTGCGGGTGCAGTGGAAGTCGGCCGCGACCGATGGCCACTCCACCGCGTTGGTGAGCGGTGAGCCCGGGGTCGGCAAGACTCGCCTCACCGCCGAGCTGGCGCGCGCCGCGCACCACGACGGTGCCTGGGTGCTGGCCGGCCGCTGCGATGAGAGCATCTCCGCGCCGTTCGCGCCATGGATCGAGATCTTGCGCCACTGCGTGACCCACGCACCGGCCGAGGTGCTCGCCGGGCACGTCGAGCGCCACGGGGGCGAGGTGACGCGCCTCGTGCCCGAGCTGAAGCGGCGCGTCGATGACGTCGCCGAGCCGCGGGCGCTCGATCCCGAGACGGAGCTACTCGCGCTCTTCGACGCGATCGTCGATCTGCTGGATGCCGTCGCGACCGACGCGCCCACCCTCGTGGTCGTCGACGACGCTCACTGGGCCGATGCCTCGAGCCTGGCGTTGCTCCGGCACGTCGTCCGCCGGCTCCCGCGAGGAGCGCCGATGCTCGTCGTCGTGACGTACCGTGACACCGACGTCGACCGGGCTCATCCCCTCGCCGCCTTGCTCGGCGACTTCCGCCGCGAGCCACGCGTCGAGCGGTACTCGCTGCGCGGCATCGACGAGTCGGGGGTGCGCGCACTGCTGACCGCGACGGGAGGCAACGACCTCAACGAGCAGGGGGTGGAGTTCGCCAAGGCCCTCGTGCGTGAGACCGAAGGCAACCCGTTCTTCCTCGGTGAGGTCCTGCGTCACCTGGTCGAGACCGGGGTGCTCGTGCAGGTCGACGGGGTGTGGGAGGGCACGGTCGGGAACGTCGAGGAGGTCGGTATCCCCGAAGGGGTCCGTGACGTCGTGGGCCGGCGCCTGTCGCGGCTCCCCGAAGACGCGAACGCAACGCTGCGCACCGCCGCAGTCGTCGGGCGTGAGTTCCCGATCGGGCTCGTCGCCGAGGTCGTGGGCGCGTCGGAAGACACGGTGCTGGCGCACGTGGAGTCGGCGATGGCAGCCAGCCTGGTCGACGAGGTGAGCGATGCCCCCGGTCGCATGACGTTCTCGCACGCGCTGGTGCGTTCGACCCTGCTGGATGAGCTCAGCACGACGCGTCGGGTCCGGTTGCACCGTGACATCGGCGAAGCGCTCGAACGACGCGGCGCCGCGTCCGCCGCGGAGCTTGCGCACCACTTCTCGGAAGCTGCCGCGACCGGCGTCGCGGACCGGGCAGTCGTGCATGCTCGTCGCGCCGCGGTCGAGGCTCGCACTGGGCTCGCGTACGACGAATCCGTGCGCTTCTATGACCTCGCGCTCGAGGCACTCGAGTCCGGTGATCTCGATGCCGCGACTCGTGCCGAGCTGTTGATCGACCGCGGCCTCGCTCGTCATACGGCCGGCGACCCCGAGGGTGGCCGTCAGGACGCGCTCGCGGCAGCCGGGCTCGCTCGGGGGCTGGGCGACGCGCGCCTCGTCGGTCGAGCCGGCGCCACGTACATGGGCACGATCGGGCAGTGGGCTGCGCCGCAGGACCCGATCGCCGTCGAGCTGATGCGCGAGGGCCTCGATGGCCTGGGCGCGGACGACCTCTCGACCCGCGCCTCGGTCACCGCCGCGCTCGCCAACGCGCTGATCCTGGTCCCGGGCGACGAGGCGCTCGAGCTGGCCGAGGCGGCGCACGGGTACGCGATGGAGGCCGGCGACGAGGACGCGATGTTCATGGGGTACACGGGATGGACGTGGGCGTTGCGCTCGCGCGGACGCCCCCAGGAGCTCGTGCTCGTCGCGTCCGAGGCCGTCGAGCGCTCGATGACCGTGCCCCGTCCCGACTGGGAGTGGTCGATGCGCTACGCGCTCGGCCAGGGGCTCGTCGAGGCCGGCGAGCTCGACGCTGCCGCCGAGGAGTTCGCCCGCGCCGGCGCCATCACGACCGTGCTCACCGGGTGGGCGCCGACCGTGTTCGCCGCCTCGCGAGCGCTCGCCGAGGGACGGCTCGACGACGCCGAGGTGGGCTTCGGGCGTGCTGCTGAGCTCGGGAGTGCGCTCGGCGACACCAACGAGGCGATCTACACCGGGCAGATGGTCCGTCTCGAGATCGAGCGCGGCCGCTTCGACGAAGCGATGCGGTGGGTCGAGAGGGGCGAAGCGACGCTGCTCGGCATGATGACGTGCACCCGGATGCAGGTCCTCCTCGAGAGCGGTCAGGTCGATGCGGCGAAGGGGCTCCACGGGGAGTACACCCGCGACCTCCGCCCGCTGTTGCCACAGGTGCTCGTCCCGTGGGTGCTCGTCGTCGAAGGTGCGTATGTCGCGGCCACCCGCGACGCGCAAGCTGCGGCTCGCATCCGTGACGAGGCCGCGCGGTACGCCGGATGCATGCTCGGTGGAGACACGGAGCTGATCGGCTTCGGCGACGCGGTGATCGGGCAGATCGCGTACGCCGACGCGCGCTACGACGACGCGATCAGCGCCGCCGAGCGCGCGATCGAGCTCAACGAACCGCTCGGGTTGCACTGCCTGACCGCCCATCACCGTGTGGAGCTCGCACGCGCGCTGCTCGCCCGTGACGCGCCCGGTGACGTCGATCGGGCGCGTGCGGTGGCGACCGAGATCGTCCAGACCGCCGACGCGTTGGGACTCGTCCACACCGCGAACCGAGCCCGCGCCCTTCCTTTCTGAGGATCGGCGCTCTGAGGATCGGCGCTCTGAGGGTCAGAGGGTGGCGCGGTCCTCCAGGGACTCACGGTCGATGATGCGGTAGTGGTTCCGGCCCTCGAGCTCGAGCCACTCGAGTCGGATGAAGGTCGAGATGGCCTTGTTCACCCGCTCGCGTGACGCACCCACCATCGCAGCCAGCTCTTCCTGGGTGAGCGGCAGCGTGAACGAGTCGGCGTCGCCGGCGAGCTCGAGCAGACGCTTCGCGGTGCGGGCGGGGACGTCGAGGAAGACCGCGTCGGCGAGCGCCTCGTCGGTGGCTCGCAGGCGGGTGACCAGCAGGCGCACGATGATCCAGAGCAGGCCGGGCTGCTCGTGCAGGACCCGCCGCACCGGCTCGTAGGGGAGCTCGAGCACCGTCGAGTCGACCAGCGCTCGTGCATCCGCGCTGCGCGGCTCGTCGTCGAAGAGCGGCAGCTCGCCGAACAGTCCGCCGTCCTCGAGGACGGCGATCACCGATTCCCGACCGTCGCCGGACTGCGTGGCGATCGCGATGCGCCCGCTGGCGACGACGTAGAGACTCGACGACGCGTCGCCCTGCTCGAACAACACCTCGTTGCGAGGGAGCTCACGGACGAGGGTCTCGTCCCGAAGCGCGGCGAGCACCGCTGGCGGCAGTGCCGCGAACAGGTCCGTGCTGTCGAGCAAGCGACGTTCCGGCATGTCGCATCCCCCCGGCGGCGCAGCGTAGTGCTGCCCCTCGAGAGGCGTCAGTCCGTGCCCGTCCGCACCACGAGCACCGGACAGGGTGCATTGTTGACGACGTGCGTGCTCACCGAACCGAGCAGCGCGCGACGGATCGCGCCACGCCCGCGCGACCCCACGACGACGACGTCGGCCGAGCAGTCGCCGGCCGCCTTGCAGATCGCGGGGCCGGGGGCACCGTCCTCGACGACCTGGTCGACGGGCACGGTGGTGGTGAGCGCGGCCACGGTCCGGTCGAGCGCGGTGGTGGCCTCCGCCTTGGTCGCCGGCGGTTCCACGACACACACGACGGTGATCGCGGTGGCGTCACCGAGGACGCCGAGCGCGCGTCGAGCGGCCTCGACCGCGTCGTCGGAGCCGTCGGTGCCGATGAGAACCCTCATGGGTGCTGCTCCTCGTTCAGGCGGTCGACGTTCTGCGATGCAACGCTCGGCGCGTCCTCGAATGCGCTGCTCTCCCGATGCGAGCGGTGACGATACCGAAGGCGGAGCCCGTCCGGACCGTCTGGTATTCTTGCCGTTCCCCTTCCCCCTCCGGGATCTGTTCGCTCTGCTCGTCGTGAGGTCTGCCATGCCGTTTGCCGTCGGTGACAAGGTCGTCTATCCGCACCATGGTGCGGCGATCATCGAGGGCAAGGAGAAGCGGATCTTCGAGGAGAAGAAGACCGACTACTTCGTGCTCCGCATCACCTACGGCGATCTGAAGGTCTCGATCCCGGTCGACAAGGCCGAGGAGATCGGGCTCCGCGACGTCATCAACGACGAAGAGGTCGAGGAGGTGTTCGCGGTCCTTCGCAAGAAGGAAGCTCGGATGCCCACGAACTGGTCCCGCCGGTTCAAGAACCACGTCGAGAAGCTGAAGAGCGGTGACATCTACCAGGTCGCCGAGGTCGTGCGGAACCTCTCGCTGCGTGAGGCCGACAAGGGGCTGTCCGCGGGCGAGAAGCGCATGCTGGCGCGTGCGCGCCAGATCCTCGTCTCCGAGCTCACCTTTGCGCTCAACGTCGACGAGGAGACCGCCGAGCTCCGACTCGACGAGGTGCTCGACGGGACCGACGAGCCGATCGTGAAGAAGCCGGCCAAGAAGTCGCCGGCCAAGAAGTCGTCGGCCAAGAAGGCGCCGGTGAAGAAGGCCGCCACTGCGACTGCGGTGAAGAAGGTCGCACCGGCGAAGAAGGTCGCACCGGCGAAGAAGGCCGCCGCGGCGAAGAAGAAGTAACGGCGTCGCCGCGTGGGGCGCTCAGCACCGGCTCGAACTGGCGCGATCCGAACTTCCGCGATCGTGGTCGCCGCAGGCCGGGGCGAACGATTCGGTGCACCCAAGCAGTTCCTCTCAGCGGGTGATGCCCGTCTCGTCGATCACGCCGTCGCCGCCGCGGGCGCGGCCTGCGACGAAGTGATCATCGTGCTGCCGGCCGGACGCGACTGGGACGGTGCGCCGGTTGCCGCGGCGGTGCCCGGTGGGAGCACGCGCTCGGGCTCGGTGCGCGCCGGCCTCGCGGCGATCAGCGCGGAGGCGGAGATCGTGGTCGTGCACGATGCCGCTCGTCCGCTCGCGACCCCAGCGCTCTTCGAGCTGGTCATCGACACAGTGCGGGCCGGCGCCGACGCAGCGATCCCTGCGCTCCGGGTGGCCGACACGTTGAAGCGGGTCGACGGCGACCGGGTCGTCGGCACCGTCGACCGTGACGGCATCGTCGCGGTGCAGACCCCCCAGGCGTTCCGAGCCGCGGCGCTCCGTGCGAGTCACGCGACCGGGGCCGAGGCGACCGACGATGCGGCACTCATCGAGGCCTCCGGCGGCACGGTCGTCGTCGTCGCGGGTGACCCCCGGAACCTCAAGGTCACGAACGTCGCCGATGTCGCGGTGGTCGAGGCGCTCCTCGTGGCGGACCGGTGAACGTGCGGGTCGGGCTGGGCTTCGACGTGCACGCCTTCGGCGGTGACGGGCCCCTCGTGCTCGGTGGCGTCACGATCCCCGACGGTCCGGGGCTCGTGGGGCACTCCGACGCCGACGTCGTCGCCCACGCGGTCGCGGATGCGCTCCTCGGCGCGGCCGGACTCCCCGATCTCGGGACGCTGTTCCCGGCGTCGGACGATCAGTACCGGGGCGCATCGTCGATCGTGCTGCTGCGCGACGTGGCCGGACGCGTCGCCGATGCAGGGTGGCACGTCGGGAACGTCGACGTGGTCATCGCCGCAGAGCAGCCGCGGCTCGCGGCGTACGTCGGTGAGATGGCCAGCCTCTTGGCCGGCGTGGTCGATGGTGCCGTCTCGGTGGAGCCGAAGCGGACCGAAGGCGTCGGTGCCGTCGGGCGGGGCGAAGGGATCGCCGCGTGGGCCGTCACGTTGCTCGTCGGTGAGTAACAGTCGCAAGCGCTCGAGCGTGTCTGCGTAGCCTGAAGACGATGCCGATCCGACTGCACGACACCCTGCAGCGAGCGAAGGTCGAGCTGTCCCAGCGCGACCCCGGACGCGTGTCGATCTACGTCTGCGGCCCGACCGTCTACGACGTGCCACACGTCGGCCACGGGCGCACTGCGGTCGTCTACGACGTGATCCGGCGCTACCTCGAGTGGTCGGGACTCGACGTGCGGTTCGTGAGCAACGTCACCGACGTCGAGGACAAGATCATCGCTCGGGCGCACGAGGCCGGGGGGACGGAAGGCTCGATCGCCGAGCAGTTCGAGGCCGCGTACTGGGCCCAGCTCGATCGTCTCGAGATCCGACGCCCCGACGAGGTCCCACATGCGACCGAGTACATCCCGCGGATGCTCGAGCTCATCGAGGCGCTCGTCGCGAACGGACACGCGTACGTGGTCGAGGGGCAGGGGGTGTACTTCGACGTGGTGTCGTTCCCCGGCTACGGGGCGCTCCCGCACCGCAGCGTCGAGCAGCTGCTGGAGTCGGCCGGCGCTCGTGTTGACGTCGACGAGGAGAAGCGCAGCGCGGTCGACTTCGCACTGTGGAAGGCCGCGAAGCCCGGTGAGCCCACATGGGACTCACCGTGGGGACCCGGCCGGCCCGGGTGGCACATCGAGTGCTCGGCGATGTCGCTCGCTCTGCTCGGTGACGGCTTCGACCTGCACGGCGCTGGCGATGACCTCGTCTTTCCGCACAACGAGAACGAGCGCGCACAGGCCGAGGCGGCCGGGCACGCGTCGGCTCGGCACTGGATCCACTCGGGGATGGTGGAGATCGGTGGCGAGAAGATGTCGAAGTCGCTCGGCAACTTCCGTACGCTCGCCGAGGCGCTCGACGCCCACGGGCCGCGCGCGTTCCGCCTTGCCGTCCTCCAGACGCACTACCGCAAGGCGATGGAGCTCGGTGACGCCGAGCTCGTCACCGCCGCGAGTGGCGTCGCCCGGCTCGACGCGCTGGCGCGGCGCGCCGGCGGTGCCGGGATCGATCCGGCCGGGGCACCGATCGACGACATCGTGCGCATGAGCTTCGAGGAGTCGATGAACGACGACTTCGGCACGCCCGGCGCTATGGCCGCGGTCTTCGACGCGGCGAGCTCCGCGAACCAGGCGATCGACGCCCTGCGACTGGGGGCGGGGGACACCGCGCGTGCGGCGTCGCTCGTCGCGACCGTGGTCGAGCTCGCCGGCGCGCTCGGCCTGGCGGTCGACGCAGGCACCGGTGACGACGCCGGGATCGACGCGGTCGTGGCCGAGCGCGATGCCGCCAGAGCCGCTCGCGACTTCGCGACCGCAGATCGGATCCGTGACGAGCTGGCGGCGGCGGGGATCACGCTCGAGGACAACGCCGGCGGCACGATCTGGCACCGCGCGTGAGCCAGCGAGGCGGGTCGAAGCCCACCAAGGAGTCGCTGGGCGGCGACATCGTTCCGGGTCGACGGGCGGTGCGGGAGCTCCTGGTCGCGGGCCACCGGCACGTCCGGACGCTCTACGTCGCTCGTGATCGCGATCAGAGCGAGGTGCTCGAGGAGATCGTCGAGCTCGCGGGCCACGCCAACGTGTCCGTGCGCTTCGCCGACCGCTCCCGGGTCGCGCGTGAGTCGCACGTCGAAGCCCACCAAGGTGTGGTCGCGCTGGCGGCGCCCGTGGCGCCGGCCTCGATCGGGGCGCTGTGCGGGACCCATCAGGCCTTCCTGGTCGCGGTCGACGGCGTCACCGATCCCCAGAACCTCGGGGCGATCCTCCGGACGGCGGAGGTCGCGGGCGCCACTGGCGCGCTCCTCCCCCGACATCGCAGCGCCCTGCTCACCCCTGCTGCCGTCAAGGCTGCAGCCGGCGCGATCGAGCATCTCCCCATCGCGCTCGTTGCCGGCATCCCCAGCGCGCTCGAGCAGGCGTCGCGCGCCGGGGTGTGGAGCGTCGGGCTCGACGGTGACGGCCCGACCCCGATCCACGACCTCCCGGTCGCCGACGCGTCGGTCGTGCTCGTGTTGGGTGCCGAAGGGCGCGGGATCTCGCGGCTCGCGCGCGATCGGTGCGATGTCCTCGCGCACATCCCGATGTTCGGGAAGCTCGACTCGCTCAACGTGTCGGCCGCCGCAGCAGTCGCGTGCTTCGAGCTCGCACGACGACGGCACCAGTAACCTGGTTCGCGCGCCGGGTTAGCTCAGCTGGTAGAGCACCGCTCTTGTAAAGCGGAAGTCGTCGGTTCGAGTCCGACACCCGGCTCCCAGACGAGGGCAGCAAAGGGCTCGACTGCAAATCCCCGTTTGTCGGCGTGGTCGCGGCAATACTCATCGGCCGATGGAGTTCACGGCGCGCGATCGCGCCATCCTCGATTTCGAACGTGCCTGGTGGCGCCTTCCTGGTCCCAAGGAAGCGCAGATCCGCGCGCGGCTCGACATGTCCGGTACTCGCTACTATCGGCGTCTCGGCGAGCTCATGGACCTGCCCGCCGCCCTCGCGTATGACCCTCTCACCGTGAAGCGCTTGCGCCGATACCGCGACCTCCGCAGGAGGGCCCGCTTCGAAGGCCGTCGAGCCGACCCGGGTTCCCGATGACCGCGCTCGCGTTCCCGCAGCGTCGCCGCGTCGCGACCGACTTCATCCTGCGAACGGCGGCTCGCGGCGCGATCCTCGTCGGCGTCGCCTTCGTGATCGGGATCGTGCTGCTCCAGGTCATCGACAAGAGCGGCGGCGGCGGGAGCGCCACCCCGACACCCGGCGGCCAGACGAACGGGTCGACCACCTCGACCACAGGTGGCGGCGGTCGTGCGCCTGCCGAGGTCCGGGTGCTCGTGGAGAACGGTTCCGGTCTCAGCCAGGCCGCGGCCACGCTCGCCAACGAGCTGCGCGGCAAGGGCTACGCGATCGCCGGCACCGGGAACGCCCCGGTCCAGACGGGCACGACCGTCGCGTGCGGCGCCGGATTCGAGGACGAGGCGAAGGCGCTCGCGCAGCAGCTCGGCGCGGGGGTCACGGTGGTCGCGTTCCCGACCACGCCGCCGGCGGGCTCCGAGAACGCGGACTGCATCGTCATCAAGGGTTCGTAGCGAACCTCCTCGCCTCCCTCGGTGCTCAGGCCGGAGCTGCGCGCGCCGCGTCCAGCTGATCGACGAGCCAGTCGCGGGGGCTGCGTGCGCCAGCGAGGGCTCGGAGCGTCCCACTGCGAGCGGCCCGTTCCTCGCCACTCATGCGCAACGCGACGTCGAGGGTCGCGGCGCACTGGTCGAGGTCGTACGGGTGGATCTCGAGCGCGGCGGCTCCGAGCTCGTCCCAGGCGCCGGCGTCGTGGGAGAGGCACAGGACGCCGTCCCGCGCGTTGAGCAGCGGTCCTTCTTTGGCGACGAGGTTGAGTCCGTCCTTGATCGGGTTGACGAGCAACGCGTCGTAGCGGAGCAGTGCGGCGACGGTGCTCGGGAAGTCGTCACGCGCGTCGAGCACGACGGGCTGCCAGTCCGGCGTGCCCCAGCGGTCGTTCACCCGCTGCGCGGCCTGCTCGACCTCGTTCCGATAGGCGAGGTACTCGGGCATGCTCTCGCGCGACGCGTTCAGTCGCGCGAGGAACACGACGCGCGCCCTCCATTCGGGGTGGTCCTCGAGCAGCGTGTCGAAGGACGCGAAGCCCCGCACGATGTTCTTCGATGGTTCGATGCGGTCGACCCGCAGCAGGAGCGCGCGATCACCCAGCACGTCATCGAGCTCGGCCGCTGCCGCCTCGGTCTCGGGGGAGGTGGCGATGGTGGCGAGCGCGTCAGGGTCAGGACTGAGTGACGCCACGAACGACGGCGCGATCGGTGCGTCGGCACCCAGGATCTCGCGGATCGAGGCGGTGTACGCGTCGGCCCATCGCGCGGCGTGGAACCCACACGGCACCGCGGCCATCGATCGACAGATCTGCTCGGCAATGTCGGTCGGGAGCACGCGGATCGAGTTCGGTCCGCAGAACGCCGTGTGCGTGAAGTGGGCGATGCGCAGGTCGGGTCGAAGGGCGCGCAGGAGTCCGGGGACCAGTGCGAGCTGGTAGTCCTGCACGAGTACGACCGCTTCCGGAGCGGCGACGTCGGCCACGGCGGCGGCGAAGGCCTGGTTCACCTGCTCGTAGGCACGCCACGCTTCGCGGAAGCGCCGGTCGAACTGCGGGCGGCGGGGGAGATCGAAGAGCCCGTGATGCAGGAACCAGAGCGTGCCGTTCGACACCACGTCGTAGTAGAGGCGATAGGTCCTCGGGTCGATGTCGAGCAGGGTGAGTGAGATCCCGGGTGCCTCCGCGACGCCGGCGGCGACTGCCGCGCGATCGTCGTGGTCGACTGCGGCCGCGATCCATGCGGCGTCGCGACCGGCCGCGCCCGACGTGAGCAATGGGCCCAGCGACGACGCGACGCCCCCCGCGCCGATGCGCGTCTCGAAGGTGCCGTCGGGCTGAGCCACGAACCGGTACGGACCCCGGTTCGAGACGACGACCGTCATGAGCTCTGAGCAGCCCTGGGTGGGTCGTCGCGGAGCGTGCCGAACAGGTCGAGCCAGTCGGTGAGCTCACGGGTCGAGAGGAAGTTGTCTCGGACGTACTCGCGGCCCTGCGCGCCCATCGCGTCGGAACCGACCGGATCGGCGAGCAGGTCGATGATCCTGGACGCACAGTCCTCGACCGAGTCGACGAGGTAGCCGTCGTACCCGTCACGGATCTGCAGCTTGATCCCACCCGCACGGCCGCCGACCACAGGACGACCCTTCCAGAGCGCTTCGCTGACGGTGAGGCCGAAGCCTTCGCGCAAGGACTTCTGCACCATGACGCTCGCCATCCGCTGGAAGGCATTGATCTGGACGGCGCCGACCTGATGGAGGTTGGAGAGGAGGTGGATGTCGCGGTCACCGTCGCGTGCAGTCTCGATCTCCTCCCACACCCGGAAGCCCTCCGGGTCGTCCGTGGCCATCGAACCCGCGAGCACGAGCTGCGCGTCGGGGATCTGCTCGCGGACGATGCGGAACGCATCGATCACCCCGAGCGGGTCCTTCCAGGGGTCGAAGCGGCTGATCTGGCAGACGATCGGCCGGTGGGGATCGATGCCGTACTGCTTCGTGATCTCGGTGCAGAACGGGAGCGCGAGGTCGAGGTTCTTCACCGACAGCGGGTCGATGCACGGAGGCGCGTGCACGACGCGCTCCATGTCGAGCGAGTCCGGCACGAACTCCGGCATCGTCCACACGGACGCGTCGTGCTGCTCGACGAACGGGCGGAAGAACTCCCAGACGTGGGGGTTCGCAGCCGTGAGGTCGATGTGGCACCGCCACACCCACTTCGTGTCCGAACCCCCCACCTTCTTGTCGCGCAGGAAGCTGCGCATCGCCGCAGGTTGAGGATCGTGCACCACGACGTAGTCCCAGTCGTCCTCGAGCGCGAGCGCGTTGTCGAGGACACGCTCGAGGTAGGTGTGCTGCATCCGGGTGGTCCACTCGATGTCGGCACCCTGGAGCGCGTTGTGCACGTTCTTGGTGATCGCGAAGAACTCGTCGCTCCCATGCATGACGTGCCACTCGGCCTCGACACCGACGCTGCGCAGCAACGGCACGTGCGTCGCGAGGAGCTCCGCCACACCGCCGCCGTACGCGGTGGCGTTGATGTGCAGCACGCGGGCGCCCTGCAGTGGCGCGGCGAGCTCGCCGATGCGTTCGACCGTCTCGACACCGACGACATCGGAGTAGTCGGCGAGGTCCTTCTCGAGGAGCGGGACGCGTTCGAGCATCTAGGCGGACCCGTCGGTGAGGTGTGCGCCGATGGTGCGAGCGCTCGGGGTGATGGGGCTCGTCAGGGTGATGGGGCTCGTCAGGGTGATGGGCGTGAGGCGCGGGCAGGCGTCCATCGCTGACAATCTATTCGGGTGCCTTCCGCGATCGCGTGTCCGGACAAGTTTCGCGGGACCCTGTCGGCAGCCGAGGCTGCGGCAGCGATCGCCCGCGGGCTCCGCGCCGGGGGGTTCGACCCGGTCGCCGAGGTCCCGATGGCTGACGGGGGCGACGGGACGCTCGACGCGCTCCTGGCGGCCCGCGGAGGGAGTCGCCGGACCGTGTCGGTCACCGGCCCGCTGGGCGACCCGGTGGATGCCGAGTACGGGTTGCTGCCCGACGGCACCGGCGTCATCGAGATGGCCCGGGCCAGTGGGCTCGGGTTGGTGCGTGAGAGGGACCCGCTGCGGGCATCGACCCGTGGGACGGGCGAGCTCATCGCCGCGGTGCGCCGGGGCGGGGCGAAGCGCATCCTCGTCGGAGTCGGGGGCTCGGCATCGACCGACGGTGGGTTGGCCGCGGTGGAGGCGCTCGGTTGGTCGCTCGGCGGCATGGAGGTGTCGGTCGCGTGCGACGTGGAGACCCCCTTCCTCGACGCCGCACGCGTCTTCGGGCCGCAGAAGGGGGCGAGCGGCGCCGAAGTGGAGCTGCTGACGCGTCGCCTCGCGAGCGTCGCCGACGTCTATCTCCGTCGGACCGGTGTCGATGTCACCGCGCTCGAAGGGGCCGGTGCCGCGGGCGGGCTCGCCGGTGGTCTTGCTGCCATCGGCGCACGCCTCGAGCCGGGCTTCGAGATCGTGGCGCACGCGGCGGGCCTCGAGGACCTCCTCGACGACGTCGACCTCATCGTCACGGGTGAGGGCAAGACCGATGCCGCGAGCTTCGACGGCAAGGTCGTGGGCGGCGTGCTCGAGTGGGCCGCCGAGCTCGGCATCGCGCACCGTGCTGTGATCGCCGGTCAGATCACGGATGAGGCACGCGAAGAGCTGAGCGTGCTCGGCGCGCGTGGCTACGCGCTGGTCGATCGCGTCTGGCAGTCGGGTGAGGCGTTCGCCCGGGCGGCGCTGCTCCTCGAGGAGGCCGCCCTGGAGGCCGCGCGTGCCGCGAACGCCTGAGCGTCAGGCGCTGCGCTCGGACCGTGCCGCGTACTCGGCGATGCTCTGCATCGGTGGGCGCTCACGGGTCTCGACCGGGACGAGCACCGGTTCGTAGTCGGCGTCGAACCGAGCGAGGGCGGTGGCGAGCTCGGCCTGCGCCACCCCGGCGCGCCGCAGGCCGGTGAGGAGCACCTCCATGGCTTGGCGCCCGAGCTGGTCGAGGGGACGGTTGCGGTGCTCACGCACCCCGAGGTCCGCTTGCGCGATCGCGTCGACGCCGGCGCGTGTGGCGACATCGATGAGCAGGCCGATCTCGACGCCCCACCCCTCCACGAACGGGACCGACTCGAGGAGGTCTCGTCGCCCCGCGTACTCGCCGCCGAGCGGCTGGACGATGCCCGTGAGGTGCGGGAAGAGGGTCGACAGCAGCGGCCGGGCGAGCAGCTCCGTGACGCGGCCGCCGCCGCTCGGCTCACCGTGCAGCGGCCGGCGGTAGTAGCCCTTGACGAGTCCGACGCCTGGGTCCCGTAGCAGTGGGGCGACGAGGCCGGTGACGAAGTGGGGCCGGAAGTTGCGGACGTCGGCGTCGACCCAGCAGACGATGTCGCCCTCGGTGACGAACAGCGACAGCCACAGCGCGTTGCCCTTGCCGCTGCCGCTGGGCAGCGCAGGGAGGACGTCGGCGACGGTGTGCACCTTCGCGCCCTCCCAGTGGGCTGCTTCCGCGGTGCCGTCGGTCGAGCCGTCGTCCATCACCACGACCTCGTCGACGAGCGGCACCCGCTCCATCAGGTTGCGGCGCACCGATGCCACGATGTGACCGACCGTCGCCTCCTCGTCCCGGGCCGGGAGGCACACGGAGATGCTGCGGCCGGTCCGTTCCTTGAGCTCGGCGAGGGCGTGCGCGTCGAGGCCGGGGTCAGGGGAATCGCCGTCTCTGGAATCAGGGGAATCGCCGTCTCTGGAATCAGGGGAGTCGGGGCGGGAGCGGGACATCGGCGAGGAGCCTAGGAGCATGGCCGGGGGCGGTGACCGGAATGCTTGGCGAGGGGCGAGCCCCGCCGACTATCGTTCTCGGCAACGCGCTCATCGAGAGCGGCTGAGGGACAGGCCCGTTGACGCCGCGGCAACCAGCGAACCAGATCAAGCACCACAACGATCCGGTCCGCCAGGTGCCAATGCCTGACCGATGAGCAGCTGAGAGCGGTCCTCCGCTCGAGGCGCTCCGAGCGCGTCGAGAAGGAGGGCGTGCCCCAAGGCTCGTCCTCACCGAATCGAGGCGTCGGATCGTTCCCCGCGATCGGCTCGACGCCCCTTCAGACGAGGAGGAGCCGACGATGGCTCATGTCGACGCACTGCGGTGCCGGGAGTGTGGGAAGACCTTCCCGATCGCTCCCATCTACACCTGTGAGTTCTGCTTCGGGCCGCTCGAGGTGGCCTATGACCGTACGGCGGTGAAGGCGGCGGTCTCCAAGGAGGAGATCGAGGCCGGGCCACCGTCGATCTGGCGCTACGCCCCGCTGCTGCCCGTCGACCCCCCGGGCGACGCCACGCAGCAGGTCGGCTGGACCCCGCTCGTGCGGGCCGATCGCCTCGCGGCCGAGCTCGGGCTCGGCGAGGTGTGGGTGAAGGACGACACCCGCAACCCGACGAACTCGTTCAAGGACCGCGTCGTCGCCGTCGCGCTCGCCAAGGCGCTCGAGTTCGGGCTCAAGACGTTCGCATGCGCCTCCACCGGCAACCTGGCCAACGCGGTTGCCGCCGCGGCGGCACGCGCCGGGCTCGAGAGCTACGTGTTCATCCCCTCGAACCTCGAGCCGGCGAAGATCACCACGACGGCGATCTTCGGCGGGAACGTGGTAGCCGTCGACGGCAACTATGACGACGTGAACCGGCTCTGCGCCGAGGTCGCGGCCGAGCGACCGTGGGCGTTCGCGAACGTCAACGTCCGGCCGTTCTACGCCGAGGGCTCGAAGACGCTCGCGTTCGAGACCGCCGAGCAGCTCGGGTGGGAGACGCCCGATCACGTCGTCGTCCCCGTCGGGAGCGGTTCGCTGCTCACGAAGATCCGCAAGGGCTTCGACGAGCTGCACGAGGTCGGGCTGCTCGCGGATGCGCCCCAGGTACGCGTCTCGGGCGCGCAGGCGGTCGGCTGCTCGCCGGTCGCTGTGGCGTTCAACGAGGGTGCCGACACGATCCGACCGGTGAAGCCGGACACGATCGCCAAGTCGCTCGCCATCGGGAACCCGGCCGACGGCTACTACGCACTCGACACGGTGCGCGAGACCGGCGGCGGCCTGGCGGCGGTCACCGACGACGAGGTCGTCGAGGGCATCCGGCTGCTCGCCCGCACCGAGGGCATCTTCGGTGAGACGGCGGTCGGCGTCACGATCGCGTCGCTCAAGAAGCTCGCCGAGGAAGGCGTGATCCGGCCCGACGAGCGGGTCGTCGTCTACGCGACCGGCCACGGTCTCAAGACGCTCGACGCGCTCTCGCCGACGACGAGCGCGACCACGGTGATCAAGCCCACGCTCGACGCGTTCTGGGACGCGTTCCCGAGTGCAACGGAGTGAGGCGCAGTCCGATGGCGAAGCCCGCTGCACGAGACGAACGACCCGAAGAGACGGAGTGAGGCGCAGTCCGATGGCGAAGCCCGCTGCACGAGACGAACGACCCGAAGAGTCGGAGTGAGGCGCAGTCCGATGGCGAAGCCCGCTGCACGAGACGAACGACCCGAAGAGACGGAGTCCTGAGATGGCGGTGTCGGTCCGGATCCCCACCCAGCTGCGCAACCTGTCGGGTGGCGCGGGCGAGGTGCAGTGCGACGGTGCGACGGTCGCAGACGTCCTCGAGGCGCTCGACACCGAGCACCCGGGCTTCGCGGAGCGCCTCTACGACGACCAGGGCGCGCTGCGACGCTTCGTGAACGTCTTCCTCGCCGAGGAGGACATCCGGTTCCTCGACGGTCTCGAGACGCCGGTCATCGCCGGCCAGACGCTGAGCATCGTCCCCGCGGTCGCCGGAGGCTGATGGCCGAACGACCCGGACGGGCGATCCCGGCCGGGTGTCCATCTCGGCCGGGTCCGTTCGTCCTCCGGGTACGGACCGGAGTCCCGTTCCGTCGCCATCCAGATCGAGGGAGCGCACGATGCCCACCTACGCAGCACTCACGTACCACGACCAGGACGCCGACTGGTCGGATCCGTCCCAGCAAGAGCTGATCGGCCAGTACGCGGAGTTCGGGGCTGCCGCGTCGGGCGCCATCCGCGGCGGTGCGGCGCTGCAGCCGACGACCACCGCGACGACGGTCCAGGTCAAGGGCGGCAAGGGGGGCGAGGTCGTCACGAGCGACGGTCCGTTCGCCGAGACCAAGGAGATCCTCGGTGGGTTCTACCTGCTCGAGTGCGCCGACCTCGACGAGGCGATCGCTCTGGCCGCGCAGATCCCCGCGGCGTGGAACGGCAAGGTCGAGGTCCGACCCGTCATCCCCATGTGACGAAGGCCCATGTGACGAAGGCCCATGTGACGCTCGCCGACGCCGAGCTCGCCGAGCTGGTCCGGGTCGAGGGGAGCCGGGTCCTGGCCACCCTCGCTCGGACCTTCGGCAGCATCCAGCTCGCCGAGGACGCCGTGCAGGACGCGGCGATCGTCGCGCTCGAACGGTGGCCCCAAGACGGGATCCCGGACGACCCGCGTGCCTGGCTCACCGTGGTGGGCCGAAACAAAGGGTTCGACACCCTGCGTCGCGAAGGCCGTCGCGAAGAGAAGGAGGAGGCCGGCGCCCGCGTCCTCTTCTCCGCCGAGACCGTGCCGCTGCCGGACAGCGTCGTGCGCGACGACGAGCTGCGGCTGATCTTCACCTGCTGTCACCCGGCGCTCGCGATCGAGGCGCGGGTCGCGCTCAGCCTGCGCACCCTCTGCGGGCTGACGACGGCCGAGATCGCCCGTGCGCTGCTCGTGCCCGAGCCGACCATGGCGAAGCGGCTCGTGCGCGCGAAGCAGAAGATCGCGGTCGCGAACATCCCGTACCGCATCCCGAGCGACGACGAGCTGCCCGAACGGGTGCCCGCGGTGCTGGCCGTCGCGTATCTCGTCTTCACCGAAGGTCACACCGCGAGCGCAGGGGACGCGCTCGTGCGGGTCGACCTCTGTGACGAGGCGATCCGCCTCGCCCGACTGCTCCACGACCTGCTCCCCGACGACGCCGAGGTCGCCGGGCTCCTGGCGCTGCTGCTCCTCACCGATGCGCGCCGCGCGACCCGTACCGACGAGCAGGGCGACCTCGTGCTGCTCCGGGACCAGGACCGGTCGCGGTGGGACCGGGCGAAGATCGACGAAGGTGTCGTGATCCTCGACCGGGTCGTCGGCGCGCCCGGTGCCGGGCGCTACGTCCTGCAGGCCGAGCTCGCGGCCGGGCACTCGACGGCCGCGACCTATGCCGACACCGACTGGCGGCGGATCGCCGAACGGTACGCGCAGCTCGACGCGCGGCACCCGTCACCCGTGGTGCGGTGCAACCGCGCGGTCGCGCTGGCCGAGGTCGATGGCCCGGAGGCCGGGCTGGCCCTGCTCGAGTCGATCGACGGGCTGGAGGGCTACCACCCGTTCCACGTCGCCCGGGCCGACCTGCTCGCCCGCCTCGGGCGCACCCCCGAAGCTGCGGCCGCCTACGAGGCTGCCCTCGCCTGCTGCCCGTCGGAGCCCGAGGAGCGCTTCCTGCTCGGCCGGATCGCCGAGCTCGCCGCCGTGACCGCGGAGGCCGGGTCGGGAGGGGTTGACGACCCGACCCGGGGTTCTCTAAGGTCAACCTAACCTTCTTTCCACCCGACCAGACGGCGGGTGGCGGGAGGACCGAGCGTCGAGGGGTGTGCGGTGTCCGAGGGCGATGTCCTGTTGCTGGGTCTGATCGCGGGGCTCACGATCTTCATCGGGTTGCCCGTCGGGCGAGCCCGCAACGTCTCCACGAACATGCGCGCGTGGCTGAACGCAGCGTCGGCCGGCGTGCTCCTCTTCCTGCTCATCGAGACGTTCATCCACGGGTTCGAGCCCGTGGAGGACGCGCTCGCAGAGGTCACGGTCAAGAGCGGTGGCTCCTGGGGTGAGTTCATCGCCCGCGCCGCGGTCTTCACGGTGGCGTTCGGGATCGGACTGCTCGCGCTCGTCTACTACGACCGCTGGATGCGTGGACGCACCGCCGCAGCGAAGGCGAGCATCGGGCCGGGTGCGGCGGCGGTCCAGGAGTTCCGCTCGGTGCGCGGCATCCATGCGCTCACCGAGCCGAAGCGCCTTGCGCTGTTCATCGCGATCGGCATCGGCGTCCACAACCTGGCCGAAGGGCTCGCGATCGGTCAGTCGGCCGCCAACGACCAGTTCAGTCTCGCCCTCCTCCTGATCATCGGCTTCGGCGTCCACAACGCGACCGAGGGCTTCGGGATCGTCGCGCCGATGGCCGGCGAGACCGAGCGTCCGTCCTGGGCCTTCCTCGGCCTGCTCGGGCTGATCGGTGGTCTGCCGGTGTTCATCGGCACGCTCGTCGGGCAGTCGTTCGTCGACGAGAACCTGAACATCCTGTTCCTGGGTCTCGCCGCGGGTTCGATCCTGTACGTCGTCGTCCAGCTGCTGAGCGTGGCGCTGCGGTTCGGTCGCACCGAGATGCTCATGTGGGGCCTCTTCGCAGGCGTCGCGCTGGGCGCCGGCACCGAGCTCGTGCTCGTCGCCGCTGGCGTCTAGCGCATCCGCTCCGCCGGAGACCAGGAGTCAGGCCGGCGCGACCCAGAGCAGGCTGGCGATCTCGTCGGGCACGACGCGCTCGCCGGCATCGGTGCGCACGGCGACACCCTCGGCGCGGTGGTCGAGTACCTCGGCCGTGGAGCCGGGGATGAGCCCGCCCTTCGCGATGAGCGAGATCGCGGCGTCGTCGACCTCGAGTCGCTCGCTCACCCGCGTGACCGTGACGCGCCCGGGCTCGGCCTGCGAAAGCACGACCGTCGGCACGAACTCGGCCTGCTGGCGCGACCCGGGGATCGGGTTGCCGTGCGGGCAGGTCATCGGATCGCCGAGCAGCTCCACGAGCTTCTCCTCCACGTCGGCCGAGATCGCGTGCTCCCAGCGGTCGGCCTCCCGGTGGACCTTCTCCCACTCGAGCCCGATGACGTCGACGAGCAGGCGCTCTGCGAGCCGGTGGCGCCGCACGATCGAGGTCGCGAGCTGGCGCCCGGACGTCGTGAGCCTCAGGGTGCGGTCGTCGAGGAGCTCGGCGTAGCCCTGGTCGACGAGGCGGTTGACCTGCTCGGACACCGCCGGCGCCGAGAGTCCGAGACGCTCGACGAGCCGGGCGCGGATGGGCGTGACGCCCTCCTCCTCGATCTCGAGGATCGTCTCGAGGTACGCCTCGGTCGCGTCGTGCATCTCGGCCATCGCTTGCGAATGTACTGCTCCCTCGGCGCGAGCCCTCCGGCGGCGCCCGTTTGCACTCTCCGGTCGAGAGTGCCAACATGGTTCCTGGCACTCACCTCGTCCGACTGCTAATTCCTTCCGGTCGGACGTCCGGGCTGAGAGCCTCGAAATCCCACCACGCAGCCTCACACGCAAAGGGAACCACACGATGCCGAAGCAGATCGCGTACGCCGAGAACGCCCGCCGTTCTCTCGAAGCGGGCATGAACAAGCTCGCCGATGCCGTTCGAGTCACCCTCGGGCCCAAGGGCCGTAACGTCGTCCTGGAGAAGAAGTGGGGCGCACCCACGATCACCAACGACGGTGTCTCCATCGCCAAGGAGATCGACCTCGAGGACCCGATCGAGAAGATCGGCGCCGAGCTGGTCAAGGAAGTCGCCAAGAAGACCGACGACGTCGCCGGTGACGGCACGACGACGGCCACGGTGCTCGCGTGGGGGATGGTCCGTGAGGGCCTCCGCTACGTGGGCGCCGGCGCGAACCCGATGGTCCTGAAGAAGGGCATCGAGGCTGCGGTCGAGGCTGCGGTCGACTCCATCAAGGCCGGTTCGCAGAAGGTGGAGACCGACAAGGCGCAGATCGCCAACGTCGCCGCCATCTCCGCGGCCGACATGGAAGTCGGCTCGATGATCGCCGAAGCACTCGAGAAGGTCGGCACCGACGGTGTCATCACCGTCGAGGAGAGCCAGACGTTCGGCATGGAGCTCGACCTGGTCGAGGGCATGCGGTTCGACAAGGGCTACATCTCGCCGTACTTCGTCACCGACCCGGAGCGCATGGAGGCCGTCCTCGACGACGCCTACATCCTCCTCGTCAGCTCGAAGATCTCGGCAGTCAAGGACATGCTGCCGGTCCTCGAGAAGGTGATGCAGACGGGCAAGCCGCTCGCCATCATCGCCGAGGACATCGAGGGCGAGGCGCTCGCCACCCTCGTCGTCAACAAGATCCGTGGCACGTTCAAGTCGGTTGCCGTCAAGGCTCCGGGCTTCGGTGAGCGTCGCAAGGCGATGCTCGAGGACCTCGCGATCCTCACGGGTGGTCAGGTCGTCGCCGAGGAGGTCGGTCTGAAGCTCGAGAACGTCGGGCTCGACCTGCTCGGGACTGCCCGCAAGATCGTCGTCACCAAGGACGAGACGACGATCGTCGAGGGTGCCGGCGCCAAGGACCAGGTTGCCGGTCGCATCGCCCAGATCAAGGGCGAGATCGACAACACCGACTCCGACTACGACCGCGAGAAGCTCCAGGAGCGTCTCGCCAAGCTGTCGGGCGGCGTGGCCATCATCAAGGTGGGTGCGGCGACCGAGGTCGAGCTCAAGGAGAAGAAGCACCGCATCGAGGACGCGGTGCAGACCACCAAGGCTGCGGTCGAGGAGGGTGTCGTCGCCGGTGGTGGCGTCGCACTCCTGCGGGCCCAGGCCAAGGTGCTCGAGTTCGCGAAGACGCTCGACGGTGACCAGGCGACTGGCGCCCGGATGGTGGCCCGTGCGCTCGAGGAGCCGCTGAAGCAGATCGCGCTGAACGCCGGTCTCGAGGGTGGCGTCGTCGTGGAGAAGGTGCGTGGCCTCAAGGGTGCCAACGGCCTCAACGCGGCGACCGAGGAGTACGAGGACCTCATCAAGGCCGGCGTCATCGACGCCGCCAAGGTGACGCGCTCGGCGCTGCAGAACGCAGCCTCGATCGCAGCCCTCTTCCTCACCACGGAAGCGGTCGTCGCCGACAAGCCGGAGCCCGCTCCGGCCGGTGGCATGCCTGGCGGCATGCCCGGTGGCGACATGGGTGGCATGGGCGGGATGGACTTCTAGTCCCAAACCCATACTGAGATCCTGCACAAGGGCGCCCTCCGGGGCGCCCTTGTCGCGTCCCCTAACGTCGTGCGATGCGGCGCATCGTGCTCGCCCTCCTCCTCGTCGCCGCCGCGTTCACGGCGGTCGAACCCGTCGTGCGTCGGGCCGACGTCGGTGCGTCCGTGCTCCGGAAGGTCACGCGCGACGAGGTGCGCAGGCTGCGTGATGCGGCGCAGCGCACGCTCGACGCCGGCCCGCGTCGCTACGGCATCGAGGTGGCACTGGACGTCCCCGCCGACCCCCCTGCCCCCGGTCGCACGGTCATCCCGTTCCGCGCCGAGGGGACCGTGGACCCCGCGATCGGCGTGTCGGTCGCGTCGTTCGAGGTGCTCGTCGACCCGTACGGTGAGGAGCCGGACACGACGCTCGACGTCATCGCACCGTCGAACGAGGTCACGTACGTCGGTTCGGCGTCCTTCACGCTCCCACCGGGGGCGCGGTGGGTCGAGGTCCCGACCGCGCGCCTGCAGTCGGCGGCGAGCACGACGAGTGCGCTGGCGTACGCGAGCGACTTCGTGGGGCGCCCGCGATTCGTGGGCCCGTACGAGGCTCGTGGGGGCGTGAAGACGCGGCACTACGTCGTGGATGTGCCGGTGCGCACGATCGTCGAAGCGGGCGGGATCCCCGCCGATGCCGCGACGAGGCGCGACCTGCGCCGGCTCGAGCGGGCCGGGCGGGGCACCGCGCCGGTGAACCTCTGGCTCGACCACGACGGTCGGATCGTGGTCTACGCGACCTACCTGTCGTTCGCGATCAAGGGCGAGGGGCCGGAGCTCGCGGTCAGCGGCGAGTACTACGACTTCGGGACCGAGCTCGACGCGTCTAGGCCGCCGGCGGAGCAGGTGGTGCCCCTCGATACGGTCGCCGACCAGCTCGAGCCCTTCCTCGGCCCCGTCGAGCCCTGATCTCGTGATGTCCACGACATTGGGGTGTCGTTCGCGCATACTCACGACATGCACGAGGCGACCGTGCGGAACCTGGTTGTGGCGAAGTGGGCCGACTACCGGCCCGTGCTCCCGGGTGCGTCGCTGCGCTTCTTCGACCGTGAGCCGTACCTCGGTGTCGCCCGCGACGATCCCCGCATCGCGGATGAGCTTGCCGTCGGTTGGTTCGACGACTTCGAGGCGGAGTTCCGCGACCCGGTGCTCGCAGACGTCGAGCACGAGGTCGTCACCGTCTGTCCGCCGATCATGCGCGAGATCGTCCAGGACGAGCCGCCGCGCATCCAGCGCGCGTACGTCGAGGGCGCGTTCATGCGCCGCTTCTTCCGGCTCCTCGTCGAGGGCGAGGGCTGGGAGGCCGACGCCCAGGTCCGCGACGTGATGGCCCGGCACTTCCCGTTCCACCTCGCCGCCGTCGAGGCGGTCGAAGGGTCTCGGTCCTGAGTCGCGCCGGCGCGCAGCAGCTCAGTCGGGCGCGCTGCAGGTCGACGCGCTCACGGGGACGGCCGCGGGCTTGGCACGCGAGCCGCGCAGCATCACCGCGCCGATCGCCACCGCGCCGGCACCGGTGGCGGCCAGGGGGAGCAGCGGCGAACCCGTGAACGCGAGCGAGCCGCTCGACGCGTTCACGACGTCCGCGGGAGCGCTCACCGGCGCCGCGGTCGATCGCGCCAGCAGTGCGTTGACGCCCGCGGTCCGTCGGTCGACGCTGGCCCCGTTGACGAAGAGCTCGTCATAGGTGCCGGGATCGACGGCGAACGCCTCCTGGACGAGACAGCGGCAGCGGGGGTGGGCACGCCCGGCCTCGGCCGCGGCCGCGGTCGCGAACAGCTTGTTGTGGTAGTGCGCGACGCACGCGTAGCAGCCGCCACATCCGACCTGTCCGTGGTTCGGCACGCAGGTGGGGTTGCCGGCGCCCCAGTCGGGGTTGAGCAGGTAGAGCGTGCTCGTGGACGCGGCAGCCGGGCTCGCAGCGGCAAGCGGGACCGCGAGGGCACCCGCGCCCAGGACGGAACCCAGGAACGCCCGACGTGAAAGTCCCGTGCTCACCGTTGCCTCCCAAGGTCCTGCCATCGCCTGCTCCCGGTCGCCCCGACCGGTGCAGGGTGCTCGCCATCCCGACTCCGGGAGCCACATCGCCGCTCGCCCGCCCTTGCCGACCCCTGGAGAGAGCCGGCGCCGCTCCCGTGACCGGAGGTCTCCCCACTCGCCCCCTCCCCTTGCGGGGAGAGGACGGGCGTTTCAACCCCCGGCTCGTGGAGCACTACCGACCCTCTTGCAAGGGCCGGCACAGCCAGGTTCCTGACGATGTGGTGTCCGCAATCGGGATGCCGACCCGGAGTGCATCGGTCGGCACGGGCCCGGTCCTTGAGCCCGTGACCCTGCAATGACGCGCTCGCGCTATGTCGGCAGCCGCTGGGGAGCCCGGGCGCACGGCAGCGGCTCGCACGGAGTCCGCAAGTACCCTCACAGCATGACGGCGGACGGTCGTGAGCCGGTCGAGGCATCTTCCGGGTGGGGAGTCCTGCACCTCTTCTACGCGGTCGACCCGCGACGGGCCGAGGACGAGCCCGGTGGGGCGAAGCGCGTGCTCGACGCGATCGC
>JBBQFJ010000042.1:0-23790 GCA_038321755.1 Acidimicrobiia bacterium | reverse complement strand
CGATGGAGCGGATGGATCGATGGAGCGGATGGATCGATGGAGCGGATGGAACGGATGGATCGATGGAGCGGATGGATCAGATCATGGCTCCGCCGCCGTTGACCCCGAGCACCTGCCCAGTGATCCACGACGCGGCGTCGGAGGCGAGGAAGCACACGGCACCGGCGACGTCGTCCGCGGTGCCGAGGCGTGCGGTCGGCCACGGCGGACGCCGGTCGTCGTCGGGGCCCTTCGCCATCAACCCGAGAGCCACTGAGTTGACGGTGACGCCGAGACCGACGAGCTCGGCGGCGAGATGGCGCGAGAAGCCGAGTGCACCGGCCTTGCCGGCGCCGTAGAGCGAGATGCCCGTGGGCATGCCGATCCGTCCGCCCTCGGACGACACCGTGACGATCCGGCCCCAGCCGCGCTTGCACATCCCTTCGACGACGGCCTTGCAGCCGTTGAGCACGCCGTAGACGTTCAGGCGGAGGAACTTGTCCCAGTCCTCGGGCGGCATCTCTCGGAACGTGCGGGGCACGAACCCGTCGGCGGGGATGCCGGCGTTGTTCACGAGCACGTCGACCGGTCCGAGGTCGCGCTCGATGGTCGCGACCATCCCCAGCACCTCGTCGAGGCTGGTGACGTCGGCAGTCACGGCGAGCGCGCGCCCACCGGCCGCGACGATCGCGTCGGCCA
The DNA here is from genome assembly GCA_038321755.1 of Acidimicrobiia bacterium. GTDB lineage: Bacteria > Actinomycetota > Acidimicrobiia > IMCC26256 > PALSA-555 > JALHSW01. The sequence continues at coordinate 23,112 of JBBQFJ010000042.1, read as the reverse complement.
CCCGCTCGGCCCGGTCCGCGTGGAAGTCGTTCACCGCGACGCTCAGACCATCTGCAGCGAGCGCCGTCGCGATGCCTTCGCCGATTCCTTGTCCGGCACCGGTCACCAGCGCGACTCGCCCGCTCACGATGGGGCCCCGCTCGCCGCTCGGAACCCGGCGACGATCCCTTCCAGAGTCGTGCGGCTCGCGTCGTACGGCATCGAGAGCCCGACTCGATCGACCGCGTCGCCGTACCGCGCGGCGAGCAACCCGGCGATCTCCTCGGGGGCGCCGTGTACCGCCACCGTCTCGAGCACCTCGTCGGGGATCACGCTGCCGATCTCGTCCCAACGCCCCTGCTTCGTGAGGGCGTGCAGCTCGGTCTGCAGGTCGCCCCAACCGTGGGCGTCGAGGGTGACGCGGTACGCGGGTGTGGAACCGTAGAAGCCGAGCAGCCCGCGCACGTGCGTGACCGCGCGCTCCATCTCCTCATCTGTGCTCCCCGTGCAGACGATGGGCGTGGCCGAGACGGTGAACGCGTCCCGGGTGCGCCCCGACCGGTCGAGCCCTCCGTCGACCGAGGGCGCGACGTGCTCGAGGACGAACTTGCCCGTGTGGAACGGGTGCACGAGCAGCCCGTCACCGACCTCGGCCGCGCATGCAGTCATCTTCGGGCCCAGTGCCGCCACCCACACCGGCGGTGGGCCGTACGGGTTCGGGCCGGGGTCGAAGAACGGGGTCATGAGTGTGTGCTGGTAGATCTCGCCTCGGAACGCGAGCGGTGTGTGGTCGTTCCACGCCGTCTGGATCGCTTTGATCGCCTGCACCATCTCGCGCATCCGCGTGACCGGTCGGCTCCACGTCATCGAGAAGCGGTGTTCGATGTGGGGGCGGATCTGGGAACCGAGGCCGAGGACGAACCGTCCTGCAGCCGCGTGCTGGAGGTCGTTCGCCATCTGGGCGAGGTCCATCGGGCTGCGCGCGAAGGCCACTGCGATGTTCGTGAACAGGGTCGGGCGCGTCGTCTGCTCCGCCGCGAGGAGGAGCGGGAAGAACGGTTCGTGCGGACCCTCGGCCGTGTACAGCCCGTCGAACCCGATCGCTTCCAGATCACGCGCGAGCTCGCCCGCCATCGGGAGATCGCCGCGCAGGTAGTGGTCGATCAACATGGAGCGCGGACGATAGCCCGATGCCGTGCCGCGCTCCGGCCAACGGACCTTCAGTTGACGAAGGTGATGATGAGGCCGGCGACGGCGAGGAGCACGGTGCCGATGGTCACGGCGCCGAGCTCGGTCGCCGATCGCTGCGTCGACGGCCGGGACTGGCGGTGCTCGCCGCCCCACCCGAAGATCCCCATGCCCCAGCCGAGGTGGGCGAGGGCGAGGAGCACGAACGCGATCACGTCGCCGGGCCGGAACTCGTCGACCAGCACGTGGCGCGCGAAGACCGCGGTTGCCGCGAGCAGCGCGACGCCGCTGCGCGTCCATGCGAACTCGGTGCGCTCCTCGAACGAGTCGTGGCTGTACGGCGTGGGCGAGGGTTCGTTCACCCGACGACCGCCACGATCGTGGCGAAGATGGCGACGATCACGATGCCGATCGTGAGCACGACGGCCATGCGGGTCGCAGGCAGGGATTCACCGAGGCGCATCGCGCGCTCGTTGGCCACCCACTCCCGGTAGCTCGCGATCTCGAGCACGGCACCGAGGATGATGAGCGGGATGCCGATGAGTCGGCGGCCGAACTCGATGTCGAACTTGGGCAGGAGCTGGGTGGCGGCGATCCCGGTGACCACCAGCGCGAGCGATGTACGACTCCACGCGAGGAACGTGCGCTCGTTCGCGTAGGTGTACCGGACGTCCGGGTCGGTCCCGATGTCATGGAGGTCCTGTCCCCGCTTGAACCGATCGAAGATCCCCGGCATCGGATCAGAACCGGATGGTGTCGGCGGGTTCGTCGACCACCGGGTTCTCGATCGCGCCGAGGCCGTCGATCTCCACTCGCACGGTGTCGCCCGCCCGCAGGAACACGGGCGGTTGCCGGGCGACGCCGACCCCCGCCGGCGTGCCGGTGGAGATGAGATCGCCCGGCTCGAGCGTGAACGCGGTCGACAGCGTCGCGATCTGCTCGGCGCAGCCGAAGATCATCTCCGCGGTCGACTCGTCCTGCATCGTCTCGCCGTTGAGTGTGGTGCGGATCCGAAGGTCCTGGGGATCGCCGATCTCGTCCGGTGTGGTGATCCACGGTCCGATCGGGCCGTGCGTGTCGAACGACTTGCCGAGCGTCCAGGTGGGGGACCGGTACTGCCAGTCGCGGACCGTCACGTCGTTCACGACGAGGAAGCCCGCAATCACCTCGTGCGCGCGCTCCACGGGCACGTGACGACAGCGGCGACCGATGACGATGCCCAGCTCGCCCTCGAAGTCGACGTCGCTGCTGACGCGTGGGACCTGGATCGATTCGTGGGGGCCGGCGACGCAGGTGACCTGCTTGTTGAAGAACACGGGGAACGTCGGTGCTTCGCGGCCCGTCTCGCGGATGTGGTCCGCGTAGTTGATGCCGATGGCGAGGAACTTGCGGGGGTTCGGGACCGGCGCGAGCAGCTCGACCTCGGCGATCGGATGGCGGGTCCGGTCGTCGTGCGCCGACGTGAGGAGCGCGTCGCCGCCCGCCGCGAGCAGCGCGACCGGCTCCGTCGCGCCGACGTGGATGAGCTCGTCACCGTCGACGATCCCGGTGGCGACCATCCCGGCAGTCGGATCCGAGCCGGGCTCGGCCGACGCGTCGGGGATGCGGAAGCGGGCGAGGCGCACGTCCGCAGGCTAGAGGGCCAGGCTGCGGCTCGTACGCTCGGGTTCGTGGACGAGCGACTGCCACCCGACCTGCCAGGCGATGTCGTTGCCGCGCACGATGCCGCGGTCGCGGCCGGCAACGACGGTTACGTCGATCCGCGGACGGGCCTGTTCGTGATGACGGAGGCGTACCTCGCTGCGCGAGGCACGTGCTGCGAGTCGGGCTGTCGGCACTGCCCCTACGGCTACCAGAGCTGATCGGTGTAGGTGTCCGTGCCGGGCACGGTCGCGAGGAACGGCGATGCGAAGACGATCTTGCCGAGGCCGGCAGCCGCGAAGTCGGCACCGAGCCCGGTGAAGCGTGCGTCCCAGGTGCCGATCGGGTCCTGCTCGATGAACCCGAGGATCAGGACTCGGTTGTCAGCCTGGGTGTCGGGCACGTCCGCCGGCCGGTCGGATCGCAACGGCAGCGGCGTGCCCACCAGGGCGACGTCGGCGGTGCTCGGCATGTCCTGGAGCCACGCGGTCACCTTCGTGGCGTCGATGCCGTCGGCCATCTCGCCGATGAACACGACGAGGCCCGCGTACGCGCGGTCGAGCGCGAGCTCGACGGGCATGTGGCTCCCGGGAGCGTTCGCCTCACCGGCGTACTCGTACAGCGCGGTGTGGATGTGATCGCGCTCCGTGAACATGCGGTCGTTGGCGTGGAGCCAGTTGACCTGCTCGACACCCCACTCGTTCCACTCGTCGTGCTCACCGTCGAGCACCCAGTACACCGCGAGGTAGGAACCGACGGTGGGGTCGGGCGCGATCGGTGAGTCGGCCGGGTAGCGCCGTGCTTTGCAGTCGCTCGTCGCGACGTACCGCGCGCCGGCGAACTGCCACTTGCCGACCATGCAACCCGCGTAGAAGTGGTAGCGCTCGTACCAGCGGTTGTACGCGACCTCGTGACCCTTGTGTGGCTCGACCATCGTGAAGAGGAGCGACCCCACCCGGATGGGTCGATCGTCGCGTGGTACCGACGGCGTCTGGTAGCGATCCTCGGATCCACTCATGTCGTTCCTCCATCTGCAGGGGCCACTGTCGTCGCGAGCTCGAGGAGCCCGCGCTTGTCGACTTTCATCATCGCGGTGACCGGCAGCTCGTCGAGGACGATGATCCGGTCTGGGCACTTGTAGTCCGTGAGGCGGTCCCGGCACCAGGCTCGTACCGCGTCCCGTTCGAGGGCCTCGGTTCCGGCACCCGGTGCGGGCACGACGAACGCCACGCCGATCTCGCCGAGCACCGGGTCGGGTGCACCGACGACGGCGGCGGCGGCGATGGCGAGATGTTCGGAGAGCACCGCCTCGACCTCGGCCGGGTACACGTTGTAGCCACCGCGGATGTACATCTCCTTGAGCCGACCGACGAGCCGCAGGTTGCCATCGTCACCGACATACCCGAGGTCCGCGGTGTGCAACCACCCGTCCGGGTCGATGACGGTCGCGGTTTGCTCCGGATCGTGCCAGTAGCCGCGCATCATCGCAGGCGAACGACAGATCACCTCGCCGACGTCACCGGCGGCTACGGGTGCAGCGGTGGCGGGATCGACGACGAGGAGCTCGACCTCGGGTGTCGGCCGCCCGACTGTGTTCGCGATCACCTCAGGGGTGTCGGTGACGAGCGTGCTGGTGGTGACGCCGGCCTCGGTGCTCGTGTAGCGCGTGATCACCGGACAGCCGAGCGTTTCGCGCATCGTGCGCACGAGCTCCGGCGGGATCGACGCGCCGCCGATCGCCGCCACGCGCAGACCCGAGAAGTCGGTGCGGGCGACGTCGGGGTGGTCGAGGACGAGCGACCACTGGGTCGGCACGCCCGTCCCCATGGTGATCGCCTCGTCCCGGATGATGCGGAGGGTCTCGGCGGCGCTCCAGGGTTCCCCCGCGATCACGATCGTGGTCGCGTTCGCGAGCTCGTCCCACATGCGCGTCATGTAGCCGACGTGCGGGAACGGGAGGACGACGAGGCGACGGTCGCCCGGCGCGGTGAGCTCACCGACGTTGCGTGAGATCGCGGCCTGACGTTCGTGGTCGTAGACCGCGCCCTTGGGCACCCCGGTGGTGCCACTCGTCCACACGATGCAGGTCGGGTCGGACGGGTCGAGCCGCACCGCGCGAACGGGCGGATCGGCGGCGAAGGCCTCCTTGAGGGCCGTGACCGGGAGCACGATCCCGGGGTCGACGCCCGACGGGACCGCAGCACCGTCGCCCACCACCGTGACACGGGGCTGGGTGCGTTCGAAGATGCTCGCTTGTTCGCGGGGACCGAGCCGCAGGTTCACCGCCGAGGTGATCGCGCCCACCCGGAGCGCGCCGAGGTAGCAGACCGCGAGCTTGGTGGAGGAGGGGAGCAGGAGCACGACGACGTCGCCGCGCTCGACACCGTGCTCGAGGAGCGTCGCGGCGAAGCCGTCGGCGGCCCGATCGAGCCATGCGTAGCTCGAGCGCTTCTCGCCGTGCACGTAGGCATCACGGTCGGGAAAGGCGCTCGCGGCGTCGCGCAACAGATCGGCCACCAGCCGCGTCTCGGACACGGCGAGCGATGGTATCGGGGTGTGGTGTCGCATCTGGCGGGTTGTTAGATTGCCGCCGCCGTCCACACTCGAGGACGCAGCAGTCGAATGCAGGGGGAATCCAATGGCGCGCTTCACGGATCGGGTCGCGATCGTGACGGGGGCCGGGTCCGGGCTGGGACGGGCCACCGCCCGTCGCCTGGCCGACGACCAGGCACTCGTTGCCGTGTTCGATCTCGACGAGGCGGCCGCAACCGAGACCGCGAAGGGCATCGAGGCTGACGGTCGCACCGCGCGGGCCTACGCCGTCGACGTGAGTGACTGGGGTTCCGTGGAGGCCGGGGTGGGCCAGGTCGCCAACGACCTGGGTCGCCCCGAGGTCCTCGTGAACTGCGCTGGGGTCGGGAAGTTCGCGCGCACCGAGGAAGAGACGCCCGAGAGCTGGAACCGCATCATCGGCGTCAATCTCACGGGCACGTTCCTGATGTGCCGTGCGGTGCTCGGCCACATGCTCGCGGGTGGCGGGACGATCGTGAACGTGGCGTCCAACGCCGGGCTCATGGGCCAGCCCTACTCGGCGGCGTACTGCGCGTCGAAGGGTGGCGTCGTGAACCTCACGCGCGCCCTCGGCGTCGAGTACCGCGCGCGGGGCGTACGCGTCAACGCGATCGCACCGGGCGGGATGAACACGAACATGATCTCGACGTGGGGGTTCCCGGAGGGTGCGCAACCCGAGGACTTCGCCGGCATCACGTCGCCGATCGGGTACGCAGAGCCGGAGGAGATCGCCGGATTGATCTCCTTCGTTGCGTCCGACGAGGGGCGCTACATGGTGGGCCAGATCGTGAGCATGGACGGTGGGATCACGTGCGGTTGATCGGGCGGGAGCAGGCATGAGCGACCTGGGGCTGTGGGAGCTCGTCGAGCAGCGCGCGGCCATCGCGCCCGACGTCCCGATCGCGGTCGACGAGGGCGAGCGCACGATCACCGGGCGCGAGTTCCGCGACCAGGCCGAGCGTGCCGCCGCCGGACTGGCCGCGCAGGGCATCGGTCCCGACGTCGCGGTCTCGTGGATGCTGCCGACGTGGATCGAGTCGGCCGTGCTCGTCGCCGCGCTGGCGCGGTTGGGCGCGGTGCAGAACCCGATGATCCCGATGCTCGGGCCGCGCGAGATGCGTTTCATCGCCGAGCAGACTGGCGCGAAGCTGCTCGTCGTTCCCGAAGCATGGCGGGGGCGAGCGTTCGCCGGCGAGGCCCGTGCGATCGCGGCCGAGCTGCCGAACCTCGAGGTGCTCGTCGTCGATCGCGCGCTGCCCGACGGTGACCCGGCGACGCTCCCACGCCCGCCGGCTTCGACGACCGCGGCCGACGCGCCCGTCCGCTGGATCTTCTACACGTCGGGTACGACCGCCGACCCGAAGGGCGCTCGACACACCGACCTCACGGTGAAGGCCTCGGCGGTCGGCATGATCGAGGCGCTCGAGATCACCGGCGACGACCGTGCCGCGATGGTGTTCCCCTTCACGCACATCGGGGGGATCGGTTGGCTGTACACGATGCTGATCACGGGGTGCGTCTGCGTGTTCGTCGAGGCGTTCGTGCCGAAGACGACCATCCCGGTCCTGCAGCGCGAGCACCTCACGCTCGCAGGCGCCGGCACGCCGTTCCACATGGCGTACCTCGCCGCCCAGCGGACCCATCCGGACACGCCACTCTTCCCGGACGTCCGCGCGTACCCGGGCGGTGGTGCGCCGAAGCCGCCGCAGCTCCACTACGACGTGCGCGAAGAGCTCGGGGGCGTCGGGATCGTGTCGGGCTACGGGCTCACCGAGGCGCCGATCCTCACCATGTGCTCGGTGCGCGACGGCGACGTCCAGCTCGCCGAGACGGAAGGCGCCCCGACCCCCGGGGTCGAGCTGCGGTTCGTGAAGCTCGACGGGCAGGCCGTCCCGATCGGGGAAGAGGGCGAGATCCGGGCCAAGGGTCCGCAGGTGTGTCGCGGCTACCTCGACGAGTCACTCAACGCCGCGGCGTTCGACGAGGACGGATGGTTCAAGACGGGCGACATCGGCGTGATGAATCCCGACGACCTGCACGTGCGCATCACCGGTCGTGTGAAGGACATCATCATCCGACACGGTGAGAACATCTCGGCCAAAGAGGTCGAGGACCTCCTCTTCACCCATCCGAAGATCGCCGACGCGGCCGTCATCGGTCTGCCCGACCCGAAGACCGGCGAGCGGGCGTGCGCGATCATCGTCGCGACGAACGCCCAGGAGCTGCCGACGTTGCCCGAGCTCTTCGAGTTCCTCACAGACGCCGGGCTCGCGAAGCAGAAGGTGCCCGAGCAGCTCGAGATCGTCGACGAGCTCCCGAGGAACCCGGGCGGCAAGGTCCTCAAGCACGAGCTCCGCGAGCGCTACTCGGCCTGACCGCGGTGTTTCGGCGTCGCTGAGCGCCTCTTACGCGGGTGTTGCTGACGCCAAAACACCTCTCTTGGGGTCAGGCACTCCGGATCTGGGTGACGAAGGCGTCGAAGAGGCGTTGCTGGGTCGGATCGCTCGCCGCGGTGTCCTCGGGGTGCCACTGGACGCTGACGATCCACGGGCCGTTGGGATCGGCGAGCTCGGTGGCCTCGATGACGCCGTCATCGGCACGAGCGACGACGCGCAGCCCCGCACCCGGCTCGGCGACGGCCTGGTGGTGGTGGCAGAGGCACGCGGGACGGGGCACCGCGAGCGCTGCGGCGAGCCGGGTGCCCTGGTCGATCGACACGTCGTGCAGCGAGTCGCCGCCGGCGACACCGGGCGTGCCGTGCTCCCCATCGGGGTCGTCGGCCGAGCTGATGTGCTGGTCGAGGGTCCCCCCGAGCGCGACGTTCAGGATCTGGTGCCCGCGACAGATCGCCAGCGTGGGCGTGCCACGCGCCACCGCGACGCGCGCGAAGAGCAGCTCGGCATCGTCGCGGTCGTCGTTGATCCCGTAGGTCTTCGGGTGCGGCTCCTGGCCGTACGCCGCCGGAGAGAGGTCGTCACCGCCGAGCATCATCAACCCGTCGACGCGCTCGAGCACGTGGTCGACGTCCTGTTCCGTGAGCCCCTCGGTCGCAACGACCGCCTCGACGCCGCCGGCCCGTCGCAAGGACTCGAGGTAGCGGACGGGGATCCCGAGCAGATCGGTGTGCCAGCCCGTGATCCGGTCCTGCGCGACGCGCGGATACGACGGGATCGCGATCAGCGGCCTGCGGTGCACGGCGCGTCCAGCTCCTCGATCATCCGGCCGATCGGACCCTTCAGAACTGCTCGAAGCAGCGACGCCGCTCCCAGTCGGTGACGACCTGGCTGAAGGACAACCACTCCTGTCTCGCGGTGTTCACGAGATGCGCATGCACGTCGGCACCGAACGCGCTGACCGCCATCTCGCTCCGCTCGAGCTCGTTGATCGCGTCGACGATGTTCCACGGGACGCGGTCGACGTCCTTGGCCTCGTACGCGTTCCCGTCGAACCGAGCGCTCGGCTCCTCGCCGTGCTCGATGCCGTGCATGCCCGCCGCGATCGTCGCCGCGAACGCGAGGTACGGGTTGCAGTCTGCGCCCGGGATGCGGTTCTCGACCCGGAAGCCGGCGCCCTCGTGGCCGACCACCCGGAACCCACAGGTGCGGTTGTCGCGCCCCCAGGCGATCGCGGTCGGCGCCCACGACTCGGGCTGGTACCGCTTGTACGAGTTCACCGTCGGCGCGTAGAGCCACGAGAGCTCCCGCGCGTGCGCGAGCTGGCCGCCGAGCCACCCGCGGAACACCGGGCTCATGTGCTCGGGTCCGTCGGCATCGTGCATCAACGGCGTCTTCCCGTCGGCCGACCACACGCTCGAGTGCACGTGGCACGACGAGCCGCACTCGGCCATGTCGTACTTGGCCATGAACGTGAGCGCGCGTCCGTTGATGCCCGCGATCTCCTTGGCTCCGTTCTTGTAGATGGTGTGGTTGTCGGCCATCTTCAACGCCTCGGCGTAGCGCAGGTTGATCTCGTGCTGCCCGCGGCCCGCTTCGCCCTTCGAGAACTCGACCGTGATGCCCGCGCCGTCGATGCCGTTGCGGATCGCGCGGATGAGGTACTCGTCTCGGGTCGTCTGGAGGATGTGGTAGTCCTCGATGACGGAGGAGTGCGGCTCGAGACCGGCGTAGCCCTTCGCCTGCGCCTCCTCGTAGTAGTCGCGGAACAGGTAGAACTCGAGCTCCGACCCGCAGTTCACGAGGTACCCGGCCGCGGCGGCGCGCTCTATCTGCCGCTTCAGGATCTGGCGCGGTGCCACCTCCACGGGCTCGCCGGTGTTCTCGTCGAACAGGTCGCACAGCACGAGCGCGGTCTTCTCGAGCCAGGGCACCACGCGCATCGTCGCCAGGTCGGGGGTGCAGACGAAGTCGCCGTAGCCCTTGTCCCAGTTCGCGAACTCGTACCCGGGGAGCGGCGTCATGTCGACGTCGAGCGCCAAGAGGTAGTTGCACGCCTCGACGCCGTCCGCGAGCACGTGGTCCTTGAAGAAGTGCCCGGTCACCCGCTTCCCCATGAGACGACCCTGGAGGTCGGGGAAGCACACCAGCACCGTGTCGATCTCGTCCTCAGTGATGAGGCGCTCGATGGTGGCTGCGTCGATGATCCCTCGAACGTCACTCATGCTGGTTCCCTTCTCCGCTGTCATCCTGTCAGGCCCACGCTCAAGCCCTGATGCGCTCGCCACTCGGATCCCAGACCGGGTCGCGCACGACCGTCGCACCGATCCACTCGCCGAACACCTCGATCTCGACTCGGCGCCCCAGCTCGGCGACGTTCGCCGGAAGGTAGGCGAACGCGAGCGATGCGCCCACTCGGAAGCCGTACCCGCCACTGGTGACGCGCCCGGTGATCGCACCATCGGCTCCGTCGAGCAGGTCGGGGACCCGCACGGGCTCGGAGCCGAGGGGAACGGCGAGCGGATCATCGAGCAGAAGACACCGGAGCCGCCGCACCGGTCCCTCCGCACGCACCGCCCGCAAGGCCTCGCGGCCCACGAAGGGCGTCGACTTCTCGAGCTTCACTGCGAACCCGAGACCGGCTTCGTACGGGTTGTCCTCGGGGGTGATGTCGCTCGACCACACCCGGTATCCCTTTTCGACGCGGAGGGCGTCGATGGCCCGGTACCCACCGGCGAGCATCCCGTGCGGCACGCCCGCGTCCCACAGGACGTCCCACAGCGACGCGCCGTACTCGGTGGGGCAGTAGAGCTCCCAGCCGAGCTCACCGACATAGGTGACGCGCAGGGCCAGGCACGGGACGGCACCGACGGTGATCGACTGCGCGGTGAGGTACGGGAACGCGTCGTTCCCGAGGTCGGCCAGGGTCAGCGGCGCGAGCACCTCGCGGGTGCGTGGCCCCCAGACGCCGAAGCACGCGAATCCGGCCGTGACGTCGTGCACCGTGACCGCGTCGCCCTCCGAGAGGAGCTCTTGCTGCTTGCGGACCCAGCCGAGATCGTGGTTCCCGAACGCGGTGCCGGTGACGAGGAAGTACCGGTCGTCGGCCACGCGGGTCGCGGTGAGATCGCATTCGATCCCACCGCGCTCGTTGCACAGCTGCGTGTAGATCACCGATCCGATCGGTTGGTCCATCTCGTTCGCGCACACGCGGTCGAGGAACCCGGCGGCGCCGCGGCCACGGAGCTCGAGCTTCGAGAAGCTCGTCTCGTCGAAGAGGACCGCAGCGTCCCGAGCTGCGATGGCTTCCACGCCGATCGCCGGGCTCCAGTGCTGACCGGCCCAGCCGTGGGGGCGCATTGCTTCGTCGCCGTCGGGCGCGTGCGGCTCGAACCAGTTCGGTCGCTCCCAGCTGCTCTTCTCGCCGAACGAGCAACCGAGGGTCACGAGACGGTCGTACGCGGGGGAGCGTCGCAGCGGCCGCCCGGCGTGGCGCTCCTCGTTGGGATAGTGGATGTCGTAGTAGGTCGAGTACACCTCGACCGCCCGAGCGAGTGCGAAGTCGCGGCTCCGGTACTGCGCACCGAAGCGGCGGATGTCCATCTTCCACGTGTCGAACGACGGCTCGCCGTCGACGACCCACTCGGCGATGGCCCGGCCGACACCGCCGGCGCCGGCGATGCCGTGCGCGCAGAACCCCGCGGCGACGAAGAGCCCGTGGACCTCGCTCTCACCGAGGACGAACTCGTTGTCGGGAGTGAAGCCCTCCGGACCGTTGATCAGCTGCACGATCTCGACGTCCTCGACGGCGGGGACGCGCGCGATGGCGCTCTCGAACAGCGGAGCGAAGCGGTCCCAGTCCTCGGGGAGCAACTTGTTGTTGAAGTCGTCCGGGACGCCGTGCAGCGACCACGGCGCCGGATCGCGCTCGTAGCCGCCGAACACGAGTCCGCCCGACTCGCGGCGGAAGTAGACGAGATTGTCGGGGTCGCGCAGCTGCGGAAGTGCATCGGTCACGCCGTCGATCGGTTTCGTGATCACGTACTGGTGGGCCATCGGCACGATCGGGACGTTCACGCCTGCGAGCGCGGCGACTTCGGTCGTGTACATGCCGCACGCGAGCACGACCGACTCGGCTTCGATCGTCCCGTGGTCGGTGACCACCGACCGGATCCGTCCGTCGCGCACGACGAGGTCGGTCACGCGCGTCCCCGTCTCGACCGTGACGCCGCGCGACTTCGCTCCACCGAGCAGCGCGTAGGTCAGCCCACTCGGGTCGAGGTACCCGTCGGTCGGGAGCCAGATGCCGCCGAGCACCCCGGTCGGGTCCATGAGCGGGAACAGCTCGCGGGACTCGGACGCGGTCACCATCTCCATCGGCAGCCCGAAGGTCTTCGCCCAGCCGTGCTGGCGGGTGAGCTCCTCCATCCGCTCCGGTGTCGACGCGATGCGCAGAGAGCCGACCTCGAGCCAGCCGGGTGACCGGCCGGTGTCGGCGGCCTCCGCCTCGAGCCGCCGGTAGACGTCGACGCTGTGCATCATCATGCGCGTCAGCGGCAGGGAGCCGCGGAGCTGGCCGACGAGGCCGGCCGAGTGGAAGGTGCTGCCGCTCGTGGGCTCGGCCCGCTCGAGCACGACGACGTCGGTGTGGCCCATCTCCGCCAGGTGCCAGGCGATGCTCGCGCCGCCGACGCCGGCGCCGACGACCACGATCTCGGCGCGATCGCGCATGTCGATCCTCAGTCCTGTTCCGCGGCGTCGTCGAGCAACGCACGGTATCCCGGCGCCGCGGCGTTGCCGAGCAGGCGGTCGAAGTGCTGTCCGGCATACCCCACGTAGTCGAAATCCAGCGTGCTGATGCCCTGCTGCACGACGCCCCACATCGCCTCGCGAAGGTCGCTCATGATCTTCATCAGGGCCAACCGGGCGCGTCGTCTCGGCGTGACCGTGCCGAAGTAGGCGGTGAGCAGGGTGGACTCAGTGTCGTCGTCCAGCTCGTTGTTGACGGAGAAGTTGCCGAGATCGAAGTACCGCTCGTTCATCCCGGCGTACTCCCAGTCGAGCAGCCACACGCGCGCGCTTCCGCTCGATGCATCCACGAGGAAGTTGGCGTTGAGAAGATCGTTGTGGCAGGGCACCCGCGGCTCGGGCGACGCGTCGAACGCGGCTTCGATCTCGCGTGCCCGCTCGAGGGCCGTGTCGAAGGCGTCGGGGATCGCGACACCACGATCACGGGCGTTGCGCGCGCTGATCTCCGGGACCCGGAAGCAGTCGAACGTTCCTGGCAACGGGCCCGACTCGTGGAACGTGCGGAGGATCATCGCGACCTGCGACAGCATCGGCAATGCGCACATCACCTCCGGCGCCGCCGCACTCCCTGCGACGAATCGGGTGACCAGGTACCGCTCGGGCTCGAGGAAGGCCACGACCTCGGGGGCGAGGCCGAGCTCCGCGGCACGCGTGTTCGCGATTCGTTCGACCTCGCGGTCGATGCCCAGCAGGTGCGTGTCAGCGCCGGTCAGGCGGAGAACGAAGCGCTCGCCGTCGACGTCGACGAGCAGGTTGCGGTTGGTGATCCCGCCCTCGAGGGCGTGCAGCACTTTCGCGCCTCCGGCCCAGCCGGGGACCCGCTCGAGGAGCTGCTGGGTGTCGTCGCTCATGGTGCTCCCTGCGGCCCCGGAGACTCCCTTTGCTTGCGCGCCCCGGGAAGCACGAGGGGCGCGACACCCGGAGGTGTCGCGCCCCTGATCGTGCTCCCGGACGCGTCAGGACTTGCCGTGCTTCGCGTCCATCTTGTCCTCCAGCTCGCGGAGCACCTCGGGCGGCTCCTCGCCCGCCTCGATGGCTGCCAGGTGTTGCTCGATGGCACGAAGCTCTTCCTCGGAACCCATGACCTTGGGTCCGGTGAACCACTTCTTTGCCGAGAGCTCCCAGTAGAGCCACACCAAGATGGTGGCGAGGATCATGATCGGGCCGGTGAAGTTGAAGTTGTTCACCTTCGGGACACCCGGGAGGAAGTCGCCGCCCCACGGTGGCCAGAAGGCGCTCACGGGTCCGAACTGCGGTGCGAGGAACATGAGGTTGATGAACGTCACGTAGATGACCGCGGTCCAGCCGACCAGCTTGCTCCAGCCGCGCATGTTCCACGGTCCCTGCACGAAGTCACGCTTGCGCAGCCGCAGGAACACCGGGATGACGTAGGCCAGGTAGAGCCCGACGGCCGTGATGCCCACCATCGAGAAGAACGCCACCGCGTAGTTGGCGCTCTGCAGGAACGTGAGCATCCCGAGCAGCCAGGCCAGCGTGACACCGAGCCACACGGCATTCGTTGGCGTGCGGGTGCGTGGGCTGATGCGGTGCCAGAGCTTCGAGCCCGGGAGCGCTCCGTCCCGACTGAACGCGTAGACCATGCGGGAGTTCGCCGTCACACACGCCATGCCGCAGAAGAACTGGCCGACGATGGCGATGAAGATCATCGTCTTGGCCATGTTCCCGCCGACCGCCTGCTCGAACACGCGAAGCGGTGCCGGGATGAACGACGTGGCAATGGAGTCGTAGGCGCCCTTCGGGATCGCCTGCACGATGGCGATGTCGAGGATCCAGGCGATGATCGCGGACAAGTAGATCGACCGCAGGATCGCCTTGGGGGCGCTCACGTTGGCGCCCTTGGTCTCCTCGCTCACGTGTGCAGACGCGTCGAAGCCGGTGATCGTGTACTGCGCGATCAACATGCCGATGATGACCACGTACACGCCCGAGCCCTTGAAGTCCCACCCGGTGAGGTTCTTGTAGTCGAAGATCGAGCCCAGCCCCTCGGTCTTGCTCGAGTCCGGGATGATGAACAGCGCGGCGATGATCACTGCCGTGCCGAACACATGCCACCACACGCTGATGTCCATGAGGATCTTCACGAGCCGCACCCCGAAGGTGTTCAGGAGCCCGTGCAGGATGAGGACGATCGTGTAGATGAAGAACACGCTCTTGTAGTCGGTGGTCGAGTCGAAGAAGAGCCACTTCGTCTCGTAGATCGAGATGAACTCCGCGATGAACACCGACAGCGCGTAGTCGACGCTGGCGATGACGCCGATCTGCCCGATCAGGTTGAACCAACCCGTGAACCAGCTGTTCCGGGCCCCGGCCCGGGCGTCCCTCGAGAGCTTCGCCGCCCAGTAGTACAAGCCGCCGGCGGTCGGCATCGCCGAGCAGATCTCGGCCATGGACATGCCGACCAGCAGGGCGAAGAACCCGATGACGACCCAGCTGAGCGTGACCGCCAGCGGACCGCCTGCGAGCAACGGCAGGTACAGCGTCGTCAGCGCTCCTGCGAGCACCGAGATGATCGCGAACGAGATCGCGAAGTTCGAGAACCCGCTGAGACCTCGGCGGAGCTCTTGCGCGTAACCCATCGAGTGCAGCTCTCGGGTATCAGCCTCGAGCTGCGCCGCATCATCTACTGCCACGAGGGACCCCCTTCCCGCGTGAAGGCCGGCGCCCATCCCGGCTGTTGGGCGCCAGGGGTCTATCACGCGCGGTCCGGTCTTGTCAGGACCGCAACGCTTCCCCGTCAGCCCTCGGGTGTGACGTACGCCGCGGTGATGCCACCGTCGACGACGAGCGCCGAGCCCGTCATGTACGAGGAGTCGTCGGACGCGAGGAAGAGCGCCGCCTTGGCGAGCTCCTCGGCGCGACCGGGCCGTCCCATCGGGATGTGCGTGAGTCGCCGACGAGCCCACTCCGGGTCGCTCATGAGCTCGGCCAGCATCGGCGTCTCGATCGGGCCGGGGCACAGCGAGTTCGCGCGGATCCCGTTTCGAGCGTGCTCGACCGCGATCTCTCGCGTCATCGAGAGCACCCCACCCTTGCTCGCGGTGTAGGCGATCTGCGCAGTCGCGGCGCCCATGAGCGCGACGAACGACGCGACGTTCACGATCGAACCGCCACCGGACTCGACCATTGCCGGGATCGCGTGCTTGCACCCGAGCCACACGCCCTTGAGGTTGACGTCCATCACGCGATCCCACGTCGGGACGGGCGTCTCGGTCGTGCCACCGTCGTCGGCGGGGAAGATCCCCGCGTTGTTGTAGAGGACGTGCAGCGCGTCGTACGTGTCGGTCGCGAACGCGATCATTGCGGCCACCTGCGCCTCGTCGGACACGTCGACCTGCACGAAGGCGGCGTCGCCACCCGCGGCCTTCACGGCGTCGACGGTGGCCGTGCCGCCGGCTTCGACGGCGTCCGCGACGACGACGCGTGCGCCCTCGCTCGCGAACAGGAGCGCGGCGGCGCGCCCCATGCCGTTGCCGGCGCCAGTGATCAGTGCGATCTTGCCTGCGAGTCGAGTCATCACCGTATGCTGCCTCGGATGGAGCGTGACTGGCACCTTCTCGTCGGCGGGGAGCCGCGAGCGGGCCGTGGCGGCACGGCGACAGTCTCCGAACCGGCCACGGGCGAGCCCCTCGCCGAGGTCGCGCAGGCGAACGCGGAGGATCTCGACGACGCCCTGCGCGCCGCCGTGGGCGAGTTCGAGAGCGGGGAGTGGCCCAGCATGAGCGCCACGGCCCGTGGCCGCGTGCTGCTCGAGGTCGCTCGCCTCCTGCGCGAGCGAGCAGAGGAGTTCGCCCTCGCCGAGGCGCGGGGCGCCGGCCATCCGATCGGTGACGCCCGCTGGGAGGCGAACACCGCCGCGGATGTCTTCGAGTACTACGCAGGAGCTGCGAACAAGCACTTCGGCCAGGTCGTGCCCGTGCAGCAGCCCGGTCTCGACGTGGTGCTCCGGGAGCCGATCGGGGTCTGTGCGCTCATCGTCCCGTGGAACTTCCCGCTCCTGATCGCGACGTGGAAGGCCGCGCCGGCGCTCGCATGCGGGAACCCGATCGTGCTCAAGCCTGCCTCCCTCACGCCGCTGACCGCGCTGATGCTCGGGGCACTGCTCGTCGAGGCGGGCGTGCCCAAGGCCGCGGTGTCGGTGCTCGTGGGGCCGGGCCGGGTGCTCGGGAACGCACTCGTCTCGGACCGACGAGTCTCCAAGATCGGGTTCACAGGGGAGACGACCACGGGTTCGTCGATCCTCACGGCCTCGGCCGACAACATCACCCGGTGCTCACTCGAGCTGGGCGGAAAGTCGGCGAGCGTGGTGTTCGCCGACGCCGACCTCGAGCGTTGCGTCGCCGAGACCCCGATGGCGGTGTTCGCGAACGCGGGGCAGGACTGCTGCGCGCGGAGTCGGATTCTCGTCGAACGCTCGGTGTACGCCGACTTCGTCGACGCGTTCTCGCGCGCCACCGAGAAGGTGCGGCTCGGCGACCCGCTCCTCGACACCACCGAGATGGGTCCGATGATCTCGGAGGCCCAGCGGGGGACGTCGCTCGAGTACCTCGGCATCGGGGCCGACGAGGGCGCGCGGCGGACGACCGGCGGTGACGTCCCGGCCGGAGCCGGCTGGTACCTCACGCCCGCGGTGCTCGCCGACGTCGACAACGGCATGCGCGTCGCCCGCGAGTAGATCTTCGGCCCGGTGGTCTGCGTGATCCCGTTCGATGACGAGGCCGAGGCGATCCGCGTCGCGAACGACAACGATTACGGACTCTCGGGATCCGTGTGGACCACCGACGTCGGTCGAGCGATCCGTGTCGCGAAGGGCATCCGCACGGGCGTGCTCTCGGTGAACTCACACTCGAGCGTGCGCACGGAGGCGCCGTTCGGCGGGTACAAGCGCTCCGGACTCGGTCGAGAGCTCGGCATGCACGCGATGGACACGTACACCGAGGTCAAGAACGTCTACTTCTCGAGCGACTCGCCTGCCTGAAGTTCGCCTGCCTGAAGTTCGCCTGCCTGAAGTTCGCCTGCCTGAAGTTCGCCTGCCTGAAGTTCGCTGACGCAGGGCGACGCCTACGCTCGACCGGTGCATCCTCCCCGCCCTCGGTCCTTCGCCGCGCTCGTCCTGCTCCTCGCCCTCGCGGCGGCGACCCTGCCCGCAACGGCACAGGCGACGAGCCAGCAGTCCCACATCCAGCAGTCCTCGATTCAGCAGTCCTCGATCAAGTGGAAGCGCTGCCCCCGAAGCGCGGGGCAGTGCGCCACGCTCCCGGTCCCGCTCGACGACACCGTTGCCGGCGGTCCCACGATCGACCTCTCCCTCCTCCGCATCCCGGCCCGCGATCCGAAGCGCCGCATCGGATCGCTCCTGATGAACCCCGGCGGACCGGGCGCGCCTGCCACCGACTTCGCCGTCGGGGTCGCGTCGAGCCTCCCCGCCGAGATCCAGGACCGCTTCGACCTCGTCGCCTTCGATCCACGCGGCGTCGGAGCCAGTCACGGCGTCGATTGCACCGATCGGCTCGATCCGTTCTACGCGCTCGACTGGACGCCGGAGACGGACGAGCAGCGCGCCGCGCTCGAGGCGGGCGTCAAGGAGATCGTCGCCGACTGCCAGCAAGCCGACGGCGACATCCTCCCGTACCTGTCCACCGATCGCGTCGCGCGCGACATGGATCGCATCCGGGCAGCCCTCGGCGAGGACACGCTGACCTACCTCGGGTTCTCGTACGGCACTTACCTCGGCGCGCAGTACGCGGCGCAGTTCCCTGACCGCGTACGTGCCCTGGTGCTCGACGGTCCGGTCGATCCTGCGCTGGACGCGAAAGCGGTTCAGGTGCAGCAGGCGGTCGCGTTCGAGGGCTCGCTGCACCTGTTCCTCCGCGACTGTGCTCGCAAGCCCGACTGCGCGTTCCACGAAGGTGGCAAGCCGGCGGCGGCGTACGACGCGCTGCGAGCGAAGATCGACGAGGCACCGCTCCGCGCGTCGGGCGCCGGCCGCGGCCGCACCTTGAACTCGACGCTCTTCGACATCGGCGTCACCGAGCTGCTCTACGGCGGTGCGGCGAGCTGGTCGACGCTCGCCGACTCGCTCGCCGCGGCGAAGGCGGGCGACGGGAGCGACCTCGCGCTGGACGCCGACGCGTACACCGGTCGCCACAGCGACGGCACCTACGACGACCTCCAGGAAGCGTTCTTCGCGGTCGGCTGCCTCGACGGCCCGGACGTGGGCGGTGAAGCCGGGCTCCGAGCGATCGAGGACGAGGCGGCCCGCGTCGCGCCGCGGCTCGGACGCTCGGTGGTCAACAACTCGCTCGCGTGTGCGTTCTGGCCGGTTCCGTCGCAGCCGCCCGCCGCTCTCCACGCGCCGACCTCGGCACCGCTGCTGGTGCTCGGCACACGCAACGACCCGGCGACGCCCTTGGCGTGGGCCAAGGGACTCACCACGGAGCTCGAGTCCGCGGTGCTGGTCACCGTGGGGGGCGCGCGCCACACCGCGTTCGCCTCCGGCAACCGGTGCGTCGACGCCATCGTCGTGCGCTACCTTCTCGACACCGTCGTCCCGAAGAGCGGCAAGCGCTGCTGAGGCTCCCGTGCTCGATCGGGGACGGCTCGTGCGCTCGATCTGACGGTTCGTCAGGGGCGACGGGTAGGCTCGCCGCCCGCATGGACCTTCGCTACTCCGACGCCGACGAGGCGTTCCGCGCCGAGCTGCGCGCGTGGCTCACCCGGTCGCTCGGCGAGCTGCCGGCACCGCCGGCTCGCGACGACTGGCCGGCCCGCGTCCGCTACGACACCGACTGGCAGCGCCGTCTCTTCGACGCCGGGTATGCTGGCATCAACTGGCCGAAGGCCTACGGCGGTCGCGATGCCTCGCCGAGCGAGCAGCTCGTCTTCCACGAGGAGACGACACGGGCGAAGGCGCCCTACGTGGGCGTCAACTTCGTGGGCACGTTGCACGCAGGCCCCACCCTCGTCGCGGAGGGCTCCGACGGGCAGAAGTCCGCACATCTCCCCAAGATCCTTCGGGGCGACGAGGTCTGGTGCCAGTGCTTCTCGGAGCCCGACGCCGGCTCCGACCTCGCGGGGCTGCAGACCCGAGCCGTGCTCGACGGCGACCACTACGTCGTCACCGGCCGCAAGATCTGGTGCTCGTTCGGCCACATCGGCGAGTTCGGCGAGCTGCTCGTGCGGACGGATCCCGACGCGCCGAAGCACCGGGGGATCACCTGGCTCATCTTGCCGATGGACCTGCCGGGCATCGAAGTACGGCCCATCGAGACGCTGCTCGGTTCGTCGGAGTTCTGCGAGGTCTTCCTCGACGAGGTCCGCGTGCCCGTGGCCAACCGGGTCGGCGCAGAGAACGACGGCTGGCGCGTCACCAACGTCACGCTCTCGTTCGAGCGCGGCACGGCGTTCGTGAGCGAGATGGTCGACGCAGTGCGCATGGCCGAGGAGATCGCTCCGTCCGTGCACGACGTCGCCGAGCGCCGCGAGCTCGCGCACGTCATCGCCGAGCTCGACGCCCTGTGGGCCCTGACGAAGCGCAACGTCTCGCAGGCCGGGCGTACCGGCGTTCCCGGGCCGGGGGCGATGATGCTGAAGCTCGGTTACTCCGAAGCCCGGGATCGGCTCGGCGAGCTGAGCATGCGCGTGCTCGCGCGCGGCATCTTCGACGTGCACGACGAGGTCGTCGAGGAGCGGTTGCGGACGCTCTCGCTGCCGATCGCGGCCGGCACCTCCCAGATCCAGCGCAACATCATCGGTGAGCGCCTGCTCGGGCTCCCGAAGGAGAAGCTCTGGACGTGAGCGAGATCGCATGAACTTCGACCTGACCGAGGACCAGGAAGCGCTGCGCGACGGCATCCGTGCACTGTGCGAGGGCCGCTTCGGTATGGATCGCGTGCGCGGTGGGTTCGACCGCGCCGCGTTCGACGAGCTCGCCACCACCGGCGTGTTCTCGCTGCGCACCGACGGATTCGGCTGGGCCGACACCTCGATCGCGTTCCAGGAGCTCGGCCGGGCGCTGGTGCCCGGACCGCTCGTGGTGTCGCACCTGGTGCACGGCCTGAACGAGGGCGGCCTGGTCGACGGCGTCGCCACCGGGCTCGCGCGTCCCGCGGCGGGTGAGCCTGCTCGGATCGAGCACCTCGGAGCGGCCGACGCGGTCATCGTGCGCGACGACGCGGGGCTCGTGAGCATCCCTGCTTCGGCGCTGGCCGACGCCGTCGAGCTCGACTGGCCCCTCGATCCGCTCACGCCGATTCACGAGTTGGACGCACTGCCGGATGGCGAGAACATCGGCGGCGCCGAAGCCGCGGCGGTGTGGCGCGTCGGTGGTGCGGTCCTCACGGCGGCGTACCAGGTGGGCATGGCCGAGGCCTGCGTCACCGCCGCCAACGCGTATGCGCTCGAGCGGTTCCAGTTCGACCGTCCGATCGGTTCGTTCCAGGCGGTCAAGCACATCCTCGCCGACATGACGGTGCGCGCCGAGATCGCCCGAGCGGCGGTCGACGCGGCGGCCGTGACGCTGGACGACCGAGACTCCGAGGATGGGGAGATCGGCGACGTCGAGCGAGCGGTCTCTGGCGCGCGACTGCTCGCGGCCGAGGCCGCGCTGAAGAACGCCAAGTCGTCGATGCAGGTGCACGGCGGCATGGGCTTCACGTGGGAGGTCGACGTCCACCTCTACCTCAAGCGCGCGTGGGTGTTGAACACGGTGTTCGGCACACCGACTGAACATGCGGACGCGCTCGCCGACACGGTGTCGCCGGCCACGGTCGTCGTCTGAGCCGATGACGGGAGACGGCTGGCAGCCGATCCTCGACGACCTCGTGACGCGACGCGCCGTGGCCCGCGCGATGGGTGGCGCCGAGCGGCTCGAGCGTCAGCACCAGGGTGGTCGTCTCGACGCCCGCGCCCGGGTGGAGCACCTGCTCGACGACGGCTCGTTCGTCGAGCTCGGCACGCTCGCAGGCTCGGTGCAGCGCGGTGCCTCACCCATGGCCCCGGCCGACGCCCTGGTGGCCGGGCACGGTCGCATCGACGGACGACGGGTGCTGGTCGGCGCCGAGGACTTCACTGTGATGGGCGGCTCGATCGGGCTCGGTACCACCGCGAAGCGTCAGCGGCTCGTCGAGCTGGCCGGCCAGGAACGAGTCCCCCTCGTGATGCTGCTCGAAGGCGCGGGGGAGCGGGCCCAGAACGCGTTCGAGCGGCGCGGCCGCGCGCCGAACGACCTCCAGACGCTCGCCGGACTCTCAGGGCTGGTGCCGACCGTGTGCGTGGTGATGGGTCCGTCCGCGGGGCACGGTGCGCTCACCGCGCCCCTCATGGACTTCGTCGTGATGACCGAGGGTGCGGCGATCTTCTCGGCCGGGCCACCGTTGGTGCAGGCATCGATGGGTGAAGAGGTCACCAAGGAAGAGCTGGGAGGCACCGCGATCCACACGACGCTCAGCGGCCTGGTGCACAACGGCGCCGACGACGATCGCGCCGCGCTCGACCTGGTGCGGCGCTACCTCTCGTACTTCCCGGCGAACGCTTGGGAGCACCCGCCGGCCGCGCCATCCCCCACGAGTGGGGGCGCCGATGCCACCGCGCGCCGCGCCGTTCCCGAGCTCCTCGACCTGATCCCGGCCGACCCGCGTCGGGCGTACGACGTCCGCGACGTGCTGCGCGTGGTCTTGGACGCGGACTCCCTCCTCGAGATCGAGCCTGCGCACGGACGCCCGATCGTCACCGCGCTCGCGCACCTCGGTGGCGAGGTGGTTGCGGTGGTCGCCAACCAGCCGGCGGCGAAGGCCGGATCGATCGACGCGGAGTCGGCCGACAAGGCCGCGCACTTCCTCGGCGTCGCCGATGCGTTCCACCTGCCGGTGGTGTTCCTCGCCGACAACCCGGGCGTCCTCGCCGGGAGCGTTTCGGAGCGCAGCGGCATCCTGCGGCACGCCGCGCGGATGTTCGCCGCACAGCACCGGGTGCGGTCACCGAAGCTCCACGTGACGCTGCGGAAGGCCTATGGGTTCGGTTCGTCGCTGATGGCGATGAACCCCTTCGACGAACAGACCGTCACGTTGGCGCTTCCCGGTGCGCGGCTGGGTGCGATGCCCGCCGAGAGCGGTGCCGACGCCGCTCGACTCGACGCGACGGAGCGCGACGTGCTGGCGAACGCCGAGCTCGGCGGCGCGTACTCCTCGGCCGACACCATGAGCTACGACGAGATCGTCGAGCCGTCCGAGCTGCGCGACGCGCTGCTCGACGCGCTCGCGCTCAGCGCGACGCGGCGGCGCCACCCCGTGGGTCCCGCGGCGCACCACGGCATCCTGCCGTAGACGCGCGGGCGGCCGTCAGGCTGTGACGAAGGTGAACGTCGGTTCCACCGCGATCTCGGTCTGCAGGCTGTTCGCGATGTAGCACTCCCGATGTGCGACCTCGCAGAGGTGCTCGAGCCGGGACTCGACGACCTCGCCGCGCACCGTGATCTCCGGTCGCAGCACGATGCGGGCGACGCGCGGCGGCCGGT
>JBBQFJ010000041.1:0-24285 GCA_038321755.1 Acidimicrobiia bacterium | reverse complement strand
CCGCAGTCGCTCGCTGATCTCTGGGCGCGTGCCGCAGGTGAGGAGCGCGCGCCGAACAAGGACTTCGTCGACGGCACGTTGACGAGCGGCATGGTGGATCGTCTCGTGAACGAGCTGGCGCTCCTCGGGATCAACGCGCTCGTCGACTTCGGCTTCGAGCCGGCGCCGTTCCCCGTGGTCGCGTTCCGAGCGGTCGGTGGCGGTGCCGTCTGCCTCTTCGCCGTGGCCGTGCACGAGACGATCACGCCGAACACCGGAGACGATCGGCTCTTGCAGCCGAAGTCACGGGACACCTTCACCGGCCTGGTCGTGCCGGGCGAGTACCGAGCCGTGCGCTTCGATCGAGTCGCGATCGCGGCCGTGAAGGTTCCCGATCGGGGATCGCACGACAAGATCGACGTGATCGGCTTCTACGACGGCGCGACTGCGGCCGTCGCCGACGGCATCGCGATCGGCGCCCCCGTCGCACTTCAGTAGCCGTCACGCTTCAGTAGCCGTCGAGCCGCTCGAGGAAGGTGCCGGCACCGGTCACCGTCGCCCCGAGGTCGCGCACGCGCGCGGCGAGCCCTCGGTCCGACGTGATGACGTGCGCGGCCGCGGGTGCTGCCAGCGCCGCCACGACCTCCACCACGCGGTCGTCGCCCGCGTCGCGTCCCGAGCGTCGGGCATACGCGACCTGCACGCCGTCGTGCGGTCCTTCGGCGAGGTCGGCGATCGGTCGGCCGTCGAGCACCAGCGTCACCTCGTCGTCGCTGTCGGCCGCGAGGCTTTGGACGCGACCGAGGAGGCGCCGCGCCGCGCCGTCGCGATCGCGCCACCACCCATCGGGGCGCGTGCCGATCACGTTCATGCCGTCGACGACGATGATGATGTCGAGCTCCTCAGGGTCAGGCGTGCCCGAAGACCCACACCCTTGCTGGATGCGTCCCTGACCCACCGTATGGGAGGGTGAGCAACGCATGACCGAACGAGCGCGGGAAGCGGGGCCGTTCGCGGCCGGCTCGGTCTCGTTGCGGCTCTACCCGCACAACGACCTCACCGCGCCGGAGATCGTCGACGAGGTGCGCGCCCAGGCCTCGCTCGCGGTCGAGCACGGCTTCGACGGCGTGATGACGAGCGAGCATCACGCCGGGTTCCACGGATACCTCCCGAACCCGCTGCAGATCGCCGGCTTCTGCCTCGACGCGATGCCGCGTGGGTGGGCGGCACCCGCGCCCCTCCTCCTCCCGCTTCGTCCGCCGGCGTTGGTCGCCGAGGAGGTGGCCTGGCTGGCCGCGCGCTTCCCGGGACGGGTCGGACTCGGCGTCGCATCGGGTGCGCTCCCTGCCGACTTCCGGGTGATGGGTCTCACCATGACGAACCTCACCGAGCGCTTCGCCGCGGGCCTCGAAGAGGTGGTCGGCATGCTCGACGGCACCGCGCCCCGAGGGCTCGCCGGAGACGCGGCGATCGATGCGTGCGCCCTGCACCCCATCCCGGTGCTGAGCGCGGCGATGGGGTTCGCCGCGGTGCGTCGCGCCGCGGCCATCGGGGTCGGTCTGCTGTTCGAGTCGCTCTCGACCCCCGAGCGGTGCCGAGAGCTCACCGACGGGTACCGGGCGGCTGGCGGCACGGGACCGTGCGTGCTCATCCGTCGCGCGTGGGTGGGTGCCGCGCCACGCGAGCAGCTCGACGATCAGGTCGACGTCTACCGGACGTACACCCCCGTGTCGGCTTAGGAGCGCTGGGGGAGTGACGAAGTCGTCGACGCGTCCGATCCGACCGCCGTGGCCGGTGAGCTTGCGGATGCCATGCTGCGGGCCGGGTGTGACTCGCTCAACCTGCGCGTGCACGTGCCCGGCGTCAGCCCGGGCCAAGCACGAGAACAGATCGCCCGTCTCGGCGACGAGGTCATCCCGGCGATGCGTGCCCGCCCCGGAATGTCCGGCGACCCGTCCGTGCGGCTCTAACCGTTCGCGACGGTCGCGAGGCGCTCGCGCACGACGGCCTTCGCCGCCTCGAGATCGTCGACCTCGCGCTCGAGCGGGTCCCCCGTGCGCGCGAACACGAAGACGCACCGTGTGACCGGCTGCCCGAGCACTGTCTCGAGGGCCACCGCGTACGCGGCGCCTTGCACGCCGTACCGCTCCAGCGCGGCGTCGATCTCGGCGTCGCTGTCGACGCGGTCCGTCTTGTAGTCGACGACGACCAGGCCATCCTCCGTCTCGACCAACAGGTCGATGAAACCCTCGAGCAGCAAGCCGTCGATCTCGGTGGCCACGGGCACCTCTCGCCAGTAGCGCCCGCCGCGCTCGACCGCGGTGCGCACGATCGGCGCGCGCAACACGGCCTCGACAAGGTCGCGCACCTCCTGCTCGCGTCCGGCGACGCCTTCGCCCAGGGATTGCGCGCGGGCGGCGGCCGCGACGTCGGCACCCGTTGACAGATCCACCGTCTGGAGCACGGCGTGCACCGCGCGACCCACGGCCGTGCCGGCTCGTCCTCGTCGCCACGGCGGGGCATCGGACGGCGGCTCGTCCTTCTCGTCCTGCTTATGGGTCGCCGTGGCGAGCGTCGTCGCGGCGATGCTCCGAGCCCGGCCGGCCGTCGTCAGGAACGCCGCGCGGCTCGCGGCCCAGGCGTCGTGGGCGGCCGGCTCCAGCACGGGCTTGCTCATCGGTGGGGCCTCGACAGAAGGTGCAGGATCTCCAGGGACGAGCACCCGCACCGGCGCGCCTGCGAGGTGCGCGCTGACCGAGCTCGCGTGGCACTGCGACGCCTCCTTGTGGTGCAGGCTCACGACGAGGTGGTCCCGGGCGCGCGTCATCGCGACGTAGAGGAGTCGGAGGCGTTCGGCGTCGTCGTGTCGCCGCTCGGCGGCCGCGGCATCGTCGTATCCCGGCGTCTTCGCCCGAGTGCTGCTGGCCTTGGTGCCGATCATGAACTGCGGGCTTCCCCCGCGGTCCCACACCACGGCCGGGACCGAGTTCGGCGGTCGCACGCTCAGGCCTGCGAGCACGACGACGGGGAACTCGAGACCCTTCGAGCCGTGGATGGTGAGGATCCGCACGGCGTCGTCGTCGGGCTCCGGCGCAACCGATTCGACGACGCGCGCGCGTTCCTCGGCCTGCTCCCTCGCCCACTCGACGAAGCTGCGCAACGTCGGCTGTCCGGCGTCGTCCCATGCGCGCGCCTGGTCGAGCAGGTAGCGGATGCGCCGCCAGTGGTCCCTCGGGCGGCGCTTCTCGACCGCGAGCTCCAGCAGTCGGCGCTCGCGCACGACCGCCTCGACGGTCTCGCTCACGCTGCGCCACCACCGCTGGTCCCAGAACTCGTGCAGGGCGGCGAGCCCGGCGACGACCGGGTGCGCGGCGTCGACTGTCACCGGTGCGGCGACGCGGTAGTCCCATCGGCCGTGCGCCTCGACGAAGTCGGCGAGGTCGGCGTCGCTGCAACCGAACGCGGGAGAGCGCAGCGCGGCGACGATCGAGATCTCGTCGGACGGGTCGTCGA
Organism: Acidimicrobiia bacterium; assembly: GCA_038321755.1. GTDB lineage: Bacteria > Actinomycetota > Acidimicrobiia > IMCC26256 > PALSA-555 > JALHSW01. The sequence goes on along the minus strand of JBBQFJ010000041.1, from coordinate 20,793 downwards.
TCGCCGCGAGGATCGACAACAGGTCGCGCACCTCGGCCGTCGAGAACAGCAGCGACTGGCTCTCGACCCGCGCCGGGATGCCCGCACGCTCCAATGCGTCTTCGAGTCCGGGGAGCACGGTGCGCGACGGGATGAGGATCGCGATGTCCTGGTACTCGGCCCCCCGCACCGCATGGTCGCCGACGTCCTCGACCTGCCATGCCTCACGCTTCACGGCCTGCACGATCGCGGCGACGTCGGCGGCTTCGGCGGCCCGCACCTCGGCGACCTTCGCGTCGGCGGGACCTCCCACGATGGCGACCGCGGGGACGTCGTCCAGCGCGCGGCGGTGGTGATGGAGGTCGACGTGCGCAGCCTGCACGCCGGGATCCTCTTCAGGGAGCAGCGCGCCGAACACGCGGTTCACGAAGTCGAGGATGCCCGGCACCGACCGGAAGTTCTCGACGAGCGCGACCTCGGTGAGCCCGAGGCGATGCTGTGCCTCGTGGTACATCCCGAGATCGGCGCGCCGGAACCGGTAGATCGACTGCTTGGGGTCGCCGACCACGACGAGTGCTCCCGGGTCGATCGGGACGTCCTGCCACGGCAGGCTCCCCGCATCGCTCCGGCTCGTCGCCAGCAGGACCGCAAGCTGGATCTGGAGTGGGTCGGTGTCCTGGAACTCGTCGAGCAGGACGCACCGCCAGCGACGCGCGGCTGCGTCGCGCACTGCGGGGTCGTCGCGCAGGAGGTCGCGCGCCAGCACCAGCAGGTCGTGGAACTCCAAGGTGCCTTCGCGTCGTCGTTCGTCGGCGTGGTCCTGGACGAACTGCACGACCCGTGCGACGAGCGTGGACAGGACGGCAAGGCGCTGACCGTCGATGAGGCCGACGCGCAGCTCGTCAGCTCTCGCGCACGCGGCCTTGACGTCGCTGATGTCGCAGTCCCAGTTGCCGTTCTTCCCGTTGCGGAACGACAGCTTCGGCGCGGCGACGAGGAGGTCGAGCTGGTCGAGTCGATCGCCGGGTGCGTCGAGGGTGGCGCGGAACGGGCCGAGACCGTCGATGTGTCGGGCGAGGAGGTCATCGTCGGCGGCACACGAGGCCGAGCGCAGGCCCGCGATCTCGTCGAGCACCGCGGCCAAGGGCGTGAGGTCGACCGGCGGGAGCGTCGCGGACTCGGGTGGGGCGCCGATCCGGTCGATGTGGTCGTGGAGCGTCTTCGCCACGTTGCGCAGGTGCTCGAAGCGCAGGCCGAGGGCGAGGCCCGTGAGGAGCGTGGTGCGCAGCGTCGGGTCTTCGAACAGGTCATCGAGGAAGGCGCGCCACCGCTGCTCGAAGGCCACGCCGGCGCGGATGTCGTCGAGCACCTCGAAGCCCGGCGGGAGCCCGGCTTCGAGCGGATGTTCGGTGAGCAGCCGTTGCCCGAAGCCGTGGAGCGTGGTGAGGGCGGCCTCGTCGAGCTGGTCGAGCGCGGTGTGGCACCGATCCCGCGCGTCGGGTGCGACGACGGTGTCGACCAAGCCGGCCGCCGCCCGCTCGAGCGCGCCGCGGATCCGGTCGCGCAGCTCGGCGGCCGCGGCCTCGGTGAACGTGATCGCGGCGAGCTCGCGCAGCTGGATCTCACCCGCGGCCACGAGCGCGACCACGCGGTCCACGAGCGCGGTGGTCTTCCCGGTCCCCGCGCCGGCTTCGACGAACAGGCTCACGTCGTGTGCGTCGCGCACCATGTCGCGTGCCGCCTGGTCGGTGGGCACCTGGTCGGTGGGCACCTGGTCGGTGGGCGCGCTCATGGTGCGCCCTCGTCGTCGCCCTCGCCGTCGCCCTCATCATCAGGGTCGACGACGAGATCGAGGCTCAGGAACGGCACGAACGCCGGCTCCTCGTGCTTCCGGTCCCAGACGGTGCCGCGATCGACCGGGCAGACCTCGTCGAACTCGCAGTACGCGCAGCTCTCGAAGGTCTCGCGCTGTCGGCCGGCGTTGAACGAGCGACCACCGGGGTACGCGGGGAAGCACCCTCCCTCGACGCCGTCGACGATGGTCTCGACCACGTCGACGAAGCGGTCGTGCGCGTCATCGAGGTCGAGACCGACGAGTGCCTGGTCCGGTGCCGCGGCCGTGTACCAGTAGTAGGCGGAGGCCTCGTCGGCACCGTCACGCTGGAGCGCCGCCAGCGCGTACACGGGGAGCTGCAGCGAGCGACCGGCATCGACCGGATCCGACTCGAGGTCGATGTGCCCCGGACGCCCGGTCTTGTAGTCGTAGACGACGACCCGACGGCCGTCGGGCGAACGGTCCACGCGATCGATGCGGCCTCGGAAGGTGACCGTCCGACCGTCGCCGAGCTCCACCTCGACGGGAGGCTCGCCGTCATCACCGAACGCACGCTCCAGCCCGTCGGGCGCGGGGAGCACGTCGTGCTCGGTGCGCGCCCGGAGGTCGGCATCGAGGAACTGCGCGACCTCGCTGGCGATGCGTCGACGCTCCAACACCCAGCTGACCTCGCGACCGGTGATGCCTCGTGTCTCGGCGTCCGTGCAGTGGCGCTCGACGATGTGGACGAGGCGGACGTGGTCCTCCAAGGTCCAGGGGGCGTCGGGTGTCGGCGGGCGCGGCGTGTCGCGGACGAACTCCTCGAGGATCGCGTGGATGAGCGAACCCCGATCGAGGGAGCTGATCGACTCGGTGGCTTCGGGTCGCGGGATCGCCCGGAGGCGCAGGACGCGGCTCAAGAAGTAGCGGAAGGGGCAGGTGGCCCATTCCTGCAGCGCGGTCGGCGACGTCGGACGCGCACCGCCGGGCGCGAGCCCCGGACGGCTCCCGATGAACCCGTCGAAGCGGGTGGCGGCCTGCGAAGCGCGCTCGCCCGCGGCGACGAAGCCGCGCGCGAGCGCAACGCTCGCGAGCGGGTGCTCGGAGAGGGGCTGCTGGGCCCGACGCCAACGCGAGAGGCTCTGGAGGCGGTACTCCGTCTCGGAGCCCGGGGCGCCGGTGCTGACGAGGTCGGCGAAGGATGGGACGACCTCGAGCCACGGCTCGTCGATCTCGTCGCGGAGCTGTTCCGCGCTCGCGTCGGTTGCACCGAGTGCCCGGGCGGACTCGAGCACCCAACGGGCCGGGAGCCGCTTGCGTTGCGCGCGCGGGTCGGCGCGCGGGAACGCGAGGACTCGCTCGGTCGCCGACGCGAGGGCCGCGAGGTAGTCGCGCCGCTCCTCCAGCCGACGCTCGGCGTGCAACGTGAGGCTCGGCACCCCCGATCGCTCGCGGTCGGGGAGGAGCGGGTCCTCGCGGCCGCGGGGCGGCAGCGTCCCCTCGGCTCCTCCGAGCACGTACACGATGTCGAGGTCGGTGGCGTAGGCCTGGCCGAGCTGGCCGATGAGCACTCCGGTCCCGAACTTCCCGATCCGCCCGACGGGTGCATCGAGCTCCGCGGCGAGTGCGCGCCGGAAGCGAGCGAGGTCGGCGCGGTCGTCGAAGGAGTCGAGACCGCTCAGCTCGGTGAGGGCCACTTCGACGCGCTGCGCGCCGATCACCTCGGACTCGGGCCAGTCGGCGCGGTGCCCCTCGCCCCCGAGGTAGTGGTCGTGCAGGCTCCGAGCCCACTCGGTCAGCGCAGCCCATGACGGTCGGTCGGGGGGCGTGAGCCGGTCGGCGAGATCCGCGACGAACGCTTCGAGTGCCGCGGCGTCGGACCGATCGCGTTCGAGCCGTTGCGTCCGCCAGTCTGGCTCTTCGCCGTCGGCCCGCAGGTCCGCGAGCTCACGCTCGACGGTGCCGCGGAACGCGCCGAGACGTTCGGCCCACTGCTCGGCACCGCGAACGACGCCGGAAAGTCGGGACAGTGCGTCCCAGCGAGCGGCGTTCACCCGGCGATCGTCGGCCGGGTCTCGCACCGGTCCGGACGCGAGCCACGCCGCGACGTCGTCGCGCGCGAGATCGTCGTCGGGGAGCGCGAGCAGGCCGAGCAGGACGCGTCCCGCGGCGCCGTCTGCGACGCGTCGTGGTGATGGTCCGTTCCACGCGACGCCGGCTGCGTCGAGGATCTCGGGGAGCACGCGGGCGTAGGGCTCCGGGGCGCGGAACAGGATCGCGGCGCCTGCGAGGGACGCGCCGGACTCGCTCCGCGCGAGGAGGTGCCGCACGACCGTGCGCACCTCGTCCTCGGGATCGGGTGCCGAGATGATCGCGTCGGCGACCGGGACCGGCACCTCGGCGCCGAGCTCGACGGCAGGTCCGAGCGCCGGCGCGAGACGGTTCGCGATGACGCCGGCCTGTGCAGCATCCACGTCGCGATCGCCCGTGAGCCCGAGCAGCACCGTGCACCGATCCTGCGCGGCGAGTGCCTCGACGAGCGCCTGCTCGCCGGGGGAGAGGTCGAGGGGGAGATGCACGATGACCTGGCCGATGTCGTACCCGGGTGCCGAGCCGTCGGTGATGACGGCCGCGGCTGCGAGCACGAGATCGTCCTCGTCGTAGTACTCGGTGACCCGGGCTCGATAGGCGCGGAAGAGCCGCACCACCGCCGCAGCCCGTGGTCCGCGCGACGCGATCGTCGTGAGCGCTTCCGGTGGGACTCGAGCCAGCTCGGTGAACGTCGCCGCGAGGTGCTGGGTCGTCGAGGGGTGACCGGCCACCGGGGCGAGCGGGCCCGGCTCCGCGCCGAGGACTGCGTGGACGGCCTCGGCGCGGAGGGGCCCGGCGAGCGGGCGCCGGCCCGCGGCCGCGAGGGCGGGACCCCCCACGAGCTCGGCCACGCGGGCGAGCGCGGTGAAGTGGACGTTGACCAGACCGGCGGCCGAGCCGAGCGCCCGGCGAAGCGCCAGGCCGGCCAGCGGTGACGGGACGGCCACCGTGACGGGTGCCAGCCGATCGACGGCCTGGGCGGTCGCGATCGCCGCGAAGAGCGCGGCCTGGGCCGGGGGTCCATGGCGGACGAGCAGCAGCCGACCAGCTTCTTCGGGACCAGCTCCTTCGGGCGTCGCCCGATCGGTCGCCCGATCGGTCGCCATATTGAGGGGTAGCTGCTCGGCCATGTGCTGCGGAGGCTACTGACGGGGTGGGACGGCTACCTGCGGTCGAGAGCAAGCGGCGGGAGGCCGAATTCCCGGGAACCGGCCGAGGATGCCGGGCGTTGTCCAGAGCGTGCACCGCCACCCCGCCGCTGGCGGCCCCCGCCCGGGTTTCCCGCTGCTCATGTGCGATCATGGATGCCCCGCATGAACAAGGTCCCGGGCGCGTTCCGCAACTTCCTCCTCACCATCGTGATCGGCGGCGTCGCCGTCGGCGCGTGTCTCGCCGCGCTGATTCCCGGTGCGACCACGATCGCGTCGGCGCACCACTACACGAGCGACAAGATCCAGGAGCTGCGCGGCCTGAACCAGCGCTCCACGATCTATGACTCGGCCAACAACGTGATCGGGGTCCTCGGGATCCAGAACCGTGAGGACGTCAATCTCGACGAGGTGCCCCCGCTGATCCAGAGCGCAGTGATCTCGGTCGAGGACAAGACCTTCTGGAAGAACGACGGCATCGACATCAACGGTGTCTTCCGGGCGTTCGTGAAGAACCTCACGTCCGGGAAGATCGAGCAGGGTGGTTCGACCATCACCCAGCAGCTCGTGAAGAACCGGATCCTGAACTCGAAGCGGGACATCAACCGCAAGGTGAAGGAGCTCGTGCTCGCCGTCCGGCTGAACGAGAAGTTCTCCAAGCGCGAGATCCTCGAGCAGTACCTCAACACCGTCTACTTCGGGCAGGGCTCCTACGGCGTGAAGTCGGCCGTGGAGCGCTTCTTCCTCACCCTCGACCCGGGGCAGCAGTTCCCGCGCTCGAAGACGATGGCGGAGGTGACGCCGGGCGAGGCAGCGCTGCTCGCCGGCGTGATCTCGAACCCGGAGGGCAACAACCCCTACACGAACCCGGAAGGCGCGAAGAAGCGACGCGACTTCGCGCTCGAGCAGATGCTCGGGCAGGGCGCCATCACCCAGGAGCAGTACGACGCCGGGTTGCAGGAGCCGCTCCCCACGATCAAGCCCGAGGCGGAGCTGAAGCCGAAGAACTCCTGGGCCGAAGAGGTGCAGGACCGGCTGTTCACCGACCCGCTGTACTCGATCCTCGGCAGCACGACGCAGGAGCGCAAGGACCGCGTCCTGAAGGGCGGGCTGAAGATCTACGCGTCGCTCGACCCCAAGATCCAGCAGGACGCGCAGAACGCGATGGACGCGGTGCTCCCGGAGAAGCCGGGCTGGACCGGATCGCTCGTCTCGATCGACCCGACGACCGGCCTCGTCAAGGCGATGGTCGCGGGCCCCGGCTTCGACTCGAGCCAGTACAACATCGCCACGAGCTATCCCGGGCGCCAAGCAGGGTCGACCTGGAAGGTCATCACGCTCGCCGCCGCGCTCGACAGCGGGTTCTCCCCGAACGACATCGTCGACGGCACCTCGCCCTGCAAGTTCGGCCAGTACGGCCAGACGAGCAACTCCGGTGAGGGTGAGAACGGCGCCATGACGCTGCGCAAAGCGACCGCGGACTCGGTGAACTGCGCGTTCGCCCGCACCGAGCTGGCAACCGGCTTCAACAAGGTGATCGACACGGCCAAGAAGATGGGCATCACGCAGGAAACGCTGAAGCCGATCCTCACGCTGACGCTCGGTACCGTCGAGTCCACGGCGACGGAGATGGCGACGGTGGCCGCCACGATCGCGAACGGCGGCATGCACCGCCCCCCGATCTTCGTCAGCAAGATCGTCGGGCCCGACGGCGAGGTCGTGTTCGACTCGGCCCGCGACGTCACGCCGACCCGGGCGATCGAGGCCGACTCCGCGAACTGCGAGATCGACATGATGAAGGGCGTGATCACCGGTGGGACCGGCACCGCGGCACGTCTGAACGGCCGCGAATCGGCAGGGAAGACGGGCACCACCGACAACAAGGCTGACGCGAACTTCCTGCACATCACGCCGACGCTGGTCGACTTCGTCTGGCACGGGAACGCGACCGCGCGCATCCCCGGTGCCGGCTTCGGTGGCCAGATCCCGGCGCGGATCTCGAAGAAGTTCATGGATGCCGCGCTCGAGGGCGTGCCCGCCACACCGCTCCCCGCGCCCGGGGCCGCGTGCGCCCGCAAGGGTGCATTCGTCCTGGAGACGGGCCGGAGCATCACCAACAACGGCCAGTTGCCCCCGGGCGACACGGTCCCCACGACGCCGCCGCCGTCGGTCGTGGTCGTCCCGCCGAGCAGCACGCTGCCGACGATCCCGACGCTTCCAACGACGACGACGACGACGCCGTAGGCCGTTCCGAGGTGCCGCAAGACCTCGCCGTGCGTCTACGGTCGGCGTCGTGAGCAACCTCGAACCGCTGCTCGACCTCCAGGAGCGCGACCTCGCGCTCGATCGGCTGCGGCACCGTCACGCCACCCTGCCCGAGCGCGACCAGGTCGCCACCGGCACCGCCCTCGTCGCGGCCCTGGCCGCCGAAGCCGAGACCGTGCGCACGCAGCGTGACGCGGTGGCCGCCGAGGAGCGGCGCCTCGACGACGAGGCCCAGGGGATCGCCGGGCAGGCCGCCGAGGCCGAGCAGCGCCTGTACTCGGGGGAGATCACGTCGCCGAAGGAGCTCCAGGCGCTCCAGGCCGACGTCGAGCAGCTGAAGCGTCACCAGCGATCCGTCGAGGACCGCCAGCTCGCCACGATGGAGCAGCGCGAGCCCCTCGACGCCCGGGTCGCCGAGCTCGAAGCCGGGCACACGGCGGCCATCGCCGATCTCGCCGCCGCACGCGACGCGCTCGCCGCGGCCGAGGCCGCGATCGACGCCGAGGTCGCGGTCGAGACCGAGGCACGGGCCGAGGTCGCGAGGCCGATCAACCCCGATCTCGTCTCGACCTACGAGCGGTGTCGAGCCCAGCGGAACGGCGTCGGTGCGGCCCGGCTGATCGGTGGCACCTGCCAGGGCTGTCATCTCAGCGTGCCATCGACCGAGGTCGACGAGATCCGCCACGCGCCGCCCGACCAGGTGTCGTACTGCGACAACTGCGGCTGCATCCTCGTGCTGACCTCGTGACCGAACGCGACACCGCGACCAGGGCAGTCGTCGAGGTGTTCACCGACGGCGGTGCGCGCGGCAACCCCGGGCCGGCCGCGATCGGTGCCGTGGTGCGCGATCCCGCGACGCAGCCGCCCACGCGCCTCGCGACGGTGAGCGAGCGCATCGGCGTGCAGACGAGCAACGTCGCGGAGTACCAGGCCGTGATCGCCGGACTCGAGGCGGCCCTCGAGTTCCCCGCGCACACCCTGCGGCTCCGGGCCGACTCCATGCTCGTGATCCGCCAGCTCGAGGGCGCGTGGAAGGTCAAGAAGGAGCACCTCCGGCCCTTGCACGCGCGGGCGAGCGAGCTCCTCCGGTCATGGATCGAGGTCGACCTCGCGCACGTGCCGCGCGAGCAGAACGTCGACGCCGACCTGCTCGTGAACGCGGCACTCGACGCCGGCTGAGCCCGGGCCGACCTCGTGCTGCTCTGGTACGTCGGGCTGTCGGTGCTCATCGTCGCCAACGTGTTCCGCAGCGTCGGCGTCGACTACCGGCTGGTTGCTCTCGGGTCGGTGCTGCCGTTGCTCCTCTCGCTGCCGTTCGGGCACCGGACGTTCAGCTACACCTTGCTGTTCCCCGTCGTGCTGCTCGTCGTGGTGATGCTCGCGACGATCGGTCGGCCGCGCCTGCTCCGGCGCCGGTTGCTGTGCATCCCGATCGGCGTGTTCTGCGGTCTGGTGCTCGCCGGCGCGTTCACGAACAGCGACGTGTTCCTGTGGCCCCTCGGCGGCTCGACCTTCGGGAACGAGGCGCTGCTCCCGGTCTGGTGGGTCGTGCTGCTCGAGGAGCTCGCCGGCCTGGTCGCGTGCTGGTGGGTCGTCGGGCAGTTCGACCTCTACCTGCCGGGCCCGCGCCGCGAGTTCTTCCGCACCGGCCGACTCCAGGAAGGGGTCGAGCCGTGATCGTGCTCGTGCGCCACGGACGCACCGACCAGAACCGGCGCGGTCTGCTCCTCGGGCGCGCCGATCCGGCGCTCGACGACGCCGGGCGTGCGCAAGCGGCGGGGCTGGGCGCAGTCATGCCGGGGGTGCTCGGCGCACAAGCACCGGTCGCAGTGGTGTCGAGCCCGCTGCGTCGCACGCTGGAGACCGCAGCCGCGATCGCGACGCCCATGGGGCTCGAGGTCGAGATCGACCAGCGCCTCGTCGAGCTCGACTACGGCGAGTGGGACGAGACGCCGCTCGGTGATCTCCCGCCCGAGGTGTGGGCGCAGTGGCGCGCCGACCCCGACTATCGAGCGCCCGGAGGTGAGAGCCTGGCCGACGTACAGGCGCGCGTCGGTGCGTGTGCGGCGGAGCTGCTGACGCGGGCCGGCAACGGTGCCGTCATCGCGGTCAGCCACGTCTCGCCGATCAAAGCGGCGGTGGTGTGGGCGCTCGGGGGCGATCCGCTGCTGGCGTGGCGGCTGCGCCTCGACGTCGCGTCGATCACCCGGATCGCGAGCGGCCCCGCCGGCCCCGTCGTCGTCGGCTTCAACGAACCCGTCCGCTGAGTCTTCACCTCCTATCTGCGCGATCGGCGGGCCCAGGGGCCCACTGCGTGCACAACTAGGTCAGGCGGAGCTGACGGGGATGCCGGTGCGGACGGGCTTCGCCGGCCGGGCGTGGGCACCGTCACCGTCGACGATGAAGCGACCCTCACCGGGACCGTCGGCGATCGGCATGCCGAGCGCCTCGAGGAGGGCGATGTCCTCGTCGGAGTCGCGCCCGGTCGTCGTGAGGTAGTTGCCGATGATGAGGGCGTTCGCGCCGGCGAGCAGCCCCATCGCCTGGAGCTCTCCGAGCACGCGCTCGCGACCGCCCGCGAGCCGGAGCCATGTCGCCGGGAGCACGAGACGGAAGAGCGCGATCGCCTGGAGCGCCTCACGCGGCGAGAGGATCGCGTGGTCCTGCAGCGGCGTGCCGGGCCGCGGGTCGAGGAAGTTGATCGGCACCTCGCACGGCCCGAGCTCGGCGAGCTCGAACGCGAAGTCGATGCGCTGCTCGAGCGTCTCACCCATGCCGAGGATGCCGCCCGAGCACAGCTCCATGCCGGCGTCGATCGCACGTTTCGCGGTCGCAACGCGATCGTCGTACGAGTGTGTCGTGCAGACGTCGGGGAACACCGCGCGGCACGCCTCGAGGTTGTGGTTGTAGCGGCGTACACCCGCCGCGGCCAGGCGTGCGGCCTGCTCGTCGGTGAGCAGCCCGAGCGAGCACGCGACCTCGAGGCCGGTCTCCCGCTGGACCACGTCGACGGCGTCGATCACCTTGCGGAGCAGCCGCTCCTCGGGACCCCGCACGGCGACGACGATGCAGAACTGCGTGGCGCCAGCGTCCTTGGTAGCGCGTGCTGCACCGAGCACCTCGTCGAGATCGAGGAACGGGTAGACGTCGACCTCACTCTCGAAGCGAGCCGACTGCGAGCAGAACGCGCAGTCCTCGGGGCATGCCCCCGACTTCGCGTTGATCAGGCTCTCGAGCTCGACCGAGTCGCCGCAGTAGGCGAGGCGGACCTTGTGGGCGAGCGCGATGAGGTCGGGGAGTTCCTCCAGCGGGACCGCCGCGACCGCGTCGACCTCGGCGCGGGTGAGCGGGCGCCGCTCGTCGAGCAGCGCCGTCTCGGCGTGGGCGAGGGCAGCAGCGGGAGGCATGAGCAACGAACGCTAGCGGCTGGCGGAGCCTCGATTCGTGCCGACGGCGTCAGGGTCGGCGCGTGTGGGCCGCGAAGAACGCGGTGATCAATGACGTCGCGTCGAGGGCCGTGCTCGGTGGGTCCAGCGCCTTGGCGAGTCGCTTGCCGCCAGGCCAGGAGTGACCGGCGTCGGCGATCGTGACGAGCTCCACTGCTGCCTTGTCGTCGCAGCCGCGCCAGCGCTCGTGGCTGACCACACCCTTCGTGTGCACCTGCGGCTTCGAGTCACAGCCGTCGGCCCGGAGGAAGGCGCCGATGCCGTCGCGCGCGGGTGGGTACACCGGCGGGTTCGGCTGGAACGCGCGGGTGGGGAGCCCACCGTCGAACGGCACGTTCCGGTCGGCGAGCCCGTGGATGTGCAGCAACGAGATCGGTTGGCTCGGGGTGCAGCCCTCGGTGACCACAGTCGCGGCGACCGGGGCGATGGCGGCAAAGCGATCGGCCGCGTCGCAGCCGAGGCGATAGGCGAGCATGCCGCCGTTGGAGATGCCGGTGGCATACACGCGGTCCGGGTCGACGGCAATGGTGGCATCGACGTCGTCGAGCGTCGCGAGGACGACCTCGACGTCGTCGGTGCCGGCGCGCATCGCCGGACCGCAGCACCCGCCCGCGTTCCACGACCGATGCAACCCTTCGGGGGCGACGACCACGAAGTGTTCGCGCGCCGCGGCCTCGACCCATCCGCCCTGGGTCAGCGCGTTCTCCGGAGTCCCGAATCCGCCGTGGAGCACGACGACCACCGGGACGCGCTCGTCAGGCTTCCCGAGATCAGGCTTCCCGAGATCAGGCTTCCCGAGATCAGGTGGCACGACCAGCAGGTACCGGCGATCGGTGCCGCCGATCGTGATCCGGTGCTCTGTCGTCCCCGTCGTCGGGGGATCGGGCTCCGCGCCCGCCGCGGGTCCGGCCGTCACCGACAGCACAGCGAGCGGCGCGAGCAGAGTGGCGGCGAGGCGGCGGCGCATGGTCAGAGCATGCTCCGGCGACGTCATTGATGTGTGATCTGTCGACGATCGCCTCGTGAACGTCCCTGATCGGGCACGGCGCGGGTCGATGGGTCAAGGTGGGGCCATGAAAATTGCCATCGCGGGTGCCACGGGCTTCGTCGGGCGCTCCCTGGTCGCCGCGCTCGTGGATGAGCACGAGGTGCTCGCCTGTTCCCGCCACGCTCCCGAGCTCCCGGGAGCGACCGGGGTCGCGCTCGATGTGGGTGACGAGGACGCGGCCACCAGTGCGCTCGAGGGCTGCGATGCCGCGTACTACTTGGTCCACTCGCTCGCGTCGGACGACTTCCGTGCGCGCGACCACCGTCTGGCCCAGGCGTTCGGTGCGGCCGCGGCTCGGGTCGGGGTGCGGCGGATCGTCTACGTCGGCGGGCTCGGCAACGATCCGTCGTCCGATCACCTCGCGAGTCGACAAGAGGTAGGCGTCGCGCTCGGTGCCGCAGGCGTGCCGGTCATCGAGCTGCGCGCCGCGGTGATCCTCGGCTCGGGGAGCATCAGCTTCGAGATGCTGCGCTACCTCACGGAGCGACTCCCGTTCATGGTGTGTCCGCGGTGGGTGCGCACTGCGATCCAGCCCGTCGCGCTGAGCGACATGGTCGAGTACCTGGTCGCATCCCTGACGGTCGAGCCGGGGGTGTACGAGATCGGCGGGGCGGAGACGACGACGTACCGGGACATGATCGCGGCGTACGCCGAGGTGCGCGGTCTGCGACGACGAGCGATCGTCGACATTCCCTACCTCACGCCGCGCCTGTCGTCGTACTGGGTCGACCTCGTGACGCCGGTCGACAAGCGCGTGAGCCACCCGCTCATCGAGAGCCTCGGCACCGAGGTGATCGTGCACGACGCGGCGCACACGAACCAGGCGTTCTCGATCCGACCGCTCGGTCTGGACGCGTCGATCCGACAGGCCCTCGAGGACCAGGTCGTCGCACTGGAGGGCGCGCTGCTCGATCGGCCGAGCGGGCTGCTCGATGGTGTGTACACCGAGCGAGTGGCGGTCGACCTCGGCGACGTCGATGCCGCGACGCTCGATGCGGACCTCCAAGTCGTGGGCGGCGATCTCGACTGGTATGGCCTGCCTGCCGGCTGGCGCGTCCGCATCTGGGCCGGGCGCGTGATGGGCGAGCGGTGGCGGCTCCGTCGGCCACGAGCGGTCGTGCGCGGCGAGCAGGTCGACTGGTGGACGATCGCGCGCCGGACGCCCGGTGAGCTCGTGCTGCACGGCGATGGGTGGTTCCCCGGCGACGGGTGGCTGGGCTGGCGCGTCGAGGAGGATCGATTGGTGCAGGTCGGCGCATTGCGTCCGAAAGGCGTGCCCGGCTTCCTCTACTGGAAGGTGCTCCAACCGGTCCATCGCAAGGTGTTCGAAGCGCAAGCGCGCCATCGGCTGGTGCGTGTCCGTCGAGAGGCGCGGTGATGGTCGACGTCGCCCCGATCCGAGCGGCCGAGTACGACGAGGTGCTGCCGCTGATCGCCGCGTACCAGCGCTTCTACGAGGTCGACCCCGATCCGGCGCGCAACGACGAGTTCTTCCGCAGGTTCGTCGAACGCGACGACGAGGGTGCACTGCTCGTCGCCCGGTCGACGGATGGTCAGCTCCTCGGGTACGCCTGCCTGCACTGGCGCCTCGACACCGTGGCAGCACATGAGGTCGTGTGCCTGCACGACCTCTACGTCGTCCCCGAGCAGCGGTCGACGGGCGCCGGACGTGCGCTGCTCGACGCGTCCACGGAGGTTGCACGCGCCCGTGGCGTGGGGTCGCTGGTGTGGAGCACCGCGCCCGACAACGCCGTCGCCCAACGCCTGTACGACCGCACCGGAGCGACTCGCTCCCAATGGTTCGAGTACGACCTGTCGGTCTGAATGCCGCTCCGGGACGCCGGCGTGGAGCCCCGAGCGCGTGCAAGTGACGCTTCCGGATCGTAGAGATCCCGAATCGTCACTTGCTCCGGAATCGGGACGTGGGAGACTGGAACCGGTGGTGAGTCGGTGAGGCGGCCGCGTATCGGACGTGTTGCAGCTCGCAAGGGCGGTGGCGCGGATCGGTCCGAGGAACGTCCGGACTCCACAGGGCACGGTGCTGGGTAACACCCAGTCGGGGCGACCCGCAGGAAAGTGCCACAGAGAACAGACCGCCGATGGCGAGTCGCTCTTCGGGGCGCTTCGCACAGGTAAGGGTGAAACGGTGCGGTAAGAGCGCACCAGCACCCGGGGTGACCCGGGTGGCTCGGCAAACCCCATCGGGAGCAAGGTCAGACAGGGGGAGGGCTGCCCGCCCGCAGACACCCCCGGGTAGGCCGCTGGAGTCGGCAGGCAACTGCCGACCGAGAGGGATGGCCGCCACGGGCGTCGCAAGACGCCCGGACAGAATCCGGCGTACGGCCGACTCACCACCACCTTCTGTCCGGTCGGCGTCGAACCCGTTGTCCGCCGTGCGCGTCGCCTGCATGGCATGCGAGGGACCGGGCAGGGAGGACCGAGCCCGTCCGGAGCGCTCACACGTTCCTCACATCGGCGTCTTCGTACCTTCGTCATGTGCGGACGGAGCGTTTCGAATCCGGCATCAAGCCGGTGGATGTCAGCCATGCCAGGTGGACACGGAGTGACCTGGGGAACCTCTGCACGATGACGCGCTGGTATCGCACCAAGACGCGTCGCCGCCGGCTCAGATGGTCGTGCGTGGCCGCCGCGGCAATCCTCATCGCGGCCTCCTGCGGATCGACGGAAGGCTCGACGACGCCGAGTACGCGCAGGGCGATCAACACCTGTACATCCGTTCCGTTCGAGCCTGAGAACTTCGTCGATCCGACCCTCGACACGAATCCCTTCCACCCCCTCGAGCCCGGCCTGCAGTGGGTGCGCGGCGGCACGACCGAGGTCGGTCAGCGGGTCGTACCCCACGAGATCATCACCACGATGACCGACGTGATCCGCATGATCGACGGTGTGCCGACGATCGCCATGCTGGATGAGTCCACCGACTCCGGCGAAGTCAGCCAGGTCGGGATGGATTACCTCGCGCTCGACAAGTACGGAAACGTCTGGATCCTCGGCGGGTACACCGAGGACTACGAAGGCGGCGTCTACACCAACACCGACAGCGCGTGGCTCGGCTCTTCGGGCGGATCGGTGGTCGGCATTCTCAGTCCCGCAAACGTGACGATGAAGACGCCACCTTGGTGCATCTCCTCTGCACCGGGTGAGACGGCTTCGGTGGGCGTCCCAACCGCGGTCGGCACCCGCAATTGCGTGGCGTTCGGCTGCTACGACGAGGTCCGGGTCGTCCAAGAGGGAAACATCGGAGCGCCCGACAACGAGAACAAGTACTACGCGCCCGGCGTCGGCGTGACCGACAACATCCCCCTCGACGCGAGCCTGCACAAGGACCTCTTCGAGCTGATCAACTTCGTCGAGCTCGGCCCGGCGGGCCTCGCCGAGGCCAGCCAGACCGTGCTGGACCTCGAAGCGCACGCACGAGCGACCTCACCCGAGGTGTACGGCTCGGTGCCGGCGGCGGTGAGGGCTCGTTGAGCGCCGTGCCGATCGTGCACCTGGAGCACGTGTCGAAGTCGTTCGGCGCACTGGAGGACGAGACGCCGGTGCTGCGCGACGTGGAGCTCACGATCCTCCCTGGCGAGAAGGTGAGCCTGATGGGACTCTCGGGTAGCGGGAAGTCGACACTGCTCGCGCTCATCGCGGGCCTGCTCCGACCGGACGCGGGGACCGTCGCGATCGACGGAGTCGAGATGAGCGACCTCGATGAGCGGGCCCGAGCGCAGCTCCGAGCGGAGCGGATCGGGATCGCGCTGCAGTCCGACAATCTCATACCGTTTCTCTCCGCTCGTGAGAACGTCGCGCTCGCGCTCGCGTTCGGAACGAACGACTCACGGCGCGCCACCCAGGCCCGGGCACTCGACCTGCTCGAACAGTTCGGGGTCGCCCACCGCGCCGACCATCGACCTCGTCACCTTTCCGGCGGCGAAGCGCAGCGGGTCGCGTTGGCCGTCTCGATGGCGAACCGCCCCGCCGTCTTGTTGGCCGACGAAGTCGTGGCGCAGCTCGACGGCGAGACCGCGGCGCGCGTCATCGACCAGGTCCTCGATGCGGACTTCGCGGTGCTGTACGTCACCCATGACCGAGCGTTGGCTGATCTCGTCGATCGCCGGTACGCGCTGGACGACTTTGCGGTGCATCTCAGATGACCGCTGCCAACGCGATCGTTGCCCGCGATCTGGTGGCCGAGTACGAGACCCAGTCCGGAACGGTCAGGGCGCTCGACATCGACGAGGTTTTGGTCGACGGCGGCACCAGCCTCGCGATCATGGGTCCGAGTGGCTGTGGGAAGTCCACGCTGCTGGGACTTCTGGCCGGGCTCGCACTTCCCACGCAGGGCACCGTCACGATCGGTTCTGTCGTCCTCTCGTCGCTCTCGGCGCACGAACGGGTCAAGTTTCGGCGGCGGATGCTGGGGATGGTGTATCAGGCCGACAACTTGCTTCCGCATCTCACTGTCGAAGAGAACGTGGGCCTTCAAGTTGCGATCGCTCGCCACGACGATCATCCAAGCTCCCGCAGCGACCCGACCGAAGTGCTCGCGCGCCTCGGGATTGGATCGCTGAGCAAGCGGCTGCCCGATCAGCTCTCTGGAGGGCAGCGACAGCGCGTCGCAGTGGCACGGGCGATCGTCCATCGACCGGCCGTCATCCTGGCCGACGAGCCCACCGGCTCGCTCGACCCCGACAGCGCGGGCACCGTCATCGAGCTCCTCGTCGAGGTGCAGCGCGAGATCGGAGCGACGCTCGTGATCGTCACTCACGACCCCGACATCGCGAGCCACGTCGACCGGACTGTGCACATGGACCGCCCCATCCTGACGAAGGAGGCGGCCGATGTTGGCTAGGTACGTGTTCGCCGACCTCCTCCGCAACCCTCGGCGCACCCTCTCGACGATGGTCGGCGTGACCCTGGGTGTCGCGCTGTTCTGTGGTGTCCTCTTCTTTGTCGATGGTCTGTCGGCATCGATGACGCAACGCGCCGTCGCGCCGCTGGCGATCGACATGCAACGCATCGTCACCGAGCGTGTCGGCGGCAGGCTCACCCTCACGCAGTCGTTCGCAGGCGAACGCCGCGGGACGAAGCACCGCCAGGTGCTCGTCCAGCTCGACATCAAGAACGCCGGTGAGTCCCCTGCCAACGAGGTCACCGTTCGCTCACAGCCCAATCCCGATCTCCGCTTCGTTCCCGGATCGGCAGCGATCGACGGCACTCCGATCACGGGCATCGATGGCAACCCGTTCGCACACGGCCTCGGTCGTATCGGATTGAACCTCGGCACCATCGAAGTCGGTGGGGTGCACCAGCTGACGTATCTCGTCGCCGCCCACAATGACCGCAATCCGACCGACGAGACGGTGGTCTCCTCGTTCTCGAGCCGGGAAACGGTGGTGCCGATCGCGGCCAACGACCCGCCGTTGGTGTCGCTCGACGAGCTCGCCCGCAGGATCGGCCAAGTCCCCGGGGTAGAGGCTGCGACGCAGCTCTCGATCGCTGACCTCGGCTCGAACGCCCTGTCAGCACACCAGACCACTGCATCCGGCCCGGCCAAGGTGTTCGGGTTCGACAACTCCTACGCGAGTCGCGACGCCACGATCGTCATCGCCTCGGGCAAGCTCAGCACTGACGGTGCCGTCCTCAGCGCCGAAGCAGCGCGCGAGATGGGTGTCTCGATCGGTGACACCGTCGGCGTTCGGTTGCCCGACAGCTCCTCGATCGACCTCCTGGTGACGGGGATTGCCGATCTCTCGCGGTCCCGTTCCCTGTTCTCGAGTCGTCGAGGCGGTGACCTCGAGACCTTCATCTACTCGCGCAACTCCGTCATCGTGTCGCCCACGAAATATGCCGACGTCGTCTTCCCCGCCTTCGAGCGAGCCGTCACGCAGCGAGGAGCTCGGCTCAAGAACCCCCCCGTCCGAGAGATCGACATCAGGCTCAGGCGCGATCTCCTCAACTCCGATCCCGCCACGGCCGTGACGGAGACGAAGAACATCGCCTCCGATGTCACCCGCGTCGCTGCCCACCAGGATTATCTGCTCGACAACATCTCCAACGCGCTCACCGTGGCTGCAGCAGATGCCGATACCGCCAAGCGGCTCTTCGTGTTCCTCGGCGTGCCCGGCTTGCTGCTCGCGGCGATGCTCGCCGCCTACGGCGGGAACGTTCTTGCTGACGCACAGCGCCGAGAACAGGCCACGCTCAGGATTCGTGGCGCTAGCCGCCGCCATCTGCGGCGCATGCTCATCATGCGGACCGCGCTGCTCACCGGAGTCGGATCCGCTATCGGGCTCGTCGTGGGCTACGTCGCCGCGGCAGGGATCCTCGGGGGCGGTTCGATCCAGCGAGCCAGTACCTCCAGCCTCGTCACCTCCGCGCTGCTCGGGACCATCGGCGGCTTCCTCGCGACGGGACTTGCCCTCTACATCACGGGGCGGCGATCCATCGACCGCGAGATCAACGAGGACCGGGCCCAGCTGGTCGCTCGCCCCCCGTTGTGGCGGCGCGCCCGGCTCGACGTCATTGGCGTCGTCATCGTGACCGTCGGAACGGCCGTCGCGTTTCGCTCGCATGCGTTCGAAGGTGCTGCGGGATCGGTGTACTTCGGGCGTGGCGTCGAGCTGAACCTCGATCTCCTCGTGCTGCCCATCGCGGTCTGGATCACTGGGAGCCTGCTCGTCGCGCGTGGCTTCGGCACCGCAATGACACGCAGCCAACCCCGATCGACGCCCGAGGTCGGCCGAGTGCTGCCCGCCCTCTATCGGCGCAGCATCGGGCGTCGACCATGGGCCATCGGCAACGGTGCGATCGTCGTGTCCCTCATCGTCGCGCTCGCGACATGCCTCGCCGGGTTCACCGCTTCTTACGACGCCGCCAAGGTCGACGACGCGCGCTTTGCCAATGGTGCCGACATCCGCATCACGCCGAGCCCGACCTCGCAACGGACGTACACCGCCGACCAAGCAGCGATGTTCCGAACCACAGGGGTCGCCCGCTCGACGCCGGTCATCTACGGCCTCAGCAATGTCATCCTGCGCAGCAACCGGACATCCGACCCCGTCAACCTCGCAGCCGTCGATCCGGGCACCTTCCCATCCGTCGCACCGGTTGCCGACAACCAGTTCGTCTCCGGCAACGCCGCGGACGCATTCAAGACCCTGAAGACGGACCCGACGGCCGTGTTCGTCAGCGTGGACATGGCCGCCTTCCTCAAGGCGAAACCAGGCGACAAGCTCCGGGTGCTCCTCGCCCGCGCAACCGACGCCCAAGTCGAGATCGAAGTCCATCTCGTCGGCCTCTTCGAACGACTCCCCGGGTTTCCCGACGGCGCCGACGCCCTGATGCCGATTGCCACGTACACGACCAACGTCCCGACGAAGCCACCCGACTTCTTTCTCGCATCCGCCGCCTCCAACGACCAAGGGGGCCTGCAGCGGGCGGTCACCTCACTCCAACGAGGGCCGGCGTCCACCGACCATCTGCAGCTGGACACCCGCGAGACCGTCCTGGCGCGGGACCAGTCCAGTCTCGCCGCCCTCAACATCGCGGGACTCGTTGACCTCGACTCGGCGTTCGCCCTCGCCATGGCCATCGTCACCATCGCGATCTTCGTGTTCGGCCTCCTGCTGCAACGTCGGCGCGAATACATCACGCTCCGCGCCCAAGGGCTCGAACCCCGCACGATCCGGCTCCTCATCACCGCAGAAGCAGGCACCGTCGCACTCGGCGGCATCATCGCCGGGCTCCTGGTCGGCACTGCCATGGGCTACTACTTCGTCACCGTCCTGCGGCCCCTCTTCGTCCTCGCCCCCAGCTAC
Organism: Acidimicrobiia bacterium; assembly: GCA_038321755.1. Classification (GTDB taxonomy): domain Bacteria; phylum Actinomycetota; class Acidimicrobiia; order IMCC26256; family PALSA-555; genus JALHSW01. The sequence continues at coordinate 1,174 of JBBQFJ010000041.1, read as the reverse complement.
ACCGTCTCGGTTCGCGACTTCGCTCTCCCGGTGGCACTCGTTCTCGCCGCGACGCTCGCGTCGTCGATCGTCGGCTCCCGGTTGGTGAACCGACTCGAGCCGACCGAACTCCTCCGAGACGAGTGACACCCACTGGGACTGTCGATCTGACGAGGGACCGAGGAGGGACTGCGAGCGCGATCTCGGTCCGTTGCCCCAGGTCAGCGGGCTGTTCGTACTGTGTCCGGCGTACGGCCGACTCACCACCACCTTCTGTCCGGTCGGCGTCGAACCCGCTCTCTGCTACGGATCGCTTCGGAGGGTGAGGGTTCCGAACGGGCTCGTCCCCCCGTTGACCGTGCAGGTCGCACGATCGAACGGGGGGGGGGGGCGTCTGGAGCTGGTCGTCCCTCCGCTACTTGAGGGGCAACGTGCAGTTCATGCCGCGTTCCGCATCCGCGAGCTCGGATCGGAGACGTGCGATCTGCGCCTTGATCGCCTTCTTCTTCAGGAGGCCCGCTTCCTCGAGCGCCTTCATGGCCGCCGCGAGCTCCTTGTTGATGTCATCCACGCTCTTGCACGACGGCACCGGAGCGGGGGGTGGCGGCCCACCGCCGGTCTCGCCGCTGTTCGCGCCGCCACCCGAGCCCTCGGTCGTGGTCTGGCTGGCGTTGAAGGGCACGACCGTCACCTGATCGGCCGGTGGCGGATCGGCCGGGAACGCTGCCGCGACGACCTTCGGCGCGACGGAACCGAGGATCGCCGGAGCCGCCACCGTCGTGACGGTGGTCGGGGCGTTGGCGACGATGCCGGGGGTCGGGAGCACGGCGGCGCCCGCGAGGTTGGCTGCGGAGACCTGGCCGTCGACCTTCCCGTTCGGGAGGACGACCCAGCCGGCGGCGTAGCCGACACCGTCGATCACCTGCTCCGTGCGGTACAGACCGGCGTCGCCCTTCGCCGGCTTCAGCTTGAACGATGTCGCCGTGCCGTCGACGTCCACCAGCAGGCCGTCCAACGCCTTCGCGGTCACGCCGGCCGCGATCGAGGCGCCGCTGGGGGCCTGGAGGTCGAGCGCCCCGCTCTTGTTGGTGCCGCGGAACCAGTTGGTGACGTCGGCGCTGTCGCAGAGGTAGGCGAACGCGCCATCAGCATCGACGACGATGGCGAGCGAGCCGACGTCCTTGACGGTGCCGAC
>JBBQFJ010000040.1:0-24636 GCA_038321755.1 Acidimicrobiia bacterium | reverse complement strand
GGGTTCGTGCCGCGCAGCGTGTCGCGCAGCTGCACCGTGAGCGGCACGATCATGCTGTTGCTGCCACCCGACGACACGGGGATGGTGTTGCCTGCCGTCGCGGTGTAGGTGATCCGGATGGCCACGACCTCGTTGGCGTTGACACCACTCCCGGCCAGCGACGGGGTCGCCCCGTTCGAGTACGGGTTTCCGGTGAGCGCGACCCACGGGCCGGCGATGCCGACCTTGGAGACCTCGATGGCAGCCCGCACGTTGGTGGGGAGCGTGATCGCCCCGAACGACGCGAGGTCGAACTTGTCGAAGGGCGCGGTGCTGCCGGACCCGGGGTCGACCACCTGGATCTGGTCGATCCCGACGTTGGAGGTGTTGCGCGCGGTGAGGGTGATGGTGCTCTGCGCCTGGGTGTTCACCACCGCGGTGGCCGGTGACCAGGTCTTGTCCCGGTACACCTTGTAGGTGACCGCGTTGATCGTCACCGCGGGGCACGGAGTCGTGGTCTTGGTGGTCGTGGGGATCAGCGGCGACGAGTAGGTGTTCGACGCACAGTTGATCGCCGAGTCAGGACCGACGATCGGGGTGCTGGGCGCGTAGCGTCGGTTCGCCCGCAGCTTGGTCTGGAACTTGCCGGTGAGCGAACGGTTGACCGCGATCTCGGTGCCGACGGTCGGGGTGAACTTGAAGCGCACGCCCGCGACCTCGCCGTTGGTCACGCCACCCGGCAGCGCCGGAGTGGTCGTACCCGTGTAGTTGGTGGCGTTCGCAACCCACGTCGAGGTGGTCGCATTGAACACCGACACGTTCAGCTGGATCCCGGTCGGGATCGTGATCGACTGGAACCCGTTGAAGTCGAAGTAGTTCCAGAACGTGTTGCCGGGACCGGCCTGGTCCTCGAGCGTGAGCTCACTGACGACGACGTTCGCACTGTTCGCACCGGTGAGCGTCACGTCGGTCGTCGCGCCAGAGCCCGCGACGACGGAGCCGGCCGAGAACGTCTTGGTGATCGTGGGCGTGTTCCCCGAGGCACCCGTGGTGGTGTAGGTCGCCGGCTTGACGACCTTGGTCAGACCGGTCGACTCGATGTCGACCCGGTTGGTGATCGTGATCCCACCGGTGATGTCGGTGCTGGTCCCGCGGACCTGGTTGCGCAGCTTCAGGACGGCGGAGGTGGTGATCCCCTGGTTGGGCGCGAGCGATCCCGAGAGCAGCGAGTAGCGCACCCCCTGCACCTGGGCTGCGGTCACCCCGCTCCCGGTGAGTGACGGTGTGTTCCCGTTCGAGTAGGGCGCGCCCGTCGTGAGGGTGACCCAGCTCGTGCCGTCGAAGACCTCCACCTTCCAGGTGGTGCCGGCGGGCACGGTGATCGCGTTGAACGAGACGAAGTCGAAGTAGCTGAAGGTCGGGTCCGACGTCGTGCCCGGGTCGGTCACGACGAGGTCGTTGATCGAGACGTTCGACGACGCCGCGTTCTTGCCGCCGATCGAGAGCGTGGTCGTGGGCCCGGTCTGGGCGATGCCGCTCGTCGGGCTGAACGACTTGGAGCCGTCGAGCGTCTTGGCGATCGGGGTGACGGTGAAGGCGGCGCAGATGTTGTTCTTGCTCGCGTTGCCGCTGTCGGTCGCGAGATCGACTGTCTCGCAGTTCATCGCCGGGTAGGCCTGGGCCGGCACGTCGATGACCGGCGCAAAGCGAGTCTGGTCACGGATCGTGAGGTTGATGGCCTGGGTCGCGGTCTGCCCCGCCGCGATCGCGCCGGTGTAGGTGAGCCGTACGCCCGTGACGTTCGCGGCGGTGATGCCGCTCGACCCGGGCAGGGTCGGGGTCTGACCGGCGGTGTACGTCCCCACGGTGCTCCAGGTGAGCGGGCCGGGGTTCGGGTTGTCGCTGGTGACCTCGACCTTCACGCTGGTCGCGCCGGCGGGCAGGGTGACGGGATCGAAGGACGCGAGGGTGAAGGAGTTGAAGGGGTTCGACCCGTTGGTCGGATCGGTGATGACGAGCGAGCTCGCCGGGATGTTCGAGGTGTTCTTGCCGTTGAGCGTGAGCTTCGTCGAGCCACCGCTCTTCTGGACGAGGCTCGTCGGGTTGAAGCTCTTCGAGCCGTCGACGCCGGGCGTCCGGGGGATGACCGTGTAGTCCGCGCACTTCTGGCCCACAGTCACGTCCGCGTGCGCGGCATAGGTCCCGGTGGCCGACGAGCAGTTGCTGATGGTCCCGCTCGGCACCGGCGTCGCGCTCCCGCGCAGTGTGTCCCGCAGCTTGAGCGTCGCCTTGAGGGTGAAGTTCGTGTTGAGCGGGAGCGTGCCGTTCGCAGCCACGGTCTCGTACGTGGCGCGGACGCCGACCACGTTGCCGGCGGGCGGATCCGCCCCCGACAGGGTCGGGGTCTGCCCGTTCGTGTACGGGCCGCCCGCGAGCGCGACCCAGGTCGTGCCGTTCGTGGTCACGTACACGGTCGCCTTCACCCCGGCCGGGAGCACGAGCGGCTGGAACGAGTCGAGGTCGAACGACTTGAAGGGATCGGTCGCGTCCGACGGGTCGGTCACGGTGAGAGAGGTGGCGCCGACGTTGCCGAGCACCTGGCCGGTGAGCTGGACCGTGGTGGTCGGGCCGGTGCCCTGCACGCCCGACGTGGCGCTCGAGCCGGTCTGGGGCGTCGTGAACGACTTGGCGAGGCTGATGTCGAAGTTCTGCGGCACGAACGCGGTGGCGCCGGCGCAGCCCTGGACCTGGTCGGCGTTCGACGCGGTCATGAGCCCGCAGTTGTTCGCGACGGTGCCGTTGGTCGTACCAGCCGGGAACTTGACCGTGACGTCGAGGTTGCCGGTGGTCCCGGGCTGGAGGCCGACCTTTCCGCCCCCGAGGTTCTGGGTGAACACGACCTTGAGAGTCTTGGTGCCGCCGTCGTAGGTGATCGTCGAGGGGTGCGAGGTCGCGGTGTTGGTGACGAACGCGAGCTCCGGTGGAATGACGTCGGTGATCGTCGCGTCCTCGCACGGCGTGGTGAGCGACGAGCACGAGTAGTTGATCGTGAACGTGAACGGCGTGTCGACCGCGACCGGGCCGCTGACGTTCGCCGTCTTGGTGATGGCGAGCTCCGCCGCGGGGGCGGCGGGGCCGACCGGGTCGACGATGAGACCGTCGGGCGCGCCGTTCGCGTCACCGGCGCCGCCGTCGGCGAGCCGGAGGGTGACGGTGTCGGCACCGTCGTTGATCTTGGCGTTGCCCGAGAAGTCCGACCACACGCCGTTCTGGAACATGTAGACGGAGGTCTGCTTCCCGCCGGGCAGGAACAGCTTCACGGTCGCGGCGTCACCGGGGTTGGCGACCTTGACGTCGTAGTCGATCAGGCCGGCGGGGAACCAAGTGCGGGCGGGCGGGCGGGTGTCGGTCGGGACCGGGAGTGCCCGCACGCCGACGAGCGAGGTGCCCTCCGGCGAGACGATCGTGATGTAGTCGTCGCGCTTGCCGTTGTGGTTCACGTCGAGCGCGCTCGGGAGCGACGCGACGTTGGCCTGCTCGGAGTCCGGGATGCCGTCGCCGTTGCCGTCGCCGCCGTTGGGGGCACCGTTCTCCACGCCGGTCGAGACGCCGTCCTCGTCGGGGAGCACGGCGGGAGCCACGTCCGCGCTCGGCGCCGGCGTCGCCGTGCCTGCGGCTTGGTCCGCGAGGTCCTGCGCGGTCTTGTCGACGTCGATCGGAGCCGGGGCGGCGGTGTCGGGCGCGGTGGCGGCAGCCGGGTCACTCGCGGCCGGATCACTCGCAGCCGGATCACTCGCGGCCGGGTCACTCGCGGCCGGGTCAGTCGCCGCTGGCTGATCGCTGGCTGCGGGCTGGTCGGTCGTCGCGGGCTGGTCGTTCGGTGCGCTGTCGCCGAAGATCGGCCCCATCGCTCCGGTGAGTGCGCCACCGAGCCCGACCATGACGGTCAGGACGATCGCGGTGAAGAGCAGACGTGCTCTCCGTGCTCGCTCGCTCAGGCCGAAGCCCATCCGTCCAACTCCCTGTCCGCTCTGCGCGCACGCAGAGCATCACGGAGGGATTGGCCGGTCTCACCACTCGCTCGCCCCAGCCCTGGGTGACCGCTTGTTGCTGGCTGGGGGTCGTCGCGTCCAAGCCCCTACTTGCCCACCCAAACGCCGGAAGCGTTCAGGACGCACATTATTGACCACGCAGAGTGGTCAGGTCAAGCGGCGAGCGTCAGATGGCACCGCGGAACGCCGGCAGTGCTCCCGCGGGGATCGGCACGTCGCGACGCGCCTCGACCTCGGCGAGCTGCTCGGCCGTCAGGACGGCTCGCAGGCTGGTGATCGAGACCTCGAGCTGCAGGAGGTCGGGCTCCCGAGTCGTGAGCTTCTGCAGGGCGAGGCCCGGCCGCATCACCACACGTACCCAACGCTTGTCCATGTGCCGCGCCGAGAACCGGATCACCTCGTACGCGAGCCCCGCGATGAGCGGGAGCAAGAGGACGCGCGATGCGATCAGCCACGGCAGCGCCGGACGGCCGACGAACGAGTACACGATGATCGTCATCACCATGACCGTCAGCAGGAAGTTCGTGCCGCATCGCACGTGCTGGGTGGTGAACCGCTGGGCCGACTCGGGCGTGAGTGGCACCTCGTTCTCGTACGCGGCGATCGCCTTGTGCTCGGCGCCGTGGTACTGGAACACCCGTTTGATGTCGGGGAGCAGACCGATGACGACGAGATAACCCAAGAAGATGGTCAAGCGGATGGCGCCCTCGAGCAGGTGGTACCAGAAGCCGTCGACGCCCAGCCAGTTGCCGAGCGCACTCGTGCCGAGAGCGGGGAGCACGAGGAAGACGCCGGCAAAGAAGATCATCGCCACGGCCATCGTCCAACCCATCGCCTTCGACGAGATGCGCTCCTCTTCGGGGAGCTGACGATCCGCGGACCAGCCGAGTGCCTTGAAGCCGAGCGCGAGGGATTCGGCGAGCGACATCACGCCGCGCAGGATCGGGACCTTGACCCATTTCTCGGCCCAGGTCGGCGCGTCGTGCACTGCGAGCTCGATCTCACCCTCGGGTGTGCGGACGGCGACGGCCCACGTCCGGGCGCCGCGCATCATCACCCCTTCCATGACGGCCTGGCCGCCCATGAAGCGAGGTGCCGAACCCTTGGGCACGGGCGTCAGGCCTTCTTCGCCGCGTCCGACTTCGCATACCGGCGCTGGAAGCGCTCGACGCGCCCACCGGTGTCGACGAGCTTCTGCTTGCCCGTGTAGAAGGGGTGGCACTCGGAGCAGAGCTCCACGCGCAGCGAGTCGACCGTGGAGCGGGTCGTGAACTCGTTGCCGCAGGAGCAGTGCACCGTGCAGAGGACGTAGTCGGGGTGCGTCTCAGTCTTCATAGAACCAATCTAACGGTCGTGGCGGGTGAGATGTTCCCCCGCCGGGAACGGCCGACGGCGCCGGAGCAGCCGGCTGATCAGGCGCCGAGGGACGGGGCCTGGGCGACCTCGGCGAGGAACTCGTCGTTGCTCTTGGTCGTGCGGATCTTCTCGATCAGGAGATCGAGACCTCGTCCCGATCCTCCCGACTCACCGTCGACGGCGCTGAGCACCCGTCGCAGCTTCCACACCTGGTTGAGCTGGTTGCGCTCGAAGAGCAGCTCCTCGTGGCGGGTGCTCGATCCGTCGACGTCGATCGCCGGGTAGACGCGCCGTTCGGCGATGCGGCGGTCGAGGCGCAGCTCCATGTTTCCCGTGCCCTTGAACTCCTCGAAGATCACTTCGTCCATGCGGCTGCCCGTATCGACGAGCGCGGTGGCGATGATCGTGAGCGAGCCACCTTCTTCGATGTTGCGGGCGGCACCGAAGAAGCGCTTCGGTGGGTACAGCGCGGTGGAATCGACACCACCCGAGAGGATGCGACCGGACGCAGGTGCCGCGAGGTTGTAGGCACGGGCGAGGCGGGTGATGCCGTCGAGCACGATCACGACGTCTTTGCCCATCTCGACGAGGCGCTTCGCGCGATCGATGGTGAGCTCGGCGACCTGGGTGTGCTCTTCCGATGGACGATCGAACGTGCTGGCGACGACCTCGCCCTTCACGACATGACGCTTCATGTCGGTGACCTCTTCCGGGCGCTCGTCGACGAGTAGCACCATGAGGTGCACCTCGGGGTTGTTGCGCTCGACCGAGTACACGATCTGCTTGAGGATCGTCGTCTTGCCCGCCTTCGGGGGCGACACCACGAGCCCTCGTTGGCCCTTCCCGATCGGTGAGATGAGGTCGACGATCCGACCGGTCACCTCACCCGGGTTGTCCGCCAGCTCGAGCCGCAACGGCGAGTCCGGGAACAGCGGGGTGAGATCTTCGAACCGAGGGCGACCGCGCGCCTCCTCGGGCGTCATGCCGTTCACCGTGTCGACACGCAGCAGCGCGGGGTACTTCTCGTTGCTCGCCTGCGGGCGCGAGAAGCCTTGGAGGTAGTCGCCTCGCCGCAGGTTGAACCGGCGGACCTGCGACGCCGAGACGTACACGTCGGCGTTGCTGGGGAGGTAGCCCTTCGTGCGCAGGAAGCCGTAGCCCTCGTCGCGCAGCTCGAGCAGCCCGTTCGCCTCGATCGGGTCACCGACCGGTTCGTTGTTGTTCCCGCCACCCTGTCCCTGGGGTCGCGGCTCACGCTCCCCCCCGCCTCCGCCTCCGCCCTCGGACTGCCCACCCCGGCCACGACGCCGACGGCGACGGTTGCTGTTGCCACTCCCGCTGCGGTTCTGGTTGCCGTCGCCGTAGGAAGCGCGCTCGTCCTCGGGATCGACGGCGACGGCGCTCCCTGCTCCGGTGCCGGTGTCGGCGGCTGCGTCGCTGGCCGTGGCCGCGCCCGCACCGGTCGTGCTCGACGCCTCGGTGCGACTCGGCTGGCGTCGGACTGGCCGGGGGGTGAACTCGGCGTCGTCGGCGCCTCCGTTCGAAGCGATCGCGTCTTCCTCGGCGGCGAGGGCGTCGATCGAAGCGGCCTCGAGCTCGGAGGCCTTCGCGGATCGGACCGTGCGTCGCTTCGGTGAATCCGAGTCGCCGTTGGCCGCGCTCGTCGCGTCGCTCGGGGTGCCCGTCGCGGCGCCGAGGATCGCGTCGATCAGCTCGGCCTTGCGCATGCGAGTGGGTGCCTTCACGCCGATCGCACCAGCGATCGCATGGAGCTGCTCGCGGTCCTTGCCATCGAGGGTGGAACGGTCGAGCTCATCAGGGCTCATGGATGCGGTGCTCCTGGATACGAGATCCGGCATCCGCCGGGAACGGTGGACGTCGGATTGCCAAGTGGCTGCGCTCCCACCAAGGAAGGGGGGTGCGCATGGAGAAGTGCCGGTGCAGGGCGACGAAGTCGGTCGCGCGGGGCCCGAACGGGGGATCGGGATTGCCGCACCGCGGCGGAACGAGCATCAGTGTACCGGGCCCGCTCGCCGGCGGGCAACATGCTGCTCGACTCGACTAGGGGGCGAGCAGCCGCCCCATCAGCTCGTGGGCGACGACAGGGACGGACGCCACGACGCCCGCTTCGGTGTACGTGCCGCCGGGTCCGTCGACCGTGGAGTCGAAGAGGAGGTACGGGACCGGATCCGACGTGTGCGTCTTCAGCGCGCACGGGGTCGCGTGATCGGGAAGGAGGAGGATGCGGTACGGCTCGCCGTCGAGCGCGCTGACGAGCGGTCCGATGATCTCCGAGTCCCAGCGCTCGAGCGCGGTGACCTTCTCCCCGACCGCACCCTGGTGCCCGGCTTCGTCGGTGGCCTCGACGTGCAACAGGAAGAGGTCGCGGTCCTCCAACGATGCCAGGCACGCGTCACGCTGCGCGCCGTAGTCGTTGTCGAAGCCCGCGGACGCGCCGGGGACGTCGACGACGTCGAAGCCGATGATGACCCCGAGACCGCGCACGAGGTCCACTGCAGACGAGAGGCGCCCGGGCATGCCGTAGCGCTCGACGAACGGTGGCAGCGCCGGGCGACGACCCTGGCCCCACAGCCAGATCTGGTTCGCCTGCGAGTCGACCGCCGCGGCCGCCTCGCTGACGATCGGACGCGACGCGTCCATCAGTGCACGCACTTTGCCGGCGGCCGGGCCCGTCGGCCAGATCGCGGGCTGTCCGGTGAGGTCGTGGGGCGGGACGCAGTCGGCATCGGCCCAGTCGGACGGCACGACGCACAGGTGGCGGTACTCGACCCCGGCGTGGAACCGCACGCCGTCGCGCCCGTCGCCGAGCTCGGCGTCGAGCGCGACGACGATCGGGTGGCTCTGGGCGTCCGTCGGGTGCCCGGCGGCGAAGTCGATCATGACGTCGTGCTCGCCGGCCGCGTCGCCGATCGTCACGAGGTTGCAGCGGTACGCCACCTCGTCGGGTCCGAGCTCGACGCCCATCGCCGCGGCCTCGATCGGGGCGCGACCGGTGTGGTACTCGGTCGGGTCGTACCCCAGGATCGCCATGTTTCCGACGTCGCTGCCGGGCGGGAGCCCGTCGGGGATCACCGCGGCACGGCCGACCTCGCCGCGTGCGGCCAGGCCCGCGAGGTTCGGCATCGACGCCGCGCCCAGCGGCGTCAGCCCGTCGAGCTCGCTGAGGGGCTCATCGGCGCATCCGTCGGGGACGAGCACGAGGTACTTCACCCGTCCATCGTGGCACACGCTCGACGCGACGCCGCTGCTGGATCCTGCAAGGCGGTCGCTACCCTCGTCGGATGTCTCGGCCGTCTCGGCAGGTATCTCCTCGGGCGCCGGCCCTCCTCATCGGCGCCGCGCTCGCCTGCTCCGTCGCGCTCGCTGCGTGCGGGGGCGACGACTCGGCGTCGCCCGCGCCGAGCACCACCACCACGACGGTCGCGCCCACCACGACCACGACCACCCGTCCCGCAGATCTCGCGGCGGCGCGCGTCCACCTCACGCCGGTGGCCGCGGTGCCCCAGGCGATCGCGCTCGCGACGCGAGGCAACGATCCGACGCTCTACGTCGCGACCCAGACCGGGACGCTCCTCTCCGTGCGCGACGGTGTGGTCGGGATGTTGCCGACGCTCGACCTCACCGGGAAGCTCACGTCCGGGGGCGAGCGCGGCTTCCTCGGTGTCGCGTTCTCACCCGACGGGACGCACCTCGCCGTCCACTACTCGGGGCTCCGTGGCGAGACGATCGTCGAGGAGTACGCGGTCGCGAACGCGCCCGACGGCTCGGCGCAGGTCGATCCCGGCTCAGCGCGCCAGCTCCTGACGGTGCCCCAGCCCGAGGCGAACCACAACGGCGGCGAGCTCACGTACGGGCCGGACGGCCTCCTCTACCTGGGCCTCGGTGACGGCGGCGCCGCGAACGACGAGGGTGCAGGCCACGCCCCCGAGGGCAACGGGCAGTCCAGCAACACGCTCCTCGGCAAGATCGTGCGCATCGATCCGGCCGACGCGAGCGCCGTCCGATGCGATCTCGGCCTGCGCAACCCGTGGCGCTTCTCCTTCGACCGCGCCAACAAGGACCTCTGGATCGGCGACGTCGGCCAGGACAAGTGGGAAGAGATAGATCACCTCACCGACGGCACCGTGTGCGGCACGAACTTCGGGTGGCCGCTCAAGGAAGGCACGCACGCGTTCCGTTCGGCCGACGCGCCCGGCGCCATCGACCCTGTGCTCGAGACGAGCCATGCCGACGGCAACTGCGCGATCGTCGGTGGCTACGTGTACCGAGGCACGAAGATCCCCGACCTCGTCGGCGCGTACCTCTTCAGCGACAACTGCAACACCACCGTCCACGCGCTGCGGCTCGACCTGACGGGCGCGGTCGCGGTGGAGCGTGACCTCGGAATCCAGGCGCCGAGCCTGTCGTCGTTCGGCCAGGACACGACCGGCGAGCTCTACGTGCTCTCGCTCTCCGACGGCCTGTTCCGCATGGACCCGGCATGAGCGCAACCCAGCGCGCCTCGCTTCGGGCCGCCGCGGCGGCGACGGTGCTCGCCTTGACGTGCTCGCTCGGCAACAGTGCCGCGCTCGCCGGATCGACCGCAGCCTCCGACTCCCGCTCGGTCGACGCCGCTCCTCCGAAGGTCCGACTCCGGCACCTCGCCGACGTCGACCTCGGGACAGCCATCACCTCGCGTGCCGGTGACGCCCACGTGTACGTCGCCGAGCAGGGCGGGCGCGTGCTCGCGATCGACGGCGACGAGATCGCGGCCGAACCGGTCCTCGACCTGACCGAGCGGACGAAGGGGGAAGGCGAGCAAGGTCTCCTCGGGCTCGCGTTCTCCCCGGACGGCAACCACTTGTATGTGCACTTCTCCAACCTCGCCGGAGACACCCGGGTCGAGGAGTACGAGGTCACGAACACGCCGGGCAAGCCGGCGAAGACCACGACCTCGAGCCGGCGGGTCCTGCTCGAGGTCGAGCAACCCCAGGTCAACCACAACGGCGGGCAGCTCGCGTTCGGACCTGACGGCAACCTCTATCTGGGCCTCGGTGACGGCGGGAACTCCGGCGACGAAGGTCCGGGCCACGCCCGCGGTGGGAACGGGCAGTCGACGGACACCTTGCTGGGCAAGATCGTGCGCGTCGACCTCGGCGGCAGCGGCGGTGAGATCTGCGATCGCGGGCTCCGCAACCCGTGGCGCTTCTCGTTCGATCGCGACACCGGCGACCTCTGGATCGGCGATGTCGGCCAGGGCGAGTGGGAGGAGATCGACCACCTCCCCGCGGCCGACATCTGCGGCAACAACCTGGGTTGGAACGTGATGGAAGGCAACACCCGGTACCGGGACGGGGCCGTCAAGGGCAACGATCCGCTCGTCGCGCCAGTCGCCGTCCTCTCACATGCTGACAGCTACTGCGCGGTGATCGGCGGGTACGTGTACCGCGGCACCCAGATCCCAGGGCTCCAGGGCTGGTACCTCTTCTCCGACAACTGCGAAGCCAAGATCCACGCGCTGCGCGTCGACGCCGACGGGCACGTGCAGCAGCGGACGATCGGCCCAGAGCTCTCCCAGGTCTCGTCGTTCGGCCAGGACGCCGCGGGCGAGCTCTACGTGCTCTCGCTCGACCGCGGCCTGTACCGCATCACCGCGCGCTGATCGACCAGCTCAACCTCGCACGCTCCGGGAGACTCGTCGTCCGAGCTTCACCAGGCCTGGCGGCGTGATCGCGCGAGCGATTCGTCGGGAACGCTTGTCGGGTGGACCGGGGCGCTTCGCCTGGAGGAACCGACGACCGCCAACCAAGTGCTCATCGACGATGTCGAGCTCCGCGCTCGCCTCGAAGGCGCCACGCACGGCATCGATGATCGGATGCGGTTCCCACGTCGCGTACAGCTTTCTCGTGGTGACCAGCGGAATCAGTCCGGCTTCGACCACCGCCTGCCAGACCGCTGCTTGGACCCCCGGCGTGTGCAGCTCGAACATGTCGTCGAAGGCCACGACCCCACCAGGACACAGCAAACCCTTCGTTGCCGCGACGTCGCCCTGCACGGCGTCGAACTCGTGTGAGCCGTCGATGTGGATGAAGCGGTAGCTGCGCATGGGCAACGCGGGTAGCACGTCACTGGAGAAGCCGACGCGAACGTCGGGCGTCGTCTGGTGGAATCGGCGGTAGTTCTGCTCGAAACGCTGCTGCGTGACGCCGTCGTAGCTCGCCTTGTCCTGCACTGCGAGACCTTCGGTAAACGAGGCGTCCTCGAAGGGATCGCACACCACGAGGCCCTCGTCCGAGCTCGCCAGGTATCCGAGCAAGATCGCGCTCTTCCCGAGATACGCGCCGACCTCGAGAAGATCTCCACGGATCCCCAGCGAGCGCTGGAGCGCGTCGAACAGCACGAACGCCCACGCATCTTCGATGCCGAAGTACCCGTCGACCGTCTCCATGCCGCGTCGGCAATAGGCCGCCGCGTCTTCCTCCTGACCGCTCATGGCCAATCGCTCATGGCCAGGCCGCTCATCGACCGACGATACGTCCCGAGGCGCGGCACCGGAGGAACCGTCACGAGTGCATCCAGAGCGACCGGGTCGCGCCGTCGGGGTCATCCGCGAGCACCGGGCCCTCGGGCCGGAACAGCATCGTGGGCCGCGTCGCCGCGTCGTGCGGCGGCCACGGACGACTCCGATTCCCGGCATCACCGGTCGCCGCGAACGACCCCCAGCCCGCCCGCCATGCGGCTCCCAACGCCTCCGCGCGCTCGTCCCAGCCCACGACCTCCGCCCATCCCTCCCGATCGGCGGTGCCGAAGGTGAAGGGAACGTCGACGCCGTGGGCTGCGCCGATCTCGGGAGCGGCCCAGTCGAATCGGTACACCAAGGTCCGGCCACCGGCCGCCGTGTGGGCGTCGGCGACGCGGAGGTTCGGCGCGCGCATCATCGCGTCCGTGCGGGCGGCATCCCAGACCACGCCGTTCGAGACGCCCGGACCGAGGGCAGCCCGGTAGGTCGCCACGCCAGACCGTCCGTCGGCACCGAGCAGATGACCGACCCGGCGGACGAGCCGATCCTCGGCGAGCGAAGCTGCGTGCGGATCCGGGAAGAGCGCGAGCTCGTCACGATTCGTGCCGATCACCAGATCGACCTCCTTGCCGCGCCCTGCCGCGAGACCCTCGACGATCTCGGTATCGCAGAGGTCGCCGTCGATCGACGGCGCGAACGCCATCGGGCCGACCTTGCCCAGCATCGCGACGAGCACCGTGCCCTGCGCTTCCAGCAAGCGTTCGACTGCGACCTCGCGCAGCGCCGACGTCGACGGCTCACTGCCGAGCGCACTCGCAAGCCTTGCCGCGACCTCACTCGCCACGTCTTCCGACACCGTCCGCGGTTCGCCGCTCTGGACGATGGCGCGATCGAAGGCACCAACGGCGCGTGCTGAGGCCAAGAGGTGGAGCACCGAGCCGGCGCCCGCGGACTCCCCCATGACCGTGAGGCGCGACGGATCGCCGCCGAAGGTCGTGGCGTGCTCGCGCACCCACGCCAACGCAGCCAACTGGTCGCGCAGCCCGCAGTTCGGCTCGCCATCACCGATCGGAGCGAGGAACCCCAGGGCGCCGAGGCGGTAGCCGACCGTGACGACGACGACGTCGGCCTCCGCAGCGAACCGCGCTGCGTCGTACACGGGCTGCGCGGTCCCTCCACTGAGGTAGCCGCCGCCGTGCAGCCACACGATCACCGGTCGCCGGCCGTCGAGTCCCCGCGTCCAGACGTTGAGCGCGAGGCAGTCCTCGCTCATGACGTGGTCGGGACGGAACCCAGGGAGCCGGCTCTCGAGCGCCATGGTCTGGGGCGCGATCGGTGCGAACGCGGTCGCGTCGCGAATCCCTCCCTTCGGGACCACCGACTGCGGCGAGCGCCAGCGGAGATCGCCGACCGGCGGCTCGGCGTACGGGATCCCGAGGAACCGATCGATCGGCGTTCCGTTCGGGGCTCGCGTCGACGCGCCACGCACTCGTCCCCCCGCCGTTTCGACCTCCGGCGCGCTCACGACGCGGAGCCCTCTTTCGCGAGACGAGCTCGGATGTCCTCTCGCAGCTGCCCCTTGGCGATCTTGCCGCCGGACCCCCGCGGGAGCTCGTCGAGCACCTCGAGACGCTCGGGCCAGAGCTCCTTGCCCACACCCCGGGCGTCGAGGTGCGCGCCGAGCGCGGCGACCGTGAGCGGCTCGGAGCCCCTGCGCTGCTCGAGGTACACGCAGACGCGCTCCCCGAAGACGTCGTCGGGCATCGCGACCGCGGCCGCGAGCGTCACCGAGGGATGAGTGGACACCTCGTCCTCGACCTGCGCCGCGCTGATGTTCTTGCCGCCCCGGATGATGAAGTCGGACGTGCGCCCGGCGACGGTGAGGTACCCATCGGCGTCGATCGTGCACCGGTCACCGGTGAGCATCCAGCCGTCCGACGTGTACAGACTCGCGTTGGCATGCGGGTCCTCGTAGTACCCGAGGCAGTTCACCGCGCCCTTGCACGCGGCGACGCCGGGACCGCCCGCCGCGGTCACGTCGGTGCCGTCGTCCGCGAGGAGCCGCACGTGGACCTCGGGGATCACCCGCCCCGCGGTCCGCAGCCGGTGCTCTCGGTCATCGGCCAGCGTCGTGCGCGACAGCGCGCCGGTCTCGTTCGACCCGTAGAACTGGAGCACGGAGCAGCCCGTGCGGTCCTCGAACTCCGCGGCGCGCTGGTACGGGACCATCTCCCCACCGGTGAAGAGCACTCGCAGGCTCGAAACGTCGTGGTCGTCGAGGGTCGCCGCGTGCAAGAGCATCACGAGCTGTGTCGACACTGCGGCGAGCACCGTCACCCGCTCGCGCTCGATCAGCTCGAGACACGCGTCTGGATCGAAGCGGGGCAGCACCACGCACGGTGCGCCCAGGACGGTCGGCGTCACGTGCGCGGTCCAGATGCCGAACCCGAAGGGTGCCGGGAGCACGCTCATGAACACGTCGTCGCTCGAGAGGGCGGCCGCCTCGACCGCCAGGTCGTGGAACGCGAACCAGCGCGCTTGGTCGTGCATCACGCACTTCGGGAGTCCGGTCGTCCCCGACGTGGAGTTCAGCAACCACAGGTCGCGGTTCGTGTGAGGTTGCTCCACGAACGCCCGAGACGGCGGGTCGAGCCCGGCCGGGTCGCACGCGAGGTGGGCTATGCCCGCCCGCGCAGCGAGGCTGGCGGTCTCCGGCGTCGCGAGCAGCAGCGAGGCGCCGGTCGTCGCGAGCAGGTGCTCCACCTCGCGCTCCCCCGCTCGAGGGCCGATGCCGACGATGACCCCGCCGGCTCGCTCGATCGCGACGAACGTGGCGTGGACGCCGGGGCCGTCCGGCAGCAGCACCGCGACCCGGTCACCGGGCACGACACCCCGTTCGCCGAGCACTGCCGCGAGCGCGGAGGCCTGCTCGTCGTACGACCGCCACGTCGTGGTCACGTCGGCGGTGACGTACGCCGGCTCGTCGGATCGGGCGGCCGCGTTGCCCGCCACGAGCGCGCTCAGCGTCGTCATCCCGGCGACGGTACCTTCGCGGCGTGCCAGGAGGAGGGCTGCCCGAGGGCACGTGGAAGCCACGGGCGATGCCGCCGCTCGGCGTCGAGCTCGACGAGCGGCAGCGCCTCGCCTGTCTGCACCGCGTGCTCGCGATGATCGGCTTCAACGAGAACATGGCCGGTCACGTGACGATGGTCGCCGACGCCGACGGCAACCTCCTGGCCAGCCCCTGGGGGCTCTGGTGGGACGAGGTCAAGGCGTCGGATCTCGTGCTCGTGTCGCCCGACGGCGACGTCCTCGGCGGGTCATGGGACGTCAGCCCGGCGATCTTCGTGCACACGGGCATCCATCGCGCCCGGCCCGAGGCTCGCGTGATCGTGCACAACCACCCCTACCACGCCACGCTGCTCGCGACGTTGAGCAAGCTGCCCGAGATCACCCACCAGGCCGCGTGCATGTTCGACGGCGCTCTCGCGCTCGTCGACGAGTACGCGGGGCAGGTGCTCGACGCCGACGCCGCCGACTGGCTCGCCGATCGCGTCGGGACCGCCGACGGGGTGATCCTCGTGAGTCACGGTGCCCTGGTCATCGGCGCGTCGGTCGAGGAGGCCGCCTACCGATCGGTGACGTTCGATCGCATGTGCCGGCTCACCGCCGACGCGCTCACGATCGGGCTCCCGACCAGTGAGATCGCACCCGAGTACCGCAGCTCGCTGAAGACAGCATTCCGCAACCACGCACTCGACGCATTCTGGAACGGTGCGGTGCGCAGGCTCCTCCGGGAGCAACCCGAAGTGCTCGACTGACGAGCTAGGTCGGCGACACCGGGGTCGAGAGCACCGACCACGGGCCGGTCCCGATCGCGTTCTTCGCCTGCACCCGACACCGGTACGTCGCGCCTTGCTCAGGTCGTCAACGGTGATCGGCGACGCCGATCCGTTGTTCGTCTGGGTGCCCACGCAACGTCCCGGCACCAGCGTCCGGCGGGGCGGAGCGCGCTCACGCCGAGATCGTCCCGCCCGAGCCCATGCCCAGGACGGTACCTTCGCGGCCATGCCGGTGACCATCGACGAGCTCTCGAACATGGACGCGTTCGGCGGAGGAGGCGAACGCCGGGAACGCGTCACCTTCCTCCCCGAGCCGGAGCCGCGGGAGGCGAAGCTCACGATCATCTCCACCGACGACCACATCGTCGAGCCGCCGCACATGTGGGAGGGGCGCTTCCCCGAGCAGTACGTGGACCAGGCGCCGCGTGTCGTCGAGTCCGACGACGGTGGTCAGCGGTGGCTCTGGGACGGCGAGCTGATCGACAACGTCGGGTTCAACGCGGTCGCCGGCCGACCGCCGACGGAGTACGGCTTCGAACCGACGCGCTTCGACGAGATGCGGCGGGGAGCCTGGGACATCGACGCACGGGTCCATGACATGGACCTCAACGGCGTCTACGCGAGCGTGTGCTTCCCCTCGTTCCTGCCCGGCTTCGTCGGCCAGCGGATCTCGCTCGCACCAAAGGACCCCGGGCTCGGTCTCGCCGCGATGCGCGCGTGGAACGACTGGATGCTCGAGGAGTGGTGCGGCACGCATCCGGGCCGGATGATCCCGATGCAGCTCCCGTGGCTGCGCGACCCCGAGGTCGCCGCCGCCGAGGTCCACCGCAACGCCGAGCGCGGCTTCACGGCGGTCACGTTCTCGGAGAGCCCCGACGGACTCGGCCTCCCGTCGATCCACACCGGCTACTGGGATCCGCTGCTCGCCGCGTGCGAGGAGACCGAGACCGTGGTGTGCCTGCACGTCGGCTCCTCGTCGACGTCGCCGTCCACCACTCCCGACGCGCCGCCCGAGACCATCGCCGTCCTCTTCTTCGCCTACGGCATGTACGCCGCGGTCGACTGGCTGTACTCCCGCATCCCGGTGCGTTTTCCGAACCTCAAGATCTGCCTGTCGGAGGGCGGCATCGGGTGGGTCGCCGCCCTGATGGATCGCCTCGACCACTGCTTCGAGTACCAGACCGGCTACCTCCACACCTGGGACGGCGTGGACGAGTCGCCGACCGAGGTGCTCCAGCGGAACTTCTGGTTCTGCGCACTCGACGACGAGTCGGCCTGGTCGACCCGACACCGGATCGGCGTCGACAACCTCGTCGTCGAGAGCGACTACCCGCACGCCGACTCGACCTGGCCGAACACGCAGGCCCTGCTCCAGCAGCACCTCGCCGGTCTGCCCGACGACGAACTGCGCAAGATCTGCTGGGAGAACGCGGCGCAGCTCTTCCGCCATCCCGTCCCGACGGACGCGGGCGCGTGACCCACTGAGCGAGTCGACCAGCTCGCGCCGATCGGTGTCGGCGCGCGCACCAGTGGTGGCAGCAGCTCACGATCGGCACATCGCACCCGGGGTGCGGGCGATGACGACCGAGGGTCCGTGAGCGCGACCGACCGCATCGGCCCGTGCACCCCGCTCGTCCCGGCGCATCGGCGTCGCGCCGCGTGGTGCGTCGTCGCGCTGCTGGCCGCAGTCGTCGCTGTCTTCGGGGTGATCCTCCACGGCGACCCCGGCGCTCCCGCTCTCGAGCAACGCTTCTTCGACTACGCGTTCGAGCACAGCGGCGAACGCAGGCAGCCGTGGCAGGACATCTTCAACACGGTGCTCCCGCTCACGACGATCATCGCCACGTGCGTCGTCGCGGCGTGGTCGCTCGTCCGGAGATGGTGGCGCGGCGTCGCCGCATGTGCCGCAGTGCCGCTCGCGATCGTGATCACCTCCGCGTTGCTGAAGCCCCTCGTGGACCGCGCGCCGCCCGGGAGCGTCCTGCTCTACCCGTCAGGTCATGTCACCGCGATCGCCGCCGCGTCGACGCTGGTGTTCCTGGTCTTCTGCGCGGGCGTCCGCAGAGCCGCGGCGCGCGGCGCCGTCGCGATGGTCCTGGGCATCGTCTGCTTCGTGGGGATGTTCGCCTCGGTCGTCGGCGGCTACCACTGGCCGCTGGACACCGTCGGCGGCCTCGCAACCGGCGCGTCGGCGGTGACCGCGTGGGCACTGCTGGTCGACCTCGCCTTCGAGACCGGAGCCCGACGAGGACGAGCAGGGGACCACGCCTAACCTGAACCCTTCATGTTCGTGTCCGGGATCATGGGTGACAGCGTGAACCGCAGGAGCGGGCGGGGCGGGCGGGGCAGGCGATGAGCGGCGCCTGGTTCGCGGCGTTCGTCATCGCGACCGTGGTCGCACTGGTGGCCACACCGCTGCTGGCCCGCTACGGGGAGAGCCGCGGTCGTCGACGGGCACCCCTCGCGACCGCGGCCGGCCCGCTGCTCGCCGTGGCCTCGACGTTCCCGCTCGTCATCAGCGAGATCGACGGCACGATGACCGTCGCGCTCGTGGGCGCGGTCTGGCTCTGGTGCGCCGGTTGGCTCATCGACCGCGGCCTCATGCCGAGCGTGCTCCGTCGCCTCGCGATCGGCGCCGCCGCGGTGCTCGTCACCGCGTCGGGGTTGCGCCTCGACCTGACCGGGGTCGAGTGGGTCGACGTCGTCCTCACCATCGCCATCGTGTGGGGTGCCACCTCGGCGTGGCGCTCGGCCCAGACGCGAGACGGCCTGCTCCTCGGGTGGGCGGCGGCCACCGCCATCGGGGCAGGGCTGCTCGGCGGGCTCGCGGGGCAGTCGGAGATCTCCGAGCTCGGGTTCGCGGTCGCGGGCGCATCCTTCGGGTTCCTCGCGTACGTCGTCCCGCCTGTCGCCGCGCGGCTCCGCACCGGCGGCGCGCTCTTCCTGGGCTTCCTCAGCGTCGTGCTCGCGCTGTCGATCGAGCCGACGGTGCACCCTCCGATCGACGTGCTCGCGCCGCTCCTCCTCGTCGCGCTGCCGCTGATCGACGGCATCGTCACGCGCGCGGCGCGACTCCGCGGCCGCGGCCGTGACACGCACAGCCTCGGGCTCGCGGGTCGTTGGCGCGCCCTGGGTGTGCCGCGCACCACGACGACGGTGGGCCTCGTCGTCTTCCAAGCGGGGCTCGTGTTCCTCGCGCTCCTCGTCGGGCGCGGCGTGCTCGACTGGGCGCCGGCACTCGTGGCCGCTGCAGTGCTCCTGGCGCTCGCGGTCGTACCGGCGCTGTTCGCTCGCATGGACGCGCCCCCAGGCAAGTGGCCGCGCTGGGTCCTCGGCGTCGGGGTCGTCGTGATCGGCGCGGTCATCCTCCTCTCTGCACCTGCCGCGCTGGCCCTCCTCCGGGCTCGCACAGACACCACAGCGGCGGCGAACGCCGCGGAGCGTGGGCTCGCTGCCGCCCGGCGCGGTGATGCCGTCGAGGCGGAGGCCGCCTTCGCCGAAGCGGAGTCGCGCTTCGGCGCGGCGAGACGTCGCCTGTACGACCCCACTGCGACGCTCGGCCTCCAGATCCCGCTGCTGGGACCGAACCTCCACGCCGCACGCGAGCTCATCGACGTCGGCATCGATCTGTCGCAGGCGGGGAAGAGCCTGGCCAGCACCGCCGATCCCGAGCAGCTGCGCATCGTGAACGCGACGGTGAACCTCGCGGAGCTCGAACGACTGCAGCCGGAGTTCGAGAACGCCGCCCGACTCCTCGAGGGCGCCAAGCAACGCGTCGACGACATCGACACGGCGTACCTCGTGGCGCCCGTCGAAGACGCCATCGCGAAGCTCGACCGGCGGCTCGAACGAGCCGTGCGCGACAGCCGCACGGCCGAGTTCGCGTCGAGCGTCCTGCCGGACATCCTCGGCAAGAACAGCCCGCGGCGCTACTTCCTCGCCGTGCAGAACAACGCCGAAGCCCGCGCGACCGGCGGCTTCATCGGGAGCTACGGAGACATCACGGCGAACGGCGGCAAGCTCGATCTCGGCACGTTCGCCCGGATCGAGAACCTCAACCCGAAGAGCCCGGACGAGCCCCGAGTGCTCGACGCGCCCCCCGACTACATCCGTCGGTACTCGCGCTTCCAACCCGAACGGCTGTGGCAGAACGTGAACACGTCGCCCGACGTCCCGACCGTCGGCGCGGTCGAGGCCTCGTTGCTCCCGCAATCGGGGTTCGGACCCGTCGACGGCGTCGTGACGGTCGACCCCATCGGCCTTGCGTCGGTGCTGAAGATCACGGGTCCGATCAACGTCGCCGACTGGCCCGAGCCGATCACTGCCGACAACGTCGTCGACATCACGATGCGCCAGGCCTACATCCAGTTCGCGGATGACCCCGACCGTCGTGAGAGCTTCCTCGGTGACGTCGCCGACGCGACGTGGAACGCATTCAGCGAGCGCGACCTCGGAAGCCCCGCCGCGCTGATCAAGGCGCTCTCGAAGGCGACGCACAGCAAGCACCTCACGCTGTGGTTCGCGAACCCCGACGAGGAGGCGCTGGCCCGTCGAGCACACGCCGACGGCGCGCTCCCCCGCTCGCCCGCCGATCTCGCCCTCGTCACGACGGGCAACGCCGGTCAGAACAAGATCGACTACTTCCTGAAGCGAAACCTGCAGTACGACCTCGACCTCGTCCCCGGTCCAGATGGCGACGCCGTCGACGCCCGCGGTCGGCTCGTCACGAAGCTCACGAACACCGCTCCCGCCGAAGGGCTGCCGCCCTACATCATCGGACCGTTCGACGATCGGTTCGTCGCCGGCGAGAACCGAGCGTTCGTCACGGCGTACTCGTCGCTCCGGCTCACCGGCACCACGCTCGACGGCCAGCCGAGCGGGATGGAATCGCAGCGCGAGCTCGGGCGCTGGGCGTACTCGAACTACGTGAAGATCCCTGCGATGAGCGAACGCACGCTCGACCTCTCCCTCGCGGGTCGTCTCCGACTCGCACCCGACGGCTGGTACGAGCTCGCACTCCTCGGGCAGCCGAGCGTGAACAGCGACACGGCAGAGGTGGCGTTGCGGCTCCCCGAGGGGTGGCGGTTCGTCCAAGGCGATGGCTTCCGCATCGCGAACAACGGCCGCGAGGTGCGCTTCGATGGCACCCTCGACCATGATCGGATCCTGCGCGTCCGCATCGAGCGCAACTACGGCGACGGCCTCTGGGGGCAGCTCCAGCAGGGCGGGTAGTCAGCCTGAGGAAGCCCGCGCTACCCGGCGTCGCAGCGCCGCAACACCGCGTCGAGCGACGACGAGAACCGGTCGTTGTTCCAGCTGCGCTCGGCGAACCTCCGCGCGCTCGCTCCCATCTCGGTCCGACGCCCGGGGTCGTCGCGCAGCTCGCCGAGCGCACGACACCAGCCATCGACGCTCCCCGGGTCTACCCACATGCCGATCCCCAGGGCTTCGATGTCGAAGTCGTACTTGTCGGACCGTGTCATCACGAGTGGTCGACCGAGCGCGAGTGCGTCGTTCGCCTCCGTGAGACCGACGGGACCGACGCCATCCAAGCCCGGCTGCAGGGGGATCGCGATCACCGAGGTCTCACGCCAGCCTGCGATCGGACGGTCGTAGCTCGTACCGACGAAGTCCGAGACCCCGGTGCGCCCAGCGACGTCCGCGAGCGACACAGCAGTGGGAGGCAGCGCGGTCGAGGGGGGCGCGTTCACGCACGCGCGCACCTCGAGCCTCGCGATCGCACGCAGCAGCGTGTCGAAGTCGCGACCCGTTCGACCGAAGGCGCCGATCGAGAGCTCGTCCGTGACCGAGCCGTGCTGCGCGTACCCGGGAAAGGCGAGGTCGGGCCCCCACTCGCCGACCTCGACGACCTCGAGGCCCGCATCCGACAGTGCCGTTGCCGTCTGTCGGTTCAGGCAGAGGGCGCCGTCGAGGTACCGAGCGAGGAAATGCGCGTAGCGGGTCGAGCCCGCGTCGTGCACGATGCCTACGACCTTGGGGCGCTTCGGTCCTGCAAGCGACGCGAATGCGGCGTTCCCGAGACAGAACGCGTTCAGCGCGATCAAGGTCGAGTGCTCGCGGGTCGCGCGCAGCAGCGCTCGCGAGAGCTGTGCCGGATCGAACCACGAGCCGAGACGCTTCGGCCGCACCCGGCGTGCGCCGCGCGCCGACACAGAGTCGCTGCGGTCGACCCACGAGACGGTGGCGGACGCAGCGATCAGACGATCGAGCCCGAACACGAGGTGCCCCGGGAGGCGACCTTCGTCGACCGCGACGAGGCCCGCTCCGATCTCGTAGTTGTTGATCGCGACGTACGAGCGAGGCACGGTCGGGAAGTCTGCCTCACAACGCGGGTGGCGACCCCACGGACGCGAGCCGGTAAGACTCTCAGGCGTGGATCGGTCCGACGGCTTCGGAGTGGTGGTGGTTGCGTCCGACTCGGACCTGCACCTCGCTCGGGCGACGCTGGCGAGCATTCGGTACTTCATGGGCGACGTGCCGGTCGCGGTCATCTTCGACGGCGAGCGCTCGCTCGAGCGAGAGGTGCGCACCTACGACCTCCAGGTGATCCGGAAGGCGGACGTCGCGAACGCAGGCCTCCGCGAGCACAGCTTCGGGTTCGGCGTCACCAAGATGGTCGCCTGGTGGGAGGCCCCGTTCGAGCGCGTGCTGTACCTCGAAGCGGACACGGTCGCGTGGGGTGACCTCCGACAGCTTGCGTGGAGCGCGGAGTCCGACGCACTGATCGACCTGCCGGAGTGCCCCGTGAGCGAAGCGGACGTCGCCCGCTACTACTTCGACGTTGCGCAGCTCGAGGCGCGCTTTCCCGAGTTCGACTGGCGCGCGCACCGCAAGAGCCTCATGGGACCTGGGACGTATTGCTTCCGGCGTGGCATCCTCTCCCTCGATCGGTACCTCGAGCTCCTCGATCTCCAGGCCGAGCAGAACCTGTTCAAGGGTGGGGAGCAAGGCATCCTCAACTTCATGCTCTTCGAAGCGTCCGACGCTGCGCAGCTGCATCTCGAGCAGCAGCAGTACCAGACCTACGCGAACGACTGGTCGCGCAAGGTCCTGAACGACCGCTTCCCCATCCGCGCCGGTACCCCCCTCGTCACGGGTGCACCGCGGGTCGCGCACTGGGCCGGCAACCGGAAGTTTGCCGCGCTCGACAGTCCCGCCCACACGTTCTTCCGTCGCCGGTTCGAGCTCGACGCAGGGTGCAGCCGCGCCGCGGCGACTGCTCGCGTGCGCGCCGGAGACGAGCGGTTCCGAGCGCACCGCGTCAGGACCCGACTGACCACGAAGGCCCGGATCGCGGCCCGTAGGATCGTGGGTTGGGTGCGATGACGTCGACCGCAGTGACGAGTCGCGCTTCCGGCGGATCCTCCGCGCCGCGCTCTGCGAAGTGGCGCGCCGACATCCAAGGGCTGCGAGCCATCGCGATCCTGCTCGTCGTCGTGTACCACGTGGGCCGATCGGCGATCCACAGTCCACTCGAGGGCGGGTTCCTCCCGGGCGGGTTCATCGGCGTCGACGTGTTCTTCGTTGTGTCGGGCTTCGTCATCGCCGGCCTCCTGCTCCCCCAGGTGCAGACGGGGAACCAGATCCGGTTCGCCGCGTTCTACGAACGTCGGGCGCGCCGGCTGCTGCCGGCCCTCGCGCTGATGTTGACGGTCGTCGCCATCCTGTCCGTGGTGCTGCTCAGTCCCCTGGGGCCGCAATACGAGACCGGGAGAACTGGCGCAGCCGCGTCCGTGTTCGCAGCCAACCTCCAGCTCTTTCGCAACGTCGGCTACTTCGACTTCGGTGCCGACCACAACGCGCTGCTCAACACCTGGTCGCTCGCCGTCGAGGAGCAGTTCTATCTCGTCTTCCCGGCGTTCCTCCTGATCGCCTGGCGCATCGGTCGACGCGTCCAACGACGTCTGCGCGTCTCACCGCTGCTGGTGCTCGGTTCGATCCTGGCTGTCGCCGCACTCGCTTCGTTCGTGCTCTCGTACTACGAGTCCACCCGCGTCTTCGGGTTCGCGTTCTACTCCGCGCCGACGCGCGCGTGGGAGTTCCTCGCCGGCGCACTCCTCGCGTTCGTGGTGCCACAGCTCGAGCGCATCCCGAAGAAGCTCGCGCTGCTCGCGGGCATCGCCGGGGCCTTGGTTCTCGCCGTCGGCGCGATCCGGATCTCAGCGGCGAACCCGTACCCGGGTGGCGCCGCCCTGCTCCCGGTGATCGGCACCGTGCTGCTCCTCGTGGCCGGCACCGCCACCACCGTCGGCATCACGAGGCTGCTCGGCGTGCGACCCATGGTCTGGCTCGGCGACCTGTCGTACAGCTGGTACCTGTGGCACTGGCCGCTCATCGTGTTCGCGTGGGCAATGTGGCCGAGCGCCACATGGGAGATCGCGATCGTGGCGGTCGTGTCACTGGTCCCCGCCTGGTTGTCCTATCGATTCCTCGAGAACCGCCTCCGGTTCGACACGCGGATCGTCGGGCGCCGCGCCGTGGTGCTGGTCGCGATCTGCGTCCTGGTCCCGTTGACCGCGTGCCTCGCGCTCCAACGGGGCTCCTTCATCGCGAGGGACACCGCAGTCGTGCAACACATCGCACGAGACGTCTTGCCGAGCCACTCCAACGGGCTGCGCGGGTGCAACACGGGCGTCCCTCTCGGGCCGGAGCTCCCGTCGGCCTGCACCTACGGCGTCCCGGACGCGCACGGAGAGATCGTCGTGCTCGGCGACTCGTTCGCCGGCATGTACACCGAGCCCATCGTGCGCGCGGCGCACCGCCTCGGCTACGACGTCACGACGGCGACGCATTCGAGCTGCCCGTACGCCGACGTGTTCGTCGAGCAGTTCGGGACCGATCAAGGCACGTGCAGGCAGTACATCAC
>JBBQFJ010000039.1:0-24721 GCA_038321755.1 Acidimicrobiia bacterium | reverse complement strand
GCGTGCGGAGCTGATGCGAGGCGTCGGCGACGAAGCCGCGCTGCGCGTCGACGAGCTGCTCGAGCCGCGCCGCCGTGCTGTTGAACGAGCGCGCGAGCTCCCGCACCTCGTGTGGCCCCGAGGGGAGGTCGACCCGCGTGTGGAGCTCACCGCGGCCGAGGGCGCGCGCGCCGCGCTCGAGGCGGCCGAGTGGGCGGGTGAGGGATCGCGAGAGGACGATGCACACCGCGAACACGACGAGGAGCACCACGGCACCGATCGCCGCGAGGAGCAGCCAGATGTGCCGGATCCGAACGTTGACGAACGACAGGGGATAGGTGATGCGGACGGCGCCATGCATCTCGCCGCCGGTGGCGATCGGGACGGCAACGTAGAGCAGGTCGGTGTCCAGCGTGTCGGAGAACCGTTCTCCGATCACGTCCCGGCCTCGAAGCGCGGCGCGGATCTCGGGGCGGGTGCGGAAGCTCCGACCGATCGCCGGAGCGCCGTTGGCGAGGCGCGGCGGGTCGCTGTCGGCCACGCTCCGACCATCGGCGTCGACGAACACCACCCGGCCTTCCGCTTCGCGCTGGTACTGGTCGGCCAGCGCCTGGAGGTCGGCGTTCGGCCCGGTGGGAGCCTTCTCGAGCGACTCCTCCGAACGCAGCACGAGTGCGAACGCATCGCGCTGGATGTCGGTCTCGACCCGGGAACGCTCGGCGTCGGCGAGCGCGATGCCGAGGGGCACCTCGAGCAGGATGAGGACCAGGACGATGATGGAGACGTAGCTCAGGAGGAGACGCCGGGTCATGCGTCGTCGTCGACCCGGAGGCGGAAGCCGACGCCGCGGACCGTCTCGATCCACTCGGGGTGCCCGAGCTTCTTCCGGAGGGTCGCCACATGGACGTCGAGGGTCTTCGTGGGTCCGTACCAGTGCGGATCCCAGACCTCCTCCAGGATCTGGGTCCGGGACCAGACCGCGTCGGGATCCTCGGCGAGGAGCGCGAGCACGTCGAACTCCTTCGGGGTGAGCACGATCGGCTCGTCGTCGACGGTCACGCGCCGGGTCCGTCGGTCGACGACCAGCGGCCCGACCTGCCGCACCGAACCGGTCACGCTCTTCGGTTGCGCGCGGCGAGTCACGGCGCGGATGCGGGCGAGGAGCTCGCGGAAGCCGAACGGTTTCACGACGTAGTCGTCGGCCCCGAGCTCGAGGCCGAGCACGCGGTCGACCTCCTCGCCTCGTGCGGTGACGACGATGATCGGGACCTCGTGCGCGGCGCGGATCTCCTTGCAGACCTCGAGGCCGTCGCCGTCGGGCAGGCGCAGGTCGAGCAGCACGACATCGGGGAACGGCCGCGTGGCATCGGCGATGCGCTCGAGTCCGGCTCGGCCGGTCGCCACCCGCTCGGCGTCGAGGCCTTCGCGCTGGAGACCCTTGACGAGGGGCTCGGCGATCCGGTCGTCGTCTTCGACGATGAGCACGAGCACGCTGCCACGTTCCCACACGACGGTCGGGGGCGACGCCGCTCGCCGTGCTTTCTTGGAGGTTTCTTGGAAGTCGGCTTGCAGGGGCTTGGGAAGCGAACCCCTACCGTGCGCAAGCGAGATCGAGATCCAACCCGAGATCGGTCTCCGACCACGGTTCGTCCGAAGCACGCCCTTCGAGAGGCAGGAAAACGATCATGGAGCGACGCAAGGCATTCGCCACGGCGGGAGCCGTCAGCGTGACAGCCCTCGCCGCAGTGGTGGCCCTGGGAGCGAACGTGGGGCTGTTCGGGCTCGCCCGTGACGGCGGCCCCGGCCACTTCAAGCTCGTCGACAACACCCAGCAGCAGGCCGAGGTGCGCACCGAGGTCGTCGATGTGCCGGTGCCGGCGCCGGAACCGGCACCGACCCCCGGCTCGAATGGCGCGCCGAGGTCGTCGGCACCGACCGCGGGAGCCCCCGAGGCACCGACCCCGGCGGCCTCGTCCGGCGGGTCGCTCGGTGCGGGCCACGAGCCCGAGGGCGTCCACGAGCGCGAGCCCGGCGACGGCGCGGACGACTGACGTGGCCCGCCGACACCCTGCAGCAGCGACGCGCATCCTCCTCGGAGGGTTCGCCGCCGCGTCGACGCTCCTCCTCGTGACTGTCCTCACGCTCGACGCGCCGGCGACGACGTCGACGAGCACGAGCCCGGTCACCCGGATCGAGCCCGCCGCCCCACCGCCCACGGTCGTCCGCCAGATCATCCGCTACGTCCCCGTCCCGGCTGGCACCGGAACGTCGGGTGGGACGTCAGGCGGGTCGTCGGGTGGCAGTTCGGGTGCGAGCTCGAGCAGCAGCTCGCGCAGCAGTGGCACCGCGACGCCGAGTGCGGCCGCGGCGCCGGCTGCGGCGCCAGCAGCGGCACCGGCGACGGCGACCCGCGGCAGCTGAGGTGAGCCCGCAGGTCTGGTGGTACGTCGCGCGTGCCAGCGGCATCATCGCCTGGGTCCTGGTCAGTGCATCGGTCGTCTTCGGGCTCTGGGTCTCGCTGCGGCTGACGCGCACTCGTCCGCGTCCGGCGTGGGTCCTCGACATCCACCGGTTCCTCGGTGGGCTCTCGGTGGTCTTCGTCGGTGTGCACCTCCTGGGGCTCGTCGCCGACTCGTACATCGACTTCGGGTTGCGCGAGATCCTGGTGCCGTTCGCATCGGGGTGGAAGCCGCTCGCCGTGGCTTGGGGTGTCGTAGGTCTGTACCTGCTCCTCGCGATCGAGATCACGTCGCTCCTGATGCGTCGCCTGCCGCGCCGCGCGTGGCATGCCGTGCACCTGTCGAGCTTCGGACTCTTCGTCGTCGCAACGGTGCACATGCTCACGGCCGGGACCGACAGCGGGAGCTCGGTCCTCCAGTGGTGCGCGCTCGGCATCACCGTGCCCGTCGTGTTCCTCACGGCGGCCCGGGTGCTCGGCGGCCGCGAGCAGCGACGGCGCGTCGGCGGGCCTCGCGGCATCTCCCAGAAGGACGCCTCGCCGCAGGACGCCTCCCCGCAGCATGTCTCCTGGAAGGATGTCTCCCTGCAGGTGGTCCGCGGCACGAAGTGATCCGCGGTCGCGCCCCGAGCGGTGCTTATCGTGTGCTGCGGCGCAGCCGTGTCGTCGACCGAGCGTGGCCGACGGCAGAGCGAGGAGCACCCGATGGGGCCAGCAATCAGCGACATCCTGCCGTTCGCACTGGGCATCGCCATCAGTCCGATCCCGATCATCGCGGTGATCCTGATGCTGTTCTCGCCGAAGGCGCGCACGAACGGGCCCGCGTTCCTCGTCGGGTGGGTCATCGGTGTCGCGTTGGTCGTCGCCGTCGTGTCGCTGCTCGCCAGCGCACTCGACGTCGGAACCGACAGTGGCGCGTCGGACGGCGCGTCGACGCTGAAGGTCGCGTTGGGCCTGATCCTGATCGCCGCTGGGATCCGACGCTGGCGTCACCGGCCGGCGCTCGGCACCGAGGCACCGATGCCGAAGTGGATGTCGGCACTCGATTCGGAGACGACGCTGAAGGCCACCGGCCTCGGGGTGCTGCTCAGCGCGGCGAACCCGAAGTGCCTGGTCTTCGGTGTCGCTGCCGCGGCGACGGTCGCGCAGGCGAACCTCTCGACGTCCGACACAGTCATCACGCTCGCCGTGTTCGTGGTGCTCTCGAGCCTCACCGTCGCCATCCCGATCGTCTTCTTCCTGCTCGGGGGCGAGAAGGCGAGGACCACGCTCGACGGTTGGAAGGTCTGGCTGCAGGCCAACAACGCGGCAGTGATGGCCGTGCTCTTCGTCGTGTTCGGTGTGGTGATCTTCGCCCAGGGGACCGGTCGCCTGAGCGTCTGATCGCGGCGCCGACGAACGGACGCTGCGCTAGACCCGGTACACAGGGTCGTCGCGATCGTGGCTGCCCCGGCGGAACGATGCCGGTGGTTCCCACCAGCTCGTCGGGTCCTCGACCCGGCTCCACTCGGTCGTCGCGACGCGTCGCGAGATGCGCCAGTCCGCCCCCGCGTCGGTCGATCGTCGTTGGAACCGGTCGATGAAGCGGAACCCGGTGGTGAGGTTCAGCGTGGGCTCGGACGGATCACCGCGGTGCGTCGCGATGCCGTAGGTCTCGACGCGCGCTTCGTCGGGGCCGTCGAGCTCGACGAGCAGGTTGCCGACGAAGTGCATCGTCATCGAGTACTTCGCGAGCAGTGTGCGAACCCACTTGACGTACTCGTCGACCGTCCCCGAGAACGAGCCGTGCTCGTCGGTCGCGTCGTGGTGGTAGCACTCGCGCACGAGGTCGAAGTCGCGGCGGTCGATCGCGCGGCAGTACCGGAGCACCACGGCCCTGATGGCGGCTTCGGACCGCAGCACCTCGATGTCCGGCTCGAGCATTCGCGGCGCCAGTCCCTCAGCCCGCGGCCTGCTCGTCGATCGGCTGCAGCCGGCCGCTCGCGACGTCGTACAGGAAACCGGCGACCGGGAGGTCGTCGGGCAGCAGCGGGCAGCCGCGCACCGTCGCGAGGTCTTGGGCGACGATGCTCGCCTGGTCGGGGATGGCATGGAACTCGAACTCGGAGGTGTCCATCCCGGTCGAGTCCTGCAGCACCGTCCGCAGCTCGTCGTCGGTGACGCCGACCATCCTGCACTGCGTGTGCTGGACGATCGCGACGCGGTTGACGCCCAACAGGTGTACCGCGAGCACGAGGGTCCGGAGCATGTCGTCAGTGACGCGCGCCCCTGCGTTGCGCAGGATCTTCGCGTCGCCCGGTACGAGCCCGAGCATCGCCAGCGGTTCGATGCGTGAGTCGATGCAGGTGAGCACGGCGAGACCGCGGGCGGCCCGGGGTTCGAGCCCGGCCAGCTGGAAGGACTCGGCGTATGCCTGGTTCGCGTCGAGGAGGTCATCGAACTCATCCTCCGGCATCGGGGCATCGTCGCTCATGTGAGCCCGCCGCGGCGAGTCCGCGGCTCCGGCGCGGCCGGTACCGTCCTGCCGTGCGAGCAATCCCCCCTTCCCCGGTCGTCTCGGTGCCGACGTCACCGGTGCTGTCCCCGCTGTCGACGGACGAGTACCCGGCCCGCCCGCTCGCCGAGCGGGACCGCCGGGCGCGCGCCCGAGTGCTCGAACGGACGGACCGGCACGCGGGCCGGCTCGGCCTGGCCGAGCTCGAGTACGTCTCCGATCGGCGAGGGCTCGCCGCGACCCTGCGCGCGGTCGATCACGAAGCGGGCGGTGGCTTCTTCGCGGTTCCGGCCGAGGCGGAGGTGGATGCGGCCGCAGCGGACGCGACGTTCTCGGGCGACGAGATCGTGATCGACGTGCAGACCCACCTCGTGCGACCCAGTCGTGCCGAGACCGCGGCCGCGGGTGCGCTGTGGGGATTCCTGCGGTCGGTCGATCCGGCCCGATGGGAGGCCGGCGTCGACCCTCGGCTCCTCGCCGCGCCGGCATGGGCGTCAGCGGTGTTCGGTGGGAGCGAGACCGCGGCCGCGCTCGTGACCTCGCCGCCGGGGCCGGGACCCGACAACGTCGTGACGAACGACGACCTCGCCGCGACGCGTGAGGTCGTCGACAGGTATGCCGGCACCGGGCGGGTCTTGACGCACACGATCGTGCATCCGAACCTCGGTCCGAACGAGCTGGACGCCGTGGGCGACTGGAGCGCGCGACTCCGACCGGCGGGCTGGAAGGTGTACACGCTCTGGGAGCCGGCGGGCTCGGCGCACGGCGGGACCGGTGCACGAACCGGAGGATGGTTCCTCGATGACGAGAGCTCCGGCCTCCCGTTCCTCGAGCGAGTGCGCGAGGTCGGACCGCGCATCGTGTGCGCGCACAAGGGGTTGAGCGGACCGATCGCCAACCTCGCGCCCGCCGGCGCTTCGCCTCGGGACATCGGCCCCGCCGCGGCAGCGTTTCCCGACATCACGTTCGTCGTGTACCACTCGGGGTTCGAGATCCACGACGTCGTGGGCCCGGACCTCCAGAGACCGGGCCTCCAGGAAGTCGATCGCGCGGGCGGGGTCAGCCGGCTCGCCGAGAGCCTCCGGGTTGCCGGCATCGGCCGGGGCGAGAACGTGTACGCCGAGCTGGGCTCGACGTGGTTCCTCGTGCTGCGCCGTCCCGAGGTCGCCGCGCACGTGCTCGGCACGCTCCTGCTGGCGGTCGGCGAGGACCGCATCCTGTGGGGGACCGACTCCGTCTGGTACGGCCCGCCGCAGTTCCTCATCGACGCGTTCCGCGCGTTCGAGATCCCCGAGCGCTTCCAAGTGGAGTTCGGGTACCCGGCACTGACCGCCGAGGCGAAGCGCAAGATCCTGGGTGCGAACGCGGCGGAGCTCTACGGCATCGATGTGGCGCGAGCGCGGGCCTGGCGCGACGGGTCGCGAGACTGGCTGCCTGGAGCGACCGCGGAGCTCGCGGGTCGCTTGCCGTAGCGACTCGACGCGCGGCGGATGCGCAGACCGTGCTGTGACGACCAGCGCACCGACATGCTGATGCGAGGGCCCGCGCTCGCGACCTTGGGCACCGAGTGCTCCCAATCGCGCTGACAACGTCCGCCCATGATGAGCAAGTCGCCCGAACCGGGGTGCAAGTCGCGGGCGCTCCCACCACCGTGGGGTCGGAGCAGGAACGGACGGGCGGCACCGAGCGTCACGATCGCGACGAGCGTCTCGTCGAGGTAGCGCAGCTCGCGGTCACCGTGCCACGCGACGCTGTCGCGTCCGTCTCGGTAGTAGTTCAGGTACACCCCCGTGAAGGTGACCGACCAGCGCCGTCGAAGCGCGGCGCGCACCTCGTGCAGCACCGGATGGGGGACGGCACCATCCGGCGCGAACGACTTCGAGAGACGGGGCTCGTCGAGGATGCGGTCGTACATCCGCCGCCGACCCTGGTGCCATCCGCCGCTGGTGGCGAGCAGGTCGAGCAGGGTGTCGGCCCCGGCCAGCCATCCGCGCGTGACCTCGACCCAGGACGTCGCGTCGAGTGCGATCCGATCGGCCCGCGCGCGAAGGTCGATGGCCGGCTCCTCGGCGCCGAGCAGCGTTCCCTGGAGGGGTCCCACTGCAAGAACCCTAGCGAACAGGTGTTCGGGTCGTCCAGGCCCGCCCGTCCGGTGGTGGGCCGGTCGGGAGTGGGCCGGTCGGGAGCGGGCCGGTCGGGAGCGGCCCGGGTGGAGGTGGGCGCGGTGGCGGTGCCCGCCACGCGACGGGCACACTCCCCCGCATGCCTGATTCCCGCATCCCGTTGGAGGTCGCAGACGCCACCCCCGAGTGGCTCACCGAGGCACTGGGCGCGCCGGTCGTCGGAGTGACCGTGCTCGATGCACACTCCGGGACCACCGGACGGGCCCGCCTCGGCCTGGAGTATGCCGATGAGGCGGTCGGGCCCGCGTCGGTGTTCCTCAAGCTCGCGCCCTTCGACGAGCGCCAACGTCGGTTCGTCGACGCCGTCGGGTTGGGGATCGCGGAGGCGCGGTTCTACCGGGACGTCGGGCCCGAGGTCCCGATCCGCATCCCCGAGGTGCACCACGCGGCGCTCGACGACGAGGGTCGGTTCGTGATGCTGCTCGAAGACCTCGTAGCGCCCGGCCTCCGCTTCCCGAGTCCGGATGATGCCGACGTCGCCGACAGCGTCGCGTCGATCGTCGAGGCCCTCGCGCAGCTGCACGCGCGGTACTGGGGCGACCCCCGCCTCGACGGCGAGCTGCACTGGGTCACCGAAGGCTGGCGCGTCGGCTTCGAGGGTGGTGGCCCGTTCATCGGCAAGGCGCTCGATCGCTTCGGCGACGAGATGGGCACGACCTTCCGACGGCTCGCATCGCTGTACGTCGAGCGGGCCCCTGAGATCGCCGGGCTGCTCGGTGCCGGCCCACCGACGCTGATCCACGGCGACCCGCATCTCGGCAACCTCTTCATGGAGGGTTCGACAGCCGGGTTCTTCGACTGGGGGATGGTGTGGCGCGCGACCGGCGTGCGCGACTTTGCCTACGTGCTCGGCAACTCCACCCCGACCGAGGTGCGGCGTACCAACGAGCAGGCGTGGCTGCGCACCTACCTCGACGTGCTCGCCGCGTCGGGGATCGAGCTCGCCTTCGAGGAAGCATGGCGTCAGTACCGGCTGCTCGTGATCTATGCCTGGAACTCCGCGACGTCGACCGCGGCGATGGGGAGCCGCTGGCAGACGGAGGAGGTCGGGCAGGGTGGGATGACGCGGGCGACGACCGCGGTGGAGGATCTCGACAGCGTCGCCCTCCTCGAAGAGCTGCTGGCCTGAGCACTGGCATGTGGGAGTCTCAGGGAGCTCCCAGGTTGCTCTCAGGTTGGATCGTCACGATGGAGCCATGATCGATCGTCGAGCGAGATGAGCGGGCCCCAGATCGCACCGGACGCGGTTCGCGTGCTCGTCGTCGACGATGAGCCCCCCATCGCCGAGCTGGTCTCGACGGCGCTGCGCTACGAGGGCTTCGCGACCGAGATCGCTCCGACGGGACGGGCCGCCCTCGACGCGCTCGGGACGTTCCGTCCCGAGCTGGTGGTCCTCGACGTGCAGCTGCCGGACATCGACGGGTTCGAGGTCCAGCGGCGTCTGCGGAGTGACGGCCACCGGGTGCCGGTGCTGTTCCTCACCGCACGCGACACGACCGACGACAAGGTCCGAGGGCTCACGCTCGGGGGCGACGACTACGTGACGAAGCCGTTCAGCCTGGAGGAGCTCCTGGCTCGGATCCGCGCGGTCCTCCGTCGCGCGGGTACGGACACGGAAGTCGGTGCCGTGCTCAAGGTCGGGGACCTCGAGCTCGACGAAGACAAGTACGAGGTGTGGCGCGCGGGGCGGGCGATCACGCTCACCCCCACCGAGTTCAAGCTGTTGCGGTACCTCATGCTGAACGCGCGGCGCGTCGTCTCGAAGAGCCAGATCCTCGACCACGTCTGGGAGTACGACTTCGGTGGCGATGCGGGAATCGTCGAGACCTACGTCTCGTACCTCCGCAAGAAGCTCGACGTCGATGGGGACGGCGCAGCGCTGATCCAGACGTTGCGCGGTGTCGGGTACACGCTGCGCCCCATCGACTGATCCCTCCCATGTCGCTGCGCGCCCGACTCGCGATCATCACGGTGCTGGCGGTCGCGGTAGCGCTCATCATCGCGAACGTGGCCATCGAGCGGTACGTGGCGGGCTTCCTCACGGACAAGCGAGACGAGCAGCTCAACGGTCTGATCGTGCCGTCGGCGTCGGCCCTCGTTCGCGCCGAGGCGTCGACCGGCCGGGACGACCGAGGCCCCGACTTCATCGGCGGTTCCGATGGTGGCCTCGACATCGGCGACGCGTACGCAGAGCTGCGCGCCCCGGACGGGACCGTCCTCGCCGCCCGGTTCGTGTTCGGTACCGACCGACCGGTGCCGAACATGCCCGACCACCTCCACGTCCCGGCGGGAGAGCGCGAGTACTTCGACGTCGACGCCCCCGGCGGCACCCCGTACCGGGTCGTGGCCGAGCAGCTGACCAACTCGAACCTCACGGTGCTCGCGGCGCTCCCGGTGAACGACATCCAGGACACGCTGCGCCAGCTGCTCCTCATCCAGGCTGGTGCGAGCGCCGCGGTGCTCCTCGGGGTGCTCGGTCTCGCGTGGTGGCTCACCGGACTCGGGCTCCGCCCGCTCCGGCGCATGGAGGGGACGGCCGCCGCGATCGCAGCAGGCGATCTCTCCCAGCGCGTGGAGCCGAGCGGCGATCGCACCGAGATCGCCCGGCTCGGGAAGTCGCTCAACGGCATGCTCTCGGAGATCGAAGGCGCCTTCGCGGTGCAGGCCGCCTCCGAGCAACGGCTCCGGCAGTTCGTCGCCGACGCGTCGCACGAGCTCCGCACCCCGCTCACCGCGGTGCGCGGCTATGCCGAGCTGTTCCGACGAGGCGCCGCCGATGACCCCGAAGAGCTGCCGAAGGCGATGCGTCGCATCGAGGAAGAGGCGGCGCGCATGGGTGGGCTGGTCGACGACATGCTCACGCTGGCCCGGCTCGACGAGCACCGACCGCTCGATGCCGAGCCGGTCGAGCTCGTCGAGCTGACCGACGGCGCGGTGGCCGACCTGCGGACGCTCGACCCCGATCGGCCGGTCGAGCTCGGCGCGCCCGAGACCCTGATGGTCGTCGGAGACCGCGCCCGCCTCGCGCAGGTGATCGCGAACCTCGTCGCGAACGTCCGTGCGCACACGCCGCCTTCGACCCCGGTCGAGGTCGTGCTGCGCACGGTGGATGCTGACGCGGAGATCGCGGTCGTCGATCACGGTCCCGGCATCGACCCCGAGCTCGCCGAGTCGATCTTCGATCGCCTGGTGCGCATCGACACGTCGCGCACCCGCCGCGATGGAGGAGGTGCCGGACTCGGTTTGTCGATCGTGGCCGCGATCGTCGAGGCCCACGGCGGGACCTACGGCGTGCGTGCGACGTCCCCCGATGCAGGGCCTGACGTCGGCTCGACGTTCTGGGTGCGCATCCCGCGCGAACGCCCGGACTCCGAACGCCCGGACTCGGGGCAGTAGGCGATCACCGCGCCGATCGCACGAGACGCACCACGCTCAGAACGAGATCTTCGGCGTATACGCGATGTATCCGTTGGTGAGCGCGGTGATGTCGTCTGCCGGTGCGGACGCGGTCGATGCGCAGTCCTGGGCGGCGAGGATGTCCCCGGCAGTCGCGATCGGAACCTCGACGGTGCCGCGCGGCTTCGTACCAGTCGCGCACGTCGGGATGTTCAGGTTGTCGACGAATGCCTCGACCGTCCCCTTGGCGGTCAGCGCCTTGCGGTGCGACTTGAGCCACTTCGCCGCGGCCTTGGAACCGGTGGCGAAGTCGGGAACGGTGGCGATCCCCTGGCTGACGGCAAGCGCGGGGATTCCACGTCGCGCGGCGGTGCGAGCCGCGCCGACCGTGCCGGACAGGTCGACCGCCGCTCCGACGTTCTGCCCTTGGTTCACGCCCGAGATCACGACGTCGGGCTTCACCTTCAGGGTGTCGAGCGCGTAGTTGACCGAATCGGCCGGATAGCCGACGACGGCCGTCGACGGTTGTCCACCGGTCGTGGCGCCGGTCGCCTGGAGCTCTCCCGGAGTGCTCTTGTCGGACGTGCCGCTCTGGTTGGTCGCGGGGGCGACCACCGTGACCTTGACGCCGGGGATCTTCCGCAGCTCTCGCACCAGCGCGTTGATGCCCGGCGCCGATGCTCCGTCGTCGTTCGTGACCAGGACCTTGATCGTGGGCTGCTTCGCAGCGGAGACGGGCGCGACCGTCGCGACGGTGGCGGTCGCTCCCAACGCGGCACCGAGGGTGAGGGCGAGGCATCGACGGAAGCGCATTGGACTCCTGGAGTCGGGGCGTTGGCGAACGCCGGAGCGGCGACGGAAGGGTAGCGGCTCGCCGATCGGGCGAACCGTCAGCCGCCGGGGAGGCGCGGCGGCGTGCCGAGGGGCAGGTCGGCTGCGGTGAGCAGACCTGGCGCGGCGGCGCACACCTGAGGGATCACGTTGACCACGCGGGCTGCGGTGCTCATCAGCCCGGCGATGCCGTGCTGTCCGGTGGCGGGGTCGGAGATCAGGAGGTGGCACTCGGTGCGCGGCAGGCCCTCGATCACGAGGTGGTACCCGCCGGGGCCGAGCGGCTGGGGCCAGTCGGGCGCCACGCTGTCGTGCATCCGGGTGACGTGCTCGATGACGATCCGGGGCTCGCCGGCGACGACGCCCTGGAGCTCGAACCGGAGCCCGGCCGCGGTGCCGGCGGGGATCGGGCCGAGCGCAGAGTCGAGGTCTTCCTCGACCGCCACGCGCTCGTAGTCCTCGCGGATCTCGTCGAGCGTGACTCCGAGCGCGTCCGCGAGCAGCTGCACGACGGGACCCCACGCGAACGTGAGCACGCCGGGCAGGAGCAGCATCGGCGTCTCGTCGAGCGGCTTCGCGAAGCCGAAGGTGTCGAACACCACCTCGGGCTGGTCGTAGTGCTCGTAGTTCAGGATCTCGGCGATCCGGATGGAGTCGACGCGCTCCTGGCAGCCGAGCAGCGCGAGCGGGAGGAGGTCGTTCGCGTAGCCGGGGTCGATGCCCGAGGTGAAGCACGAGGCGTCACCAGTCGCGCATGCGGCCTCCAGTCGTCGGACGTCGCGTGGGTTGGCTGCCGGCGGGTACACGAGCGCGACAACGGAAGTCGACACGACGTCGATGCCGGCTTCGAGGATCCGGACGAGGTCGTCGACCGCCTGCTTCGGCCGGAGATCGGCGGTCG
This sequence comes from Acidimicrobiia bacterium, assembly GCA_038321755.1. Lineage (GTDB taxonomy): Bacteria > Actinomycetota > Acidimicrobiia > IMCC26256 > PALSA-555 > JALHSW01. The sequence goes on along the minus strand of JBBQFJ010000039.1, from coordinate 12,479 downwards.
CCGTGTACACGATGCAGTCGGGTGCGAGCGCGAGCAGGGCGTCGATGTCGTCCGTCGCCAACACGCCGGTCGCACAGCTCACCGGCGTCGAGGCCCACCTTGTCGGCACTGTGCACGAGTACACCGACGAGCTCGAGCTCGGGTCGGTCGATGAGCATGCGCAGGGCGAGTCGTCCGACGTTGCCGGTGCTCCACTGCGCGACGCGCGTCGGAGCTCCCCCGCCCGGGCGGGGAGTGGTGCTCACCCGAACGCGCCCGCTTCACGCAGTTCGGCGACCCGTTCGTCGTCGTACCCGAGGAGCTCGCTGAGCACCTCGCCGGTGTGCTGGCCGACGGTGGGTGCCTTGGTGGGTATCGGCTGCTCGGCGTCGAGCACCTTGATCGGGATCGGGAGCTCGTCGGCCCCGAGTCGTTCCTTCGGGATCCACGGCAGGCGCGCCTGGAACTGCGGGTCCTCCGCGATCGTCTTCGGCGTGTTCACCGGTGCGATCGGCGTGTTGACCTCGCTCGACCAGGAGATCCACTCCGCCGACGTCTTCGTCCGGAAGATGTCGCGCAGCTCGCGATGGAGCTCGACGTTGTTGCGCGCGTGGTCGGCGAACTTCTCACCCGGCCACCGCTCAAAGAGGTCCATCCGGTCGACGCCCCGGCAGAAGTTCTCCCAGAACTCGCGCTCGGACGCCATGAAGAGCACGTGGCCGTCAGAGGAGTCGTACATCTGGTAGCGGACGCCCTCTTTCATGCCCGCGGTGCCGGGCGCGCGCCGCTCGTAGTTGTCGGACGCGTTGCCGGTGACCTCGGACTGCGGGCGCTCGTAGGCGCGGTACGACTCGGATCGGTACCAGTCCATGTACGCGGCGGCGTCGGACTGTGCGATCTCCATGCGCGACCCGTGGCCGGTCTCGCGCGCGCTGATGATCCCGGCGAGGATCCCGAACGCACCGAAGAGCGGGCCGGCGTGGATGCCCATCGACGGGTGCGACGGGAGGTAGCAGAAACCGTCCTCGTCGTATGCCGGGTCGACGAGTCCGGCCCACGTGTCGTACGCGACGCCGTGGCTCGGCATGTCCTTGTACGGACCGGTCATGCCGTACCCGGAGATCGTGATGAACACGATCTTCGGGTTCACCTCGCGCAGACGGTCGTACCCGAGCCCGCGACGGTCGAGCGCACCGGGGCGCATCGCCTCGACGACCGCGTCGGCGCCGCGCACGAGCTCGAGGAACACCTCGATGGCCTCGGGGGTCTTGAGGTCGAGGGTGACACTGCGCTTGCCGCGGTTGATGTGGAGGTGCATGAGCGAGTCGCCCTCGACGATCGGCCACGTCATCTGCCGGACGTAGTCGCCCTGCGGTGGCTCGACCTTGACGACATCGGCGCCCAGGTCGGCGAGGTGCGTGGTGATCGCGGCGGGCCCGAGCAACGAGAACTCGATCACGCGGACGCCGTCGAGCAGGCCCTTGACGTCGCTCACCGGTGCGCTCTCCCTCGTTCGCTCAAGTGGCCTTGAGCTTCATCTCCATGCCCGGGTGGATGGTGCACACGATCGTGTACGACCCGGGCTTCTTGATGGTGCGAGTGAAGGTACCCGACGACTGCTTCTTGGATTCGAACTTCTGCGGGCCCTTGGTCACGGTGACGTCGTGGATGGCGAAGCCCTCCCACTTCCAGGTGACCTTGTCGCCGACGGTGACGCGCAGGCTCTTCGGCTTGAAGGAGTTGTCCTTGACCGCGACCTTCTTGGTGACGGGCACGGGTGGTGCGGTCGGCGCCGTCGGCGCAGGCGGCGGCTCGGTCTGCGCGCCGGCCGGGGTCATCGCGAGCGTGGCGACTGCCAGCGCGCCGATCACCAGGGTCGCGGCACCGGTGGTGCGGAGGTGCTTGCGGTTCACCTTCTTGTCGTTCATTGCGTGGGGGTGCTCCCTCTTCGTCGTCTCGACGCTATCCAGCCGCCGTCAGTTTGAACAACTTCTGGCTTGTTCAAAAACTTCCCGGTGGCGGCGCTCAGAACCAGTAGATGAAGACGATCTCGGCGACGCAGGCCGGCCGCTCGGACCCTTCCACCTCGAAGGTCACATCCTGGGTCACCCGCACGCCGTTGCCGTCGACCGGCTCCGCGGCGGCGATGCGCATGCCGAGCCGCACGGCCGTGCCCACCGGGACCGGGGCGAGGTGGCGGACCTTGTTGGCCCCGACGTCGACGCCGTTCGTCACTTGCAGCTCCCAGATGTCGCCGAGGAGCATCGTGGCCATCGCCAGGATCTGGATGCCGAACGCGATGGTGGTCCCGTACGGGGTCCGCGCAGCGAACTCTGGATCGGTGTGGATCGGCGCCCGGTTGCCGGTGCCCTCGGCGAAGTGGTCGACCTCGGCCTGCGTGACCGTGTGCCAGTCGCTCCAGCCGAGGTGCTCCCCGACGCGGGACGTGAGGTCCGCGGGCTCCCGCACGGTGATGCGCATCGTGAGAGCCTGCCATCTGGGAACGCTGGACGGGCAGCGGGCACCTGCGGCACGCTGGGCCGGAGTTCGAGGGCGGGACTTCGAGGAGGAGACGTCGTGAGCCTCACGCTCGACCAGATCGACATCTACGACCCGAAGGGGTACGTCGCCGCGGCGCCGTACGAAGACTTCGCGTTGCTTCGCCGTGAGCAGCCGGTGTTCCGCCAGCCCATGCCCGATGGCACCTTCTACTGGGCGCTCCTGAAGCACGCCGACGTCGTCGATGTGTCGCGTCGCCCGGAGCTGTTCTCGGCCGAGATCGGTGGTGTCGTCCTCGAGGACCAGGCCCCGGAGCAGCTCGAGCAGACCAAGAACATGCTGCTGATGATGGATCCACCGCGCCACGCGGACCTGCGCAAGCGCGTCTACCCGCACTTCCGTCCTCGACAGATCTCCCTGATCGAGGACCGCGTGCGCGCGATCTGCCTCGAGATCCTCGACGACGGTGCCGCGATGGGCGACGTCGAGTTCACGCACGAGCTCGCAGCGCGTGTCCCGTCGCAGGTCTTCGGTGAGCTGCTCGGCATCCCGCCGGAGGACCGCGCCGACATCAACCGGTGGGCCGAGATCATGACAGGAGGCCAGGACCCCGACATCAACCCCGACGGGTACGCCACCGGCACGAACGACGGCTCGATCGAGATGGCGATGTACGGCGCCCGGTTCGCGCAGGAGCGGCGCGAGCAAGGCATGCCGACGGATCCCGACGAGGGCGACCTGGGCGACCTTCTGCTCGCGACCGAGATCGACGGCCGCCCGATGAACGAGCTCGAGTTCGCATACTTCTTCGTGCAGCTCGTCACCGCCGGGAACGACACGACACGCACGATGCTCTCGTCCGGGCTGTACGAGCTCATCCGTCATCCCGACCAGTTCGAGGCGTTGCGCGCCGATCCGAGTCTCATCCCCTCGGCCGTGGAGGAGATCCTGCGCTTCGCGCCTCCGTTGCACTACTTCCGTCGGACGGCATCGGCCGACACCGAGATCGGGGGTCAGGCGATCGCGGCGGGCGAGAAGCTCGCGCTGATGTACTCGTCCGCGAACCGCGACGAGGACGTGTTCACCGATGCCGATCGGTTCGACATCCGTCGCACTCCGAACCCGCACCTCTCCTTCGGCATCGGTGAACACTTCTGCCTCGGTGTGCATCTCGCCCGCCTCGAGGCGCGCGTGTTCTTCGAGGAGATGCTCACGAAGTGGGCGTCGATCGAGCTGACCGGCGAGCCCCAGCGCCAACGCTCGAACCTCAACAACGCGCTGAAGTCACTCCCGGTCCGGATCACCGCCGGCTGAGCGCGTCCGAACCGGCGCTCGGTTCGGACGCCCGGTTCAGGCGGACGATTCAGGCGGCGCCGTCGAGGGCGAAGTAGAGCTGACCGAATCGGACCTTGACCGCGTCGTCGCCGATGATGCGCTCGTTCCAGCCCTCCGCGATCGTCTGCCACTTCGTCGGGTCGATGCCCTGGGCTTCGACGTAGGCGAGGACCGGTGCCTCCTCGGTGACGCCGCGGCTCGTGAGGCCGTGGCTGACGCGGGTGAACGTCGGGAGATCGACGCCCTCGATCGGGCTGAACTGCGGCCCGTCCGGCTCGATCTCGCCGGGTTGGGCGGCCGCGGTGGTCGACGAACCCCCGCGCGTGACTGCCCGGGTCACGCCCTGCAGGTTGTCGATCCAGCCTTTGAGTCCCACGATTCCTCCGTCGTCCGGGTGTCGCCATGATGGCTCGGAGCATGCCGATCTGCTGACGAGGGCGACCCGGACCCGCTTCGGGCCCTCGGAGCCGCTACGTTCCGCGCGATGGTGGACCTCGATCCTGAGGAAGCGCGGAGCACGAAGACCCGGTTCTCGGTCGGGCGCCTCCTGCTGCTCCTGATCACGGGCTTTTGCCTCTACCTGTTCGCGCCGAGCATCGCCGAGGTGTTCAAGGCGTGGGACAAGCTCGGAGAGGTCCACCCCGTCGCCATCCCGGTGATCCTGCTCGCCGAGGCGTGCAGCTTCTGGTGCATCTGGTTCCTGCAGCGGATCGCGCTCCGGACCCACGGATGGTTCGCGGTCGTCACGACGCAGCTCGCGGGCAACGCGTTCAACCGGATCACGCCGGGTGGAGGAACGACAGGCACTGCGCTCCAGGCCAGCATGCTCACCGACGCGGGGTTCAACGCCACGCAAGCCGCCGCGGGACTCACCGCGCAGTCGTTGCTCATCACCGCGGCTGTCGTGGCGATGCCCGTCTTCGCGTTGCCGGCAATCTTCGCGGGCACGAGCATCCCGGGCTCGCTCGTCGACGCGCTGTTCATCGGTCTCGCGCTCTTCCTCGGGATGATTGGTCTCGGCGCGCTCCTCCTCGCGACCCGCCGACCGGTCGTGTGGCTCGGCGACACGATCCAGCGCATGGCCAACGCGGTGCGCCGACATCACGAGCCGATCCGGGACCTCGGCCAGCGTCTCCTCGTGGAGCGCGACGCGATCCGCGGGACGATGGGGTCTCGTTGGCTCGCCGCGGTCGCGTCTGCGGTCGGGCGCTGGGCGTTCGAGTACCTCGCGCTCCTCGTCACGCTCTTCTCGATCGGTGCGGACCCGAACCCCTGGCTCGTCTTGCTCGCGTTCGTCGCCGCCTCGGTGCTCGGCATGATTCCGTTCACGCCGGGCGGGCTCGGCTTCGTCGAGGCCGGTCTCACGGCGACGCTCGCACTCGCGGGGATCACTGCGGGTGAGGCCGTGCTCGCGACCCTCGTGTTCCGACTCGTGTCGTTCTGGCTGCCGATGCCCATCGGACTCGTCACCGCGTGGATCTTCCGCCGGCGCTACCCGCGCACGGCTGCCGGCGCCGCGACCGCCTGACCACCCGACTTCGTGGCCGACCGGCAGACGCCCGTCGTGAACGGCGACACGGTCGAGAGCTACTGCTCCGCGAGTGCTGCGTCGACCGCGGCATCGGCATCGATCGGCGCGAGCTCCGGTTCGATGTCGACGACGACGCGGCGGATCGAACCGCCGAAGCGGAACGGGCCGCGGTAGCGGTTCGTGACGGCGGCGGCGCCGTCGTACCCGCAGGTGAGGCCGGCCCCGGTGATCGACCAACGCATCGGCGTGAACCGTCGGATGTCGGCTTCGGCGACGACGTGGTCGTCGACGAGGAGTGAGGCGTGACCACCGCCCCAGGGATCGTCGCAGCGATACGCGAACCCGAGCTGGTGCGGTCCGGGTGTGAGGACCTCCTCAGCTGCGAAGTGGTCCTCGTGGCGGGCGACGAAGTTGTGCACGTACTGGAGGCGTCCCTCTTGCACGTAGAGGCTGAACCCGCCGAACGTGGCGCCCAGCGCGAGCAGCACGCCGTCGGCGGCGCCGTCGGCGACCCCCTCGGGCAGCGTGACCTCCGCGGTGATCGTGTGCGAGCGACGCTTCACGTCGACGGCGACGGGTTCCGGCACCGGACCACCGGGTCGGTACTCGTACCGGGTGCGCTCGGGCCAGGGGCGGGGCGCCGGCTCCATGATCGCGACCTGGGGCCGGTTGTCGAGTGGGAGCACCTGGTACCGCTCCGCTTCCTGCCACCACAGCTCCTGCAGCTCGCGCAGCTTCTCCGGGTGCTCGGCGGCGAGGTCGTGGCTCTCGGAGAAGTCCTCGGCGACGTGGAAGAGCTCCCAGGCGTCGTCGTCGAACGGGAGATCGGGATCATCCTCCTCGCTGTACATCTTCCCGAGCGCCTTCCACGTGACGGCCTTCCAGCCATCGTGGTAGATCGCGCGAGATCCGAACATCTCGAAGTACTGCGTGTCACGGGTGGCGGCCGCGGGATCGTCGAAGGTCGCGGCGAAGCTCGCCCCTTCGATCGGCTGTTGGTCGACGCCGTCGATCTGCGCGGGTGGGGCGATCCCGATCGCGTCGAGCACCGTCGGCATCACGTCGATCGCGTGCACGAACTGGCGGCGTTGCTCGCCTCCTGCCGCGATGCCGCGCGGCCAGTGCACGATGCACGGATCCGCGACGCCGCCCTCGTGGACCTCACGCTTCCACCGGCGTAGCGGCGTGTTGCCCGCCATGGTCCAGCCCCACGGGTAGTTGTTGTGCAGCGTCGGTCCTCCGAGCTCGTCGATGCGTCCGAGCATCTCCGCGACGCCGGCGGGCACCATGTTCCACAGGCGAACGTCGTTGATCGAGCCGTGCGCACCGCCCTCGGAGCTCGCGCCGTTGTCGCTGACGAGGATGATCATCGTGTTGTCGAGCTCGCCGAGGTCGTCGAGCAAGGCGACGACGCGTCCGATCTGTTCGTCCGCATGGGAAAGGTATGCGGCGAAGCACTCCATGAAGCGGGCGGCGAGCCGCTGCTCGTCGGCCGAGAGGGAGTCCCACGCAGGTACCCAGTCGGGGCGCGCCGGGAGCTCGGTCCCTTCGGGGACGACACCAGTCGCGAGCTGACGGGCGAACGTCTCGTCGCGCCACGCGTCCCATCCCTGGTCGAACCGACCGCGATACCGCTCGATCCACTCGGTTGGAGCGTGGTGCGGCGAGTGACATGCGCCGGTGCAGAAGTAGAGGAAGAACGGCTTGGCGGGGTCGACGGCGCGCAGGTCGTTCACCCACTCGATCGCGTGGTCGGCGAGGTCTTCCGTGAGGTGGTACCCGTCCTCGTAGGTGCCGGGCGGTTCGACGAAGTGGTTGTCGTGCACGAGGTCGGGCGCGAACTGGTGCGTCTCGCCGTGGAAGTAGCCGTAGAAGCGTTCGAAGCCGCGTCCGAGCGGCCATCGCGTGCGCGGGCCGGCGAGGTGCGACTCCTCGTCGGGGGTGAGGTGCCACTTGCCGATGGCGTACGTCGCGTAGCCCTCGTCGCGCAGGATCTCGGGGAGGAACCCGGCCGTCTTCGAGATGCGACCGGAGTACCCGGGGAACCCCCGCGCGAGGTCGGTGATCCGACCCATCCCGACCGAATGGTGGTTGCGGCCCGTGAGCAGGCAGGAGCGCGTCGGCGAGCACAGCGCGGTGGTGTGGAAGCCGGTGTACTGGAGCCCGCCGGCCGCGAGGCCGTCGAACGTCGGCGTGTCGAGATCCGACCCGTAGCAGCCGAGCTGCGCGAAGCCGACGTCGTCGAGCACCACGAGCACGACGTTCGGCGCACCCTCCGGTGGGCCATCGTGCTCGGGCCACCAGGGCTCCGACGCGCGCCAGTCGCGCCCGACGGTGCCTTGGAAGTCGTGGCCATCGATCTGCGGACGATTGCTCATGCGGTGCTCCAGGTGACATGCAGCGCGGTCGGATGGCGCAGGACGCCGCCGACCGGGAGGGCTCCGGTGGGATCGGCGAGAGCGAGTCCGGGGAGGCGTTCCAGCACCACGCCGAGGGCGGTGAGCATCTCGCGCCGGGCCAGGTGCGAGCCCGGACAGAACTTCTGCCCGAACCCGAACGTGACGATGTCCTGGGGTTCGCGCGTCGGGTCGAAGTCGTCGGGATGCGACCACGCTCGCGGGTCGCGGTTCGCCGCCGCGATCCCGAAGAGCAGCAGCGTCCCGGGCGCGAGCTCCTGGTCCCCGAACCGGGCGCCGAGCGGCGCGAGCCGCGGGAGGGTGGCGACCGGGCCGTCCCAGCGCAAGAGCTCGTGCACGATGCCGGCGCGCAGGCGCTCGTCGCCACGGGCCGGGTCGAGGAGGTCGGGGCGGTGGAGGAGCGCTGAGAGCGCGTTCCCGAGCGCGTGCGACGTTGTGGTCGCGCCGACCGTGAACATCAACCGGACGGTGGAGCAAACTTCCGCGTCGTCGAGCACCTCCCCGTCGACCTCGGCCGCCAGCAGCGCGGAGAGCAGGTCGTCCCGGGGTTCGGCGCGACGCTCGTCGAGGAGCGGCTGCAGGATCGCGGAGAACTCCTCCGCCGCACGCACGGCACCCTCGGGATCGCTCTGGAAGGTGAGCATCGCGTCGGCCCACGCCCGCATCTCGTCATCGGACGCGCGCGGGACGCCGAGCTTGCGCGTGATCGCGTAGTACGGGAGCACCGCGGTGAGCTCGGCGACGAGGTCGCCCTCGCCGCGGCGCGCGAACCGATCGACGATCTCGTTGGCGAGGGGGAGGAGCGCCTCCTCGTCGAACCGCGCGACCGCGCGCGAGCGAAACGCCGGCGTCGCGAGCGCCCGGTGCCGATCGTGCTCCGTGCCGTCCATGCTGATGAACGTCCGGCCGACGACCGGCTCGGTGTGCATCTGGTAGGTCGCGCCGCCGGGTAGGTGCTCATCGTCGCGGAACGCTTCCTTCACGTCGTCGAAGCGCGTGACGAGGTGGGCCTCGGTCCCGAAGAACTGCACCGGGACCACGCGCCCCGACTCCCGGAGCTCGCCCAGGACGGTGTGCAGCTCCTGGCCCGGGAGTAGGTCCATCCCCAGGTCGAGCGGGGGGTGGGCCGTGGCTGCAGTCGTGGCGCTCATGCGGGTACCGCGGGGCTCACCACGCCGGCGTCGCGCAGCTTCGCGATCTCGGTGTCGGACAGGCCGAGGTCGGCGCGCAGGACCTCCTCGGTGTGCTCGCCGACCCAGGCCGGTCGGGTCTCTGGACCTTCGGCGACTTTGGTCATCTTCACGGGGTTGCCGGGGATGAGCACCGGGTCGGCGACGCCGTCGTCGCGCGGCAGCTCCACCAGCATGTTGCGGGCCTTGACGTGCGGATCGGCGATCACGTCCTCGGCGTCGTTCACCGGCCCGGCCGCGATGCCTGCCGCGTTGAGCTCGTGACAGCAGGCGAGCTTCGTCTTGCCGGTGGCCCACGCGTCGATCGCCGGGCGGATCACGCCTTCGAGCTCGCGCCGCCACCCTTCGCGCGTCGCGAAGCGAGGGTCCTGCAGCCACTCGGGATGCCCGATCATCGTCGCGAGGCGCTCGAACTGGTGCTCGCGCCCGACCTGCACGACGAACCATCCGTCCGTGGCCTGGAACCCGTCCATGATGAGGAGCGGGCCGAGCCCGTCGGGCCTCATGCCCATCGACCAGAAGTTCACGACGAGGTCGGCCATCGCGACCATCGAGTCGAGCATCGCGATGTCGACGTACTGCCCTTCGCCGGTCGTGTCGCGGTGCCGCAGCGCGGCGAGGATCCCGATGGTGGCGAAGAGCGAGCTGGAGATGTCGCCCAGCGCGCCGGCCGGGCCGACGAGCGGTGGCTTGCCGGGCTCCTGCTTGTAGTCGTAGAGCCCCGACATCGCCTCGGCGATCGGCGCGTACGCGGCCCACGAGTCGTACGGCGACTCGATCGTGTTCCCGAAGCCCGACACCGACGCGTAGATCACGGTCGGGTGCACCGCGGCAACGTCCTCATAGGCGAGCCCGAGCTTCTTCATCGTGCCGGCACGGAAGTTCTCGGCCACGACGTCGTAGTGGGGTGCGAGCGCGAGGAACAGCTCACGGCCGGCCGGCTGCTTGAGGTCGATGCCGATGCTGCGCTTGTCGAGCGCGTTGCGCAGGAACGTCGCGCCCACGCGCCGTCCCCACGGGTCGGTGATCGCGGGGAGCGCCCCGCGTCCCGACTCACCGTCGATCGGATGCTCCACCTTCACGACATCGGCGCCGAGCCTCGCCAGGAGCTGCGTCCCGTAGGGGAGTGCCTGCATCTGCTCCGCCGCGAGGATGCGCACGCCGTCGAGCGGCTTGCCGTACTTCGCGGCATCTGGGTTTGCGATGTCACCGAGCTTCATCGGCGCATCGTACGGCGCGTCGCCGCGACGCCGCCCCCTCCCCCGTCGGTCTGCTCCCGGGGGTCGGGCTGCGCTACCCCTCGCCGAACATGGCCGCGGCGCGCCGGTCGATCTCTTCGGGGGACACGTCTTCGATGTGGGTGTGGATGGACCAGCGGTGGCCGAACGGGTCCTCGATCTGCCCGGCGCGGTCGCCGTAGAACTGGTCCTCGACGGGGCGCAGCTCGGTCGCGCCCGCGGCGAGCGCCTTCGCGAACGTGGCGTCGACGTCAGGGACGAACACCGTGAGGGTGACGGGCGATCCGCCGATGGTCTTCGGCCCGCGGACGTTCATCTCGGGGTACTCGTCGGAGAGCATCACCGGCGAGTCGCCGATCTTGACCTCGGCGTGGCCGAGCTTCCCGTCGGGCGCAGAGACGCGGTACGTCTCGGTCGCGTCGAACACGTCGGTGTAGAAGTCGATCGCCGCGGCGGCGCCGTCGACGCACAGATACGGACTGACGGTGTGGGACTCGGCGGGCTGGTGATCGACGGCCATGGCAAGACTCCTCGAGGTCAGGGCGGCGAACAGGTGTTCGTACCCTACGCGCGTGCCGCCGAGATGGTCAACCTCCGCCACAGGTCCGCTGCCCGCAGGTCCTCTGCCCGCAGGTCCGCTGCTCCGAACCCGTCGGTATGCTCCCGTCGCATGCCCGAGCCGGGTCACGGCTGGGCCGAGGGAGGCTGTCGTGTCATTCGGCATCACGCACGAGTTCAAGGGCGGGACCAAGGAGCAGTACGACAAGACGGTCGCGGCCGCGCACCCCGACGGGGGCAAGGGCCTGCCCGCCGGTCAGACCTACCACGCAGCCGGACCGACCGACGACGGCTTCCTCGTGGTCGCGATCTGGGACTCGAAGGCAAGCTACGAGGCGTTCCGTGACGGGACCCTGGGCCCGACCCTCGGGAGCCTCGACGGCGCCCTGCCGGGCCCGCCGGTCGAGACCACGTTCCAGGTCCACAACGAGATCGCGAGCTGAGGACGTCGCGCTGCGGGTCGGTTCGGGGCACCGCCGAGCCCGGTCCGACCTGACGCCGGCGTCACGTCGGCAGGTACGCTCGACCGCATGCGAGGAATCCTGAGTGCAGCGGCCTACGTGCCGTACTGGCGGCTCGACCGGACCCAGATCGCCGCGACGTTCGGCCGCGGCGGAGGCAAGGGGACCCGGGCGGTGGCGTCCTACGACGAGGACACCACCACGATGGGGGTCGAGGCCGCGCGCCTCGCCGTCGCGTCCGCCGGTGGCATCGAGCCGAGCGCGCTGGCCTTCGCCACGGCGTCGCCGGCGTACCTCGACAAGACGAACGCGACCACCATCCACGCCGTCCTGCGTCTCGACCGTTCCGTCCCCGCGTACGACTTCGGGGGCGCGGTGCGATCCGCGAACGGTGCCCTGGTCGCCGCGCTGAGCGGCGGTACATCGGTGCTGGTGGTCAGCGCCGACGAGCGCAACGGCCTCCCCACCAGCGCCGACGAGTCGGGAGGCGGCGACGGCGCGGCGGCGATCCTCGTGGGCTCCGACGAAGACGGTCCGCTCCTCGCGGAGCTCCTCGGCGTCGGCACGACCACCGAGGAGTTCATCGACCGGTGGCGTCTCCCGGGCGAGCGCCGTTCCAAGGCGTGGGAAGAGCGCTTCGGTGAGACCAAGTACGTGCCGCTCGGCGAGGAGGCGTGGAACGCCGCGCTGAAGAGCGCCGAGCTCTCGGCCGACCAGGTCGACCACCTGATCGTCACCGGTCCGCACCCGCGTGCCGTGCGGTCGCTCACGCCGCGGCTCGGTGTCGAGCAGGAGAAGGTCGTCGACGGGCTCGCCGCCACGGTCGGGTACACCGGCACCGCGCACCTCGGTGTGCTGCTCGCGTCGGTGCTCGAGATCGCGAAGCCCGGCGCGGTGATCGGCATCGTCTCGATCGTCGACGGCGCCGACGCACTGATCTTTCGCACGACCGATGCGATCGCGTCGTGGTCGCCAGCGCGCACCGTCGCGCAGCAGATCGAAGCCCGCGCCGATGTCACGTACGGCAAGTTCCTCGCGTGGCGCGACTGGGTGCAGCTCGAGCCGCCGCGTCGTCCCGAGCCCGGCCGCATCTCCGGCGCGATCTCCGGTCGCCGGGAGGATTGGAAGTACGGCTTCGTCGGGTCCAGGGATCGATCGAGCGGTGCGCTGCACCTCCCGCCGGCACGCGTGTCGATGGAGGGCGGAGCGCTCGACGACATGGAGCCGGCCCCGATGGCCGACCACATCGGCACGATCGCGACGTTCACCAT
>JBBQFJ010000038.1:0-24812 GCA_038321755.1 Acidimicrobiia bacterium | reverse complement strand
GAACACGCCGTCGGGGTCTCGGGCGAGCACGTCGGCCGTGGAGGTGCCCGCGGGCACCACCTCGACCCGGCACCCGGTACCGACCAGACGACGCAGGATCGTGCGCTTGATGCCGAAGTCGTAGGCGACGACAGAGAACGGCGCGTCCGCGTCGCCGACGACGTATGCGGCGTCCGTCGTGACCTCGGCGACGAGATCGATGCCTTCGGTGCCACGCGCGGCCGCAGCGGCTGCACGCACTGCGGTCTCGTCGGCTCCGAACGCTCCGGGCAGCGCTCCCGAAGAACGGAGATGACGGGTGAGCCGACGAGTGTCGATCCCGGTGATGCCAGGAACGCCGTGACGAACGAGCATCTCCTCGAGGCCGCCGTTCGCGCGCCAGTTGCTCGGACGCCGCGCGAGGTCGCGCACGATCACGCCGCGGCAGAACGGTCGGCGACTCTCGTCGTCGTCGTCGTTCACGCCGTAGTTGCCGATGTGCGGGTACGTGAACGTGATGAGCTGTCCGGCGTATGAGGGATCGGTGACGATCTCCTGGTAGCCGGAGAGCGCAGTGTTGAAGACCACCTCACCGACGGCGACCGCATTTCCAGGCGTCCCATCGCCGGGCGCATCGGCCCCGACGAGCTCGCCCTCGAACAGGGTGCCGTCGGAGAGCACCAGCACGCCGGCACGTCTGGCGGGCACCCTCATCGGCGTGCCTCCCCGTCGGTCACCACGGGTTCGCCTCGCAGGATCGTGTGCCGCACGCGACCGGTGAGCGTGCGTCCGTCGTACGGGGTGTTGCGAGCCCTGCTCGCGAGCTTCGCCGCGTCGACCGTCCACTCGAGACTCGGGTCGATCACGCACAGGTTGGCGACCGCACCGGCGACGATCGGACCACCGTGGTCGTGGAGCCCGGCGATCACGGCCGGTCCCCACGAGAGGCGTGCGAGCGCATCCTCCATCGAGAGGACGCCGGGTTCGACGAGCTCGGTGATCGTCAGCGCGAGTGCCGTCTCGACGCCGAGCATGCCCGGCGGCGCTTCCTCGAACGTGCGCTCCTTCGCCTCCGTGGGGTGCGGCGCGTGGTCGGTCGCGATCGCGTCGATGGTGCCATCGGCGAGCCCCGCCTTCACCGCGGCGACGTCCGCTGCCGTTCGCAGCGGTGGGTTGACCTTGAAGCACGGGTCGAAGGACTCACACGCCGCGTCGGTCAGCGTGAAGTGGTGTGGCGCAGCCTCCGCCGTCACGCGCACACCGCGCGCCTTCGCGGCACGCACCAGGTCGATCGCGCCGGCCGTCGAGAGATGGAGGAAGTGCGTCGGCGTGCCGGTGAGCTCAGCCAGCAGGCAATCCCGAGCGACGACGATCTCCTCGGCCGCGGCCGGTCGGCCGGGAATGCCGAGCCGGCTCGACCACTCGCCTTCGTGCATGTGCCCGGTCGCGAGCGTCTCGTCCTCCGCGTGCTGGGCGATGACAGCGCCCGGGAGCGAGCCTGCGTACTCGAGCGCGGCACGCATGACGCCTGCGCTGGCGACGCACGCGCCATCGTCCGTGAAGATCCGCACGCCGAGGGCGTGGAGCTCACCCATCGGCGCCAACGCCTCGCCGGCGCGTCCGATCGTGATCGCACCGGCCGCGTGCACGTCGCAGCACGACCGCGCACCCTTCGCGAGCACCGAGCTCACGACCGCGGGATCGTCCTGGGCCGGCGTGGTGTTCGGCATCGCGATCAGCGCGGTGAAGCCGCCGAGCGCCGCCGCGCGCGCACCGGTGTCGATCGTCTCAGCGTCCTCGGCCCCGGGCTCGCGCAGGTGCACGTGGAGGTCGACGAGCCCCGGCGCCACGATGGCCCCGGACGCGTCGAGCACGGCGTCGCCCGAGAGGTTCGACCCGACCTCGGCGACATGCCCGTCCTCGATCAGCACGTCGGCCTCACGCGTGCCAGTCGCATCGATCACGCGACCGCCCTTGACGACGAGAGACTCAGACAACGCCTGCTCCTGTTCCTGTTCCCGATCCCAGGGTTCCCGATCCCAGAATGGAGTAAAGGACGGCCATGCGGATCGCGACACCGTTGGCGACCTGCTCGGTGATGACCGACGCCGGGCCCTCCGCGACCTCCGGTGCGATCTCGACCCCACGGTTCATCGGCCCGGGATGCATCACCAGCGCGTCGGGCGCAAGCCGCGCGGCGCGCTCCACGGTGAGCCCGTAGCGGGTCGTGTACTCGCGCAGCGAGGGAAAGTGCGTGGCATCACGGCGCTCGTGCTGGATCCGCAGCAGGTAGATCACATCGAGCTTGGCGATGACCGCGTCGAGATCCGACACCGCAGTCGCCGGCCATCCCTCGAGCGACTCCGGGAGCATGGTCGGTGGGCCGACGAGCGTGACGTCGGCACCGAGCGCAGCGAGCGCCTTCGCGCCGCTGCGCGCGACCCGGGAGCGGCGGACATCGCCGACGATTGCGACCTGGGCGCCGTCGAGATCGCGACCGCGGTGCTGGCGGATCGTGAACACGTCGAGGAGTGCTTGGGTCGGATGCTCGTGGCGCCCGTCGCCGGCGTTCACCACTGCGGCATCGATCCACGACGCGACCCGGTGCGGGGCGCCGGCCGAGGAGTGGCGCACGACCATCGCGTCGACGCCCATCGCCTCGATCGTCTGTACGGTGTCCCGCAACGACTCCCCTTTCTTCACCGAGGAGGTGCTGACGCTGAACGTCATCGTGTCGGCGGAGAGTCGCTTGGCCGCGGTCTCGAACGAGAGGCGGGTGCGCGTGGAGTCCTCGTAGAAGACCGATGCGACGGTCTTGCCGCGCAGCGCCGGCACCTTCGGGATCTCGCGCTGCGTCACCTCGAGGAACGACTCGGTGAGGTCGCACACCTCTTCGATGCCCGCGCGGCCGAGGTCGTCGATCGACAGCAGGTGCTTCATGCCTCGACCTCCCCCACTCCGTCGGCCGGATCACCATCGGCCGGACCCCAGAGCTCGATGCCGTCGACGTCGCCGTCGGTCTCGGTGAGGTGCACCCGGACGTCCTCGGCCCGCTTGGTCGGCAGGTTCTTGCCCACGAAGTCGGCCCGGATCGGCAGCTCGCGATGGCCCCGGTCGACCAGGACCGCGAGCTGGACGGCCGTGGGGCGGCCCAGCTCGGTGAGTGCGTCGAGCGCAGCCCGCACCGTGCGACCGGTGAAGAGGACGTCGTCGACCAGCACCACCGTGCGACCGGTGACGTCGACCGGCACCTCGGTGGGCCCGAGCGGCTGCACCGGCCGCAGGGCGATGTCGTCGCGGTAGAAGGCGACATCGAGAGCGCCCACCGGGACCTGCACCTTCTCGAAGGACTCGATGGCGGCGGCGAGGCGCTGCGCGATCGCGGTGCCCCGCGTGTAGAGCCCGATCAGGACGAGGTGCTCGGCACCGTGGTTGCGCTCGACGATCTCGTGCGCGATCCGGGTGTGGGCCCGGCGCAGGTCGTCGGCATCGAGCACGGCGGCCCGGAACACGAAACGGCCGCCTCCCGAGCTGTCGGGGGCGGCCGTGGCCTCGTTCGGTTGTCCGGCGCTCGGAGCGGCGGGCATGTGCATCCTCGGTTCCGTAGGCGCCTCACGGGACGCCCTTCACGGCTGGATCATGTATAGCACGCCGGTCGGCGCCTACCCCGCGCGCACGAAGTACACGTCCGCGGCCGTCCCGTCCGGCCGGATGCACACGTCGAGCACCGTGGCGTCCTCGCCCAGGTACTCGACAGACGCCGCAAGATCACGGAGCAGCGCTGGGAGGTCCGCGGACGACGCGGGTTGTCGGTGAAACGCGAGCTACTGGTTCGGCTTGTCCCCGCTCGCCGCGGCCTGCGCCATCGCCTCGAGGCGATCGAGCATGCCCATCCGCTCCTGGCCGACCTCGTCGAAGCGCTCGGCGATCTCCTCGGGCGTCCAGCGGCCGTCCTTGTTCATCTCGCGCACCTCGACCGGCTGGTTCCAGACGGCGATCTTGCCGCCGTTCGCCGTGTACACCTGCCCGGTCACGTTGCGGGCGGCGTCGCCGAGGAGGAAGACGACCATCGGTGCCACGTCCTCGGGCTCACCCATCTCGAGACCGAAGGGCACGTTGCCCGACATGCGGCTCTTCGCGACCGGCGCGATCACGTTGGCGGTGACGCCGTACTTGTGCATGCCCACCGCCGCGCTGCGGGTGAGCGACACGATGCCGCCCTTCGCGGCGCTGTAGTTCGCCTGGGCGACCGAGCCCGCGAACGCACCGGACGTGAAGCCGATCATCGTGCCCGACTTCTGCGCGCGCATCACCGGCGCCGCGGCACGGAACACGGTGAAGGTCCCCTTGAGGTGGGTCTCGATGACCGGGTCCCACTCCTCTTCGCTCATGTTGAAGAGCATCCGCTCACGCAGGATCCCGGCGACGCAGACGACGCCGTCGATCGTGCCATAAGTGTCGACGGCGGTCTGCACGATGCGCTGGCCGCCCTCCATCGTGGTGACGGTGTCGGCGACGGCAATCGCGTTCCCGCCCGCGGCCTCGATCTCGGCGACGACCTCGTCCGCGATCTCGCTGCTCGGGTCGTTCCCGTCGATGCTCACCCCGAAGTCGTTCACGACGACGTTCGCGCCGGCCTCCGCGCAGGCGAGCGCCACTGCGCGCCCGATCCCCCGGCCGGCACCGGTGATCGCGATCGTCTTGGCGTCGAGATATCCCACGAGTCCTGCTTTCTGCTGCTACTGGTTGCGAGGGGGTTGCGGGAGAGGTCTGCCGTGCGTCGGGGCACGGTCGAAAGCCGGTTGAGACTAGCCGGGCATCTCTCCGAGGAGCGTCTCGATGAGCTCCCCCTGGAGGTAGGTGAGCCATCCGTACGCTGCGTACGACGGAAACCGCTCGTCGGTCGGATGCATCTCCGAGAAGTCCTCGTCGTCGGTCACGCCGAGTGTCGTACCCAGCGCGAGGCGCGCGTCGTTGAGCACACCGAGGAGCGCAGCCACGTCGTCGTCGCCGAGCTCGACCACGAAGCGTCCCCGCTTGCCCGCCTCGACGACGTCGAGCGAAGCGACCACGAGCTCGAGTGCCGCGAGCTTCTCGCGCAGCAGCTCGGGGCGGACGAGCGCCTGCCACTCGCGCTCCCTCGCCTCCTCCGTCGGATCGAGGTACGCGTTGGGGAAGAGGCGCGCGGCGATCGCGTCGTCGGCGTCATCGGAGACGTACGAAGTCCGGAGCTCCTCCGGCAACCGGCGGAGCAGATCCCGCTCGGGCTCCGAGAGGGTGAGGCGCACCACGTCACCCTTGCGGGTGAACCGGCGGCTCATCGGCCTCGCCCCATCAGCTCGGATGCTCCAGCGTCGCCCACAACCCATGGCCGTGGAGGCGAGCGACGTCGGCTTCGGCCTTCTCGCGCGTCCCTTCCGACACCGCGGCCTTGCCTTCGTGGTGCACCTGCAGCATCAGGCGGGTCGCCTTCTCGCGCGAGTACCCGAACAGCTTCTGCAGCACCAGCACCACGTAGGACATCAGGTTGACCGGGTCGTTCCAGACGATGACGACCCACGGGCGATCGGTGATGGTCGCGTCACGGAGCTCCGGATCGCCCTCACTGATCGGGAGCTCGAGTGGCTCCTCGAGAGGAGCCTCGACCGGTGCTGGTGCGGTCGCCAGCCGCGAGGTCAAGGACGGAGCTCCTCGGCCATGCGTGCGAGCAACGCGTTCACGAACCGGCCCGAGTCCTTCGTGGAGTACCGGCCGGCGAGGTCGACCGCTTCGTCGATGACCACCGCCGTCGGGATCTCTGGTTCCCACCCGAGCTCGTAGCCACCGATGCGCAAGAGCGCACGATCAACGGCAGGCATGCGCTCGACCGCCCAGTGCTCCGAGAACTTCCGGAGCAGCGCGTCGAGGTCGTCGCGATGCTCGTCGACGCCGCGCACGAGCTGCTCGGTGTACGGGTCGGGTGCGACCGGGAGACCTGCGAGCAGTGCGTCGACATCGAGGTGCCGTGCTTCGAGCTCGAAGCAGAGCTCGAGGGCCCGCTCCCGTGCTTCACGTCGTGTGGCCACTCGAACCTCGGACGCGCGTCACGCGCGGGCGAGGTACTCCCCCGTGCGGGTGTCGACCTTGATGCTCTCGCCCGGTTCGATGAACAGCGGCACCTGGACGACCAGTCCGGTCTCGAGGGTCGCCGGCTTGCGTGCACCCGAGACCCGGTCGCCCTTGACGCCCGGTTCGGTCTCGGCCACGGTGAGCTCCACCGCGGCCGGCAGGTCGACGCCGACGACCTGCTCGTTGTAGATCGGGAGGACCGCCGAGTCACCCTCCTTGAGGTAGTTGACGGCGTCGCCGAGGTCGGACGTGTCGACGTGGAGCTGGTCGTAGGTCTCCGAGTCCATGAACACCAGTGCAGGACCTTCGCGGTACAGGTACTGCATCTCGCGCTTGTCGATCATCGCGAGCGGCACCTTCTCGTCGGCACGGAACGTCCGCTCGATCACCGCGCCGGAACGGAAGTTCTTGAGCTTCGTCCGCACGAACGCACCACCCTTGCCGGGCTTGACGTGCTGGAACTCGACGACGGTCATGAGGCCCTCGGGAAGGTTCAGCGCCATGCCGTTCTTCAGGTCGTTCGTGGAGATGCTCATGCAGCCCTGCTCATGTCGAGATCGCGTCCAGACTCTTCGGAAAGGCGGTCAGTGCTTCGTGGCCCGCCTCGGTGACGACCACCGTGTCTTCGAGACGGACACCACCGACGCCGGGGAGATAGACGCCGGGCTCGACGGTCACGACCACGCCGGGTTCCAAGGTACCAGAGGAGCTCTTCGCGACCCGTGGCGCCTCGTGGATCTCGAGGCCGACGCCGTGCCCGGTGCCGTGCGAGAACAGCTCACCCCACCCGGCGGCGTCGATCACGTCGCGGCTCGCCCGATCCACGGCCGCGCACTCGACGCCCGCGGCGACCGCGTCCCGGCCGGCCTCCTGGCTCTCCCGCACGACCTCCCACAACCGACGCGCGTCGGGCCCGGGATCGCCGACGCTGACGGTGCGCGTCATGTCGGAGCAGTACCCGTCGACGATGCACCCGAAGTCGATGACCACCAGCTCGCCGCGCTCGACCCGCCGGTCGCCGGGGCGAGCGTGCGGCATCGCACCGTTCGGGCCCGATGCGACGATCGTGTCGAAGCTCGTCCCCGATGCACCACGGCGGCGCATTGCGACCTCGAGGTCCAACGCGAACTCACGCTCGGTCGGTCGATCGGCGAGCGACGCCAGCACCGAACCGAGCGCGTCGTCCGCGATGGCACACGCCGCTCGGATCCGCTCGACCTCCCCCGGCTCCTTGACCCGTCGCAACCCCTCGACGAGCTCTTCGGTCGGAACGAGCTCGAGGCTGCTGAACGCGGCGGCCCAGATGCGCTGCTGGGCCCAGGTGACCCCGTGCGCCTCGAGCCCGAGACGCGTGAACGGGCGAGCGAGATCGGCCAGCACCGCCTGCTGCGCGGCGGCGGTCGCTCCGATCTCGATCCGAGCGTCGACCCCGATCTCGAAACCGGCCGCCTCGAGCTGCTCACGCGACTGCGTGGTGTAGCGACCGTCAGTGAACAGGACGAGATCGTCGGACGTGACCAGGACCATGCCCGCGGAGCCACTGAACCCCGTGAGGTAGCGGACGTTCGGCAGCCGGGTGACCAACAGCGCCTCGCACCCCGCGTCGGACAACCGCGCGCGCAGCCGTCGGAATCGCGAGGTCACGTCCATCTCGGGGAGATCGGGGGGCACCGCCGACGCGACGCTCACGATCCCTCCAGCATCGCGACCGCGGCTTCGAGCGCGAGGCGATAACCCGTGCGGCCGAACCCGGCCACCGTGCCGGTGACGTACGGCGCGACCACGGAACGCCGACGCCACTCCTCGCGCGACGACGGGTTCGAGAGGTGCAGCTCGACCTTCACGCCGTCGAACGCGGCGAGAGCGTCTGCCAGGGCGAACGAGTAGTGCGTCAGCGCGCCCGGGTTCACGACGATCGCCGCGCAGCGCCCGCGCGCACCCTGGATCGCGTCGACGAGGTCGCCCTCGTGGTTCGACTGGAGATCTTCGAGCTCGTGTCCGGCCGTCTCGGTGACCGCGCGCGCGTCGCCCAAGCAGTCGGCGAGCGTGGCGGTGCCGTAGATGTCGGGCTCACGGGTGCCGAGAAGGTTCAGGTTCGGGCCCGAGAGCAGCAGGATGGTCGCCATCGGGATCAGCCTCTCACGCCGACGGAGGCGAAGGCCGCGTCGAGTGCGGGAGCAGGCGGGTCGTCGACCACGGTCAGGCCGTCGGGTCCGGGCAGGACGAAGCTGAGTCCGCCCGCTGCCTTCTTGTCCCGTCGCATGAGGGCAAGGAGCTCGTCTCGGCCGACGTCCGCGGGTGCGGAGACCGGGAGCCCGAGCCCGGCGACGACCCCGTGCACGCGATCGACGACGTCGAGACCGACGCGCTCGAGCGCGTGCGCGAGGTGCGCGTCGAACACGAGGCCGATCGCGACGGCTTCGCCGTGCGCGAGCGGCTCGCCGTGCTCAGCGTGGTGCGTGCTCGTCTCGAGTGCGTGGGCGAACGTGTGCCCGAAGTTCAGCGCGGCACGCACCCCGGTGCGTTCGAGGGGATCGGCTGCCACGACCGCGGCCTTGATCTCGACGCAGGTGGCAACGAGCTCGGCGAGCACATCGGGATCCCGGTCGAGGACTCGGTCCAGCTGGAGTCGGAGCACCTCGACCAGGGCGGCGCCCTCCGGCATCAGCGCGTACTTCGCGACCTCGCCCAGCCCGCACCGGTACTCGGCGTCGGGCAACGTCGTGAGCGTCGCGGTGTCGGCGATGACTGCGACCGGCTGATGGAACGCGCCGACGAGGTTCTTGCCTTCGGGCAGGTTCACCGCGGTCTTCCCGCCGATCGCCGAGTCGACCTGGGCCAGCAGCGTGGTCGGCACCTGGATGACCGCCACCCCGCGGTGGTACACGGCTGCGGCGAAGCCGGCGGTGTCGCCGACCACTCCCCCACCGCACGCGAGCACGACATCGCCGCGCAGCAGGCCGCCGGCGGCGAAGACACGACACAGCGACTCGACCGTTGCGAACGACTTCGCACCCTCGCCGTCGCCCATCGGCTCGATCCACGCGTCGCCACCGAGCGCCGCGACGAGCGCGGGCTCGAAGAGCTCGCGAAGCGATGGCTGCGTCACGACGACGACCCGACGGTACGGCTCGACGAGCCCGGCGAGTCCGGCGAGCGCGTCAGCTCCGACGGTGACGTCGTACGGCGGATCCAGGTCGACGGTCACCCGTCGCATCACGCGACCTCCCCGCCCACGAGATCGGCGACCAGCTCGACCACCTGCTCCGCGGAGTGGTCGTCGGTGGCGACGACGACATCGGCGACTGCGGCGTAGGCGTCCGCCCGGAGCACCGACAGGCGTTCGAGTGTGGTGACCGGGTCGCCGGTGGCGAGCAGCGGACGCGGCGCGGACGCCCCCACACTGGTACCGGCAATGCGTGCGGCGAGCGCGCCGGGGTCAGCTTGGAGCCAGACGACGAGCGCGCTCGCGGTCGCGACCCGTCGGTTCTCCGGATCCGACATCGCACCGCCACCGGTGGCGATCACCATCGGCTCGGGTGACGCGCAGGCATCCGCGAGGGCGACGCGCTCGAGCGACCGGAAAGCATCCTCCCCGTCAGTGGTGAAGATCTCCGGGACGGAACGACCCGCGGAGACCTCGACGAGATCGTCGACATCGACGAAGGTGCGACCGAGTCGCTCTGCGAGCAGCACGCCAACCGTCGACTTCCCGGCGCCCATCATGCCCACGAGCATGATGTGACGCTGTGTCATCCCAACGACGCGAGGTACGCGTCGTGGTTGCGCACGAACTCGGTGAGCGAGTCGCCGCCGAACTTCCGCAACGCCTCGTCGGCGAGCACCAGTGCCACCATCGTCTCCGCGACGACGCCGGCGGCCGGCACCGCGGTGACGTCGGTGCGCTCCTTGAACGAGACGGTCGCTTCCTTGGTCTCGACGTCGACCGTCTGGAGGACCGGGCGGTTCAGTGTGGCGAGCGGCTTCATCGCGGCACGCGCCACGAGAAGATCACCGGTCGTCATCCCGCCCTCGGTCCCTCCGGCTCGGGTCGACGTTCGCTCGTAGCTGCTCGTCGCCGCGTCCCAGAAGATCTCGTCGTGGGCCTCGCTGCCGGGCCGTGCGGCCACCTCGAAGCCGTCGCCGATCTCGACGCCCTTCATGGCCTGGATGCTCATCAGCGCCTGGGCGATGAGGCCGTCGATCCGACGATCCCAGTGGACGTGGGAACCCAGACCGGTCGGGACGCCGTACCCGAGCACTTCGAGGACCCCCCCGAGCGAGTCGCCCACCTTGGCCGCCGCTTCGACCGCCGCGATCATCGCGGCCTCGGCCTCGGGATCGAAGCAGCGGACGGGTGACTCGTCGACGGTCTCCAGATCGCTGGGCTTGGGTCGCACCTCGGTGCTCGCACGCGCCGAGCCGAGGGCGAGCACGTGACTGATCACCTCGACACCGACGTGCGAGAGGAGGCGCTTGGCAATCGCACCCGCGGCGACTCTCGCCGCCGTCTCACGGGCGCTCGCCCGCTCGAGCACGTCGCGCGCGTCGTCGAAGCCGTACTTCTGCATCCCGACCAGATCCGCGTGACCGGGCCGAGGCTGGCGCAGCGGCTTCTCGGTCGCGCCGGGTGCTGCTGACATCTCGTCGATCCACTTCGGCCACTCCGAGTTACGGATGAGCACCGCGATCGGCGACCCGAGCGTCCGACCGTGCCGCACCCCGCCGAGGAACTCGAGCTCGTCCTGCTCGAAGCGCATGCGCGGCCCACGACCGAAGCCGAGCCGGCGACGAGCGAGCTCGGACGCGACGTCGTCGAGAAGGATCGGGAGTCCGGCCGGCACACCCTCGACGATCACGACCAGGGCGGGGCCGTGGGATTCACCCGCGGTCAGGTATCGCAGCACGACACCCAGGATACCGATGGGTCCGTCGCGGCCATCGATCCATTGCCCGGCGATCGAGTCCCATGGCGGGGTCAAGGCCGGGCGATCGGGACGGCAGGACTAGCGGCGATACCAGTTCAGGATCACGTCGCCGACGAGCACCGCGGTGAGCGCACCGGCCGCGAGGAACGGCCCGAACGGGATGTGGTCCTTGCGAGACCGGACCTTCGTGGCGAGCAGGGCGAGACCGATCACCGCGCCGTAGACGAACCCCAGGAAGAGCCCGAGGACCGTCTCCCCTGCGCCCAGCCAACCGAGGTAGAGCCCGAGGATGAACGAGAGCTTCACGTCGCCGAAGCCCATCGATCGCGGCGAGATCAGGTGCAGGACCGTGAAGACCACGAACGCACCGAGCCCGCACGCCAGCGATCGCAGGAAGGCGTCGCCGTCGGATTCGAGGATCGCCGCGACCGCGAGGAGCACTGGCGACACGAGCGCGAGCGGGAAGACGATCCGGTTCGGGAGGAGCTGCAGTCGGAGATCGATGACCGAGAGGGCGACCAGCGACGCCGAGAAGACCAGGAAGGCGGGCAGCACCCAGCTCTCGCCGAAGCGCAGCGCCATCCCCGCGAACAGCCCGGCCGTGACGAGCACCACGATCCAGCCGACGGGGGTGCGGAGCGACGCGGCGATCTCGGGGTACGGGGTACGTCGGACGGGACGCTTCTCGGGCACCCGCTCGATGACGACGGTCAGCCCGGCGCCGACGAGCAGGCCGACGACGACGCAGCCGATGACGAGCATCACGCCGCCGCGCCCCGCATGACGTCGAGGGGAGCCGCAACTCCGGTGAAGGCCTCGAAAGCGATCGCAGCCTGATGGACCAGCATCCCGAGACCGTTCGCGGCGGGGACGGATCGCGCCCGAGCGGCTGCGAGGAGCGGCGTCTCGATCGGGTGGTACACGGTGTCGAGGACCAGTCGGCGACCGACCAGCAGGTCGGGGTCGAACGGCGGCGGCTCTCCGGCCATCCCGATCGGCGTCGCGTTGACGACGACGTCGCTGGCCGCGATCGTCGCGCCGACGGTCGAGAGGTCGACGGCCTCCCCGCCGGGAGCGAGGGCCGCAGCGGCGCGAGCCGCATCGACGCGGCGTGCGGCCACTGTGACGTGTGCCTGGTGGAGACCGAGCCCGTGCACGATCGCCCGCGCCGCGCCGCCTGCACCGAGCACCACCACTCGACAGCCGACCGGATCGACTCCTTCGTCGCGCACGGCCCGCACGAGCCCCTCACCGTCGGTCGAGTCCCCGAGCAGCACGCCGTCGATCCCGACCACCGTGTTCACCGCACCGAGCGCCTCGGCGGTCGCCGTCAGCCGGTCGCACGCACCGGCGGCGTCCGTCTTGTGCGGCATCGTGACGCTCAACCCTGCGACGCGCAGCGCGCGCACGCCTGCCAGCGCGGCGGCCGCACTCCCCGCCGGGACGGGGAACGCGACGAACACCCAGTCGAGCCCGAGCGCGGCGTACGCCGCGTTGTGGATCGCTGGTGACCGCGAGTGGGCAACCGGATCACCGATGATCCCGGCGACGCGTGTCGCTCCGCCGACGCCCCCACGGGTCACGTCACCCAACGCACGGCCGGGCGCACCGCCGGAGGCTGGCGTCACAGCAGCCCCTTGGCGCGCGCGGCCGCCACGTTGCGATTGTGCTCCTCGAGCGTCGTCGCGAACGCATGCTTCCCGTTCGCGTCGGCGACGACGTAGTACTTGTACGGGACATCGGCCGGGTTGAGCGCAGCGGTGAGCGACGCCTCCGTGACACTCGCGATCGGCGTCGGCGGCAGCCCCTCGATCTTGTACGTGTTGTACGGCGACTCGAGCGCCTTGTCTGCGTCGGTCGGAGCCGGCGGGCACCCGCCCTTCGCATAGCAAAGGGTCGAGTCGATCTGGAGCTGCATGCCGTCCGAGATGCGGTTCCGGATGACGGCCGAGATGAGCGGCGCGTCCTCAGCGAGCTTCGCCTCGGTCTGGATCAGCGACGCTGCCACCACGCTCTGGTACGGCGTGAGGCTCTGCGCGTTCGCAAGCCCGATCTTGTCGCCGATCTCGTCGAAGCGAGCGACCAACCGCCGAGCGATCGCGTCTTCGCTCTCGTTCGCGCCGATGAAGTAGGTGTCCGGGAACAAGAGACCTTCGAGCGACGTGACCTCGGGCGGCTGGTACTTCGAGCGGATCGTGTTCGAGTTCACGACTTCCAGGAACTTGGCCGCACTCCGGCCCGGGATCTGGCCGACGCGCTCGGCGATCTGGGCGTTCGTGAGGCCTGGTGGGAGCAACAGCTTCACATCGGGTTCGGCCTGGACCTCTTGG
Source organism: Acidimicrobiia bacterium (assembly GCA_038321755.1). Lineage (GTDB taxonomy): Bacteria > Actinomycetota > Acidimicrobiia > IMCC26256 > PALSA-555 > JALHSW01. The sequence continues at coordinate 11,467 of JBBQFJ010000038.1, read as the reverse complement.
CCGGCCTTGAGCAGGCTGAGCGCCGAGCGAACACCCTCCCCTTCGCGCATGCGGTAGTCGCCCGCGTCGTAGGGACCCGCGCCGGTGATCGTGGCCCAGACCTTGAACGCGAGCGCAGAGTCGATGACGCCCTTCTGCGCGAGCAGGTCGGCAACGTCGCCGGTCGGCAGGTCCTTGGTGATCGAGATGGTGACCGGCTTCCCGCTGTCGGATCCCGGGCGGAGCTGGTAGGCGAACCACCCGATGCCGAGCACGAACGGCAGCGCGAGCAGTCCGAGCACGAGCAGGACGCGCAGCCCTCGGCGAGGCCCGCGACTGCCGCGCGAGGTCGAACGCCGGGACGATCCTCCTCGTGCGGACCCCCCGCGTCGCGACGCCTCCTGCCGCTCGCGCCGGGTCCCGCCGACCGCGGCGATCGGCTCCGTGGGCATCTCGCCGGGATGCACATTCGGACGCGACGGTGGCGCGCTCGGAGGACGTCCACCCGGAGGCGGGCCGTTGGGCGGGCGTCCACTCGGAGGCGGGCCGTTCGGCGGGCGTCCACTGGGCGGGCGTCCACTGGGCGGGCGTCCCCTGGGCGGGCGTCCACTGGGCGGGCGTCCACTGGGCGGTGGTTCGGGGCTCACAGGTTCCTCCCGGATCGACCCGGTCCGTCGAGATACGACTGCAGGATCACCGCGGCCGCGGCCGCGTCGATCGAGTCGCGGGTGCGCCGGCGCCCGGCGTCGCGCAAGTGCTGCCTGGCGGTGACAGTCGTGAATCGCTCGTCGTGCAGCTCGACCGGCAGATCCTCACCAGCCAACGCTCGGAGCTCGTCGACCTCGTCGCGCACCGAGCGCGCGGCCGGCCCGTCGCGCCCGGACAACGAACGAGGCCAGCCGACCACGATCCGCTGCGCCTCCTCCTCACGTGCGGTGGCGACGATGGTGGTGTGGTCGGCCGCGTGGTTCGCACCCCGACGGAGCACCGACAACGGCGTGGCCAACGTCTCCGTGGCGTCAGAGATCGCGAGTCCGATTCGTCGCGTCCCGAGGTCGACTCCGAGCACTCGCGCCACCGTTCGCGATCAGCCGGCGGTCGGCGTCGAGCCGGCCGCTTCCTTGGCGCGCTGCGAGAGCAAGGCGTGGGCTTCGTCGACCGCTCCGGCATTGGGACCGCCACCGACGGCGACGTCGGGCTGCTTGCCGGTGCCACCACCGAGGGCACGCGCCGCGTCTCCGGCGATGCCGCCCGCGGTGACACCGCGCTCGATCAGGTCTTTGCTCACCGCGACCGCGACGGCAGCCTTGCCTCCGTCGGGCGTGACACCGACCAGTCCGACGATGCCCGAGCCGAGCGCGTCGCGGGTCGCCAACGCGAGTCGTCGGAGCCCGTCGTTGGTGAAGCCGTCCCGCCGGGCGACCACGACACCGTCGACCGCATCCGCGGCGAGTGAGCCGGCCTCGGCGACCGCCTGACGTGCTCGCTCGGTGTCGAGCTCGTCGCGCAGCGCCTTGTTCTCCGCGAGCAGCCTCTCGAGCCGCTCGCCGAGCTCGTTCGGACCGACCTTCAGCAGCGCGGCCGCGGACTCGAGGGCGTGCTCCTCCGCGCGGATGTGCTCGAGCGCTCCGGCACCGGTGACTGCTTCGATGCGGCGCAGGTTGGCCCCGACCGATCCTTCGCTCAGGATCTTGATCGGTCCGATGAAGCCGAGCGCGTGGACGTGCGTGCCACCACACAGCTCGAGGGAGTGCTCCCCCGCCTCGAGCACTCGCACGAGGTCACCGTACTTGTCGCCGAAGAACGCGATCGCTCCGAGCCCCTCGGCGTGATCCTTCGTGGTCTCGTAGTGGCGGACCGGCGCATCGGTGATGACCTCGGCGTTCGCGAGCGCCTCGACGGCTTCGAGCTCGCTCGGCGTGACGGCCTCGAAGTGACTGAAGTCGAAGCGGAGGCGATCGGGGGTGACCAGCGAGCCGGCCTGCTGGACGTGGGTGCCGAGCACCTCGCGCAACGCCCAGTGCAGCAGGTGGGTGGCCGTGTGGTTCCGCCGGATCGCGTCGCGTCGCGTGCCATCGATCGACGCGGTGCACTCGTCTCCGTCGGCGAGTGCACCCTGCTCGACCACGCCGTGGTGCACGATCAGGTCAGGAAGGCCGAACTGGGCGTCGAGCACCCGGACGATCGCGCCGTCGGGCGTGGTGATGGTGCCCGCGTCTCCGACCTGTCCACCTGATTCGGCGTAGAAGGGCGACCGGTCGAGGACGACCTCGACCGGCCCGGACGCGACCCGCGCGACGCGCTCACCGTCGACGATCAGCCCGCGGACCTTGGCACCGACCGTCTCGTACTCCTGTCGGCCGGTGAACTCCACGGATCCGATCTCTTCGACGAGGTCGCGGTAGACCTCGACCGGCGACGCCGCACCACCCCCTGCGGACTTCCGCGCCTCGAGGGCGCGGGTGCGCTGCTCGGCCATCCGAGCAGTGAAGCCGTCGAAGTCGACCGTCCGACCGCGCTCCGCCGCGATCTCACGGGTCAGGTCGATCGGGAAGCCCAGCGTGTCGTGCAGGAAGAACGCGTCGTCACCCGGGATGTCGCCGAGCTCCATCAGCTCGTCGAGCAGGTCGAGGCCGCGCTCGAGCGTCTGGCGGAAGCGCTCTTCCTCGCGCTGCACCGTGCGCCGCACGAGGTCGTGCGATCGCTCGAGGTCGGGGTACGCACCCCCCATGACCGCGACGGTGGCATCGACGAGCGTCGGCGTGACGAGCTCCGAGCAACCGAGCAGGTAGGCGCGCAACACCGCCCGCCGGATGATCCGGCGCAACACGTATCCGCGCTCTTCGTTCGACGGCACGACGCCGTCGGCGACGAGGAAGGTCATCGTCCGCGCGTGCTCGGCCAGGATGCGGAGTGAGACGTCGCGCTCGGCGTCGCCGCCGTACGCGACACCGGTCACCCGCTCCGCCGCTCCGACGAGCGAGCGGAAGACGTCGATGTCGAAGATCGACTCGACCCCTTGCAGTGCCATCAGCATGCGCTCGAGCCCGGCACCGGTGTCGATGCTCGGCTTCGGCAACGGGACCTGCCCATCGGCCCGCTGGTCGTACTGCATGAAGACCAGGTTCCAGATCTCGATGAAGCGATCAGGATCGCCGTGCGCCGGCCCGCCATCGGCGCCGAAGGCAGCACCGAGATCCCAGAAGATCTCCGAGCTCGGTCCGCACGGTCCGGTGTCGGCCATGCGCCAGAAGTTGTCGTCGTCGAGCCGCTGGATTCGCTCCGCCGGCAGGCCGACGCCGTCGCGCCAGATCGACTCCGCCTCGTCGTCCGAGACGTGGACCGTCACCCAGAGGCGTTCGGGATCCAGGCCGAGCACCTGGGTGACGAACTCCCACGCCCACGGAATCGCTTCGGCCTTGAAGTAGTCACCGAAGCTGAAGTTGCCGAGCATCTCGAAGAAGCTGAAGTGCCGGTTCGTCCGACCGATGTCGTCGAGGTCGTTGTGCTTGCCGCCGGCCCGGACGCACTTCTGGACCGAGGTCGCCCGCGCCCACGGCGGCACCTCGTCACCGACGAAGTACGGCTTGAACGGCACCATCCCCGCCACCGTGAAGAGGATCGTGGGGTCGTGCGGGATCAGGCTCGCGGATGGCACGCGGGTGTGCTCACGGGCCGCGAAGAAGTCGAGGAACGCGGCACGGAGCTCGTCGGCGGTGCGCGGGGCCACCGAGGCAGGCTACCGCTTGGTCCTCTCGGCTCCCCTCCTCGGTCTGGTGCTCGATCCGGCGCTCGATCCGGCGCTCGTCTCGGGCTCCCAGAGCGCATCCGTTCCGAACGCGTCCCGCAGGCGGGTCTCCTGCTGGGCCATCTCGGCGCGCCCATCCGCGATCGCGGCATCGAGCGTCCGGCGCACGCGCGTCGTGATCCCGGAGGCCGCACCGACGAGTGCCGGCTGGGTCCCGCCCTGCGTCATCCGGTGGGCCGCGACGGCACCGAGACCGAACCCGGCTGCGAGCCAGGTGAGCCGCCGCTTCACGCGGCCTTCCCGGTCCGACCTCGTACACGCATCGGACCGGCGAGGCGCTCGAGCGTGCGTCGGGCGCCGGCGCCGAACGCGACCGCGCGCACGACCGGGCCGATCACCGGCTCGAGCGGGAGCCGCCGGGGCGGTTCGTCGACGCCGGCCGCCGTGGCGGCACGGCGCGCCGTCGCTCGCGCGGCCTGCGCTTCGACCTGCACGTGCGTGAGCGCCGGCGCGACCTCGTCGTCGAGTCGGGCCACGAGCCGCGCCGTCGTCGCCTCGACGCGTCTGAGCCGTGCTCGCGTCCGGAGCAACGCCACCGCCAGCAGGACCGAGAGCAGCACCGCCGTTCCCGCGATCCAGGTCGCCGTACTCATGCGTCGCGTCCTCTCGGGTCCGGGCCGTTCAGGCCTCGTTCGTTCCGGCGTCGTTCGTTCCGGCGTCGTTCCGGGTGCTCGATCCGGTCTTGCGCACGCCCGGCTCGGGTGTGCCCCGGCCCGGCACCCGCGGCACATCGTCCCCTCGACCGCTCGGCTCGTAGTACCGACGTGCTCGAAGCTCCTCCGGCCGGTGCTCCTGGTCCACCCAACCGCCCGGTGCGTCGTGGGGGTATTGGTAGCCCTCACCGTGCCCGAGCGATTGCGCGCCAGGGTAATGAGCGTCCCGCAGGTGCGGTGGGACCCTCCCGGCCCCGAGCTCGTGCACATCGCTGATCGCCGCACCGAGCGCGGAGGTGACGGAGTTCGACTTCGGCGCGCGTGCGAGGTACAGCACCGCGTGCGCGAGGTTCAGCTTCGCCTCGGGCATCCCGACGAACTCGACCGCGCGAGCCGCAGCATCGGCGACGACGATCCCTTGCGAATCGGCCAGGCCGACGTCCTCGGACGCGAGGATCACGAGACGCCGTGCGATCAGCCGCGGATCCTCGCCCGCCTCCAACATGCGGGCGAGCCAATAGAGGCCGGCGTCGGCGTCCGATCCACGGATGCTCTTGATGAATGCAGAGAGCACGTCGTAGTGCTCGTCGTCGCCGTACCGCAGCGCGCGCATGGCCAGGGCGGCCTCTGCGTCGCTCAGGGTGACGGTGGCGCGGCCGGTCTCGGCTGCGAGCGCGGTGCCGACCTCCAGCGAGGTCAGTGCGTGGCGCGCGTCGCCTTCGGCGTGATCGACGAGGTGCTCCAGCGCGTCGTGATCGAGGGTGAGGCCCTCGTCGGCCAGCCCGCGCGGGTCGGTCATGGCTCGTTCCAGCAGCGTCCGCATCGCGTCCGGCCCGAGTGGCTCGAGCCGGAAGAGGGTGGACCGCGACAGCAGCGGCCCCGTGAGCGAGAAGAACGGGTTCTCGGTGGTCGCGCCGACCAGCACGAGCAACCCTTCCTCCACGTGCGGGAGCAGCGCGTCCTGCTGCGTCTTGTTGAACCGGTGGACCTCGTCGAGGAAGAGGATCGTGCCCTGACCCCGCTCACCGAGCCGGGCCCGGGCGCGCTCGGCCACCTCCCGGACGTCCTTCACCCCGGCGGTCACCGCCGAGAGCGGCTCGAAGGCCTTCGCAGTGTCTCCCGCGATGAGGCGTGCGACGGTCGTCTTTCCCGTCCCCGGCGGACCCCACAGGATCAGCGACGAGAGGCGGTCGGCCTGGATGAGCGTGCGCAACGGTTGCCCGGCGCCGAGCAGGTGCTGCTGGCCGACCACCTCGTCGAGCGTCCGCGGCCGCAGGCGGGCGGCGAGCGGCGCTCGCTGACGGAGGCGGTCGTCGACGGCTGCGCTGAACAGGTCCGCCATCCGCGCTCCCCGCTCAGGTTCGCGACGAGGGCTTGGGCGGCTTCGCGAGCGAGAGGCCCAGCTCGCGGAGCTGGAGCGGGTCGATCGGGTTCGGCGCGCCGGTGAGCGGGTCGGCTCCCGACTGGGTCTTCGGGAAGGCGATCACCTCGCGGATGTTCTCCTCACCCGCCAGGAGCGCGACGAGCCGGTCGATGCCGAACGCGAAGCCGGCGTGCGGTGGTGCGCCATAGCGGAACGCATCGAGCAGGAAGCCGAACCGCGAGCGCGCGACCTCGGGCTCGATGCCGAGGAGCGAGAAGATCCGCTCCTGCATCTCGGACGTGTGGATCCGGACGCTGCCAGAACCGAGCTCCCAGCCGTTGAGCACCAGGTCGTACGCGAGCGAGCGCACGTCGAGGAGCTCGGCGCCTTGACCGTGCTCCAGCAGCTCGAGATCGTCGGGGTGCGGCATGGTGAACGGATGGTGCGCGGGGATCGGGCGCCCCTCGTCGTCGATCGCCTCGAACAGCGGGAAGTCGACGATCCACAGGAGTCGGCGACCACCTTCGTCGACTCCCGGCCGCCCCAGATCGAGGCGGATCGCGCCGAGCACGTGGTCGGCCATGCGCCGCGATCCGGCCGCAAGGAGCAACAGGTCGCCCGGGCTCGCGCCCGTCGCGTCGAGGAGACCGATCTGCTCGGCCTCCGACAGGAACTTCGCCACCGGCGCTTCGAGGACGCCACCCTCGCGCACGCGCATCCAGACCAGGCCCGGAGCACCGAGCTGCTTCGCGCGCTCGATGAGCGCGTCGAGGCGCGAGCGTCCGAGATCGCCTTGGCCCGGCACGAGCAGCGCCTTCACGGCCTCGCCCTGGAAGGCTCGGAACTCGGTCGCCGCGAACACTTCGGTGACCTCCACGAGCTCGAGGCCGAAGCGGAGATCGGGCTTGTCGCTCCCGAACCGCGCCATCGACTCGTGCCAGGTCAGGCGCTCGATCTTCGGAGCCGCCTCGCCCGTCGCCGCCTCGATCGCTTCGCTGACGACCTCGCCGATCACGTGCATGACGTCGTCCGAGTCGGCGAAGCTCATCTCCGCGTCGAGCTGCGTGAACTCGAACTGCCGATCGGCGCGGGGATCCTCGTCGCGCAGACATCGAGCGATCTGGAAGTAGCGGTCGATGCCACCGACCATGAGCAGCTGCTTGAAGAGCTGTGGACTCTGCGGCAACGCGTAGAAGCTCCCGGGCGAGAGGCGCGACGGTACGACGAAGTCGCGCGCGCCTTCGGGCGTCGAGGCGATGAGCGTCGGCGTCTCCACCTCGAGGAAGCCGCGAGTGCCCAACGATGCGCGCACTGACGCGTTCACCGTGGCACGCAGGCGGAGGTTCGCCTGCAGACGTCGACCGCGCAGGTCGAGGTAGCGGTACTTCAGCCGCAGCATCTCGTCGGCCTCGGCACGGTCGTCGATGGGGATCGGTGAGGGATCTGCGGCGTTCAGCACTTCGACCGTCGTCGCCGCGACCTCGACCGCACCCGTGGGGAGGTCGGGGTTCGCCGTCCCGTCCGGACGATCCCGGACGACGCCTTCGACCCGAAGCACGTACTCGGAGCGGATGCCGTGGGCGTCGGCTCCGGTCGTCGCGTCGGGATCGATCACCACCTGCACGATCCCGGCGACGTCGCGCACGTCGAGGAAGATCACGCCGCCGTGGTCGCGACGGCTCGCCACCCATCCGCACACCACGACCGTCTCGCCGCGCTGCGCGGGGCTGATCGACCCGGCGAGGTGCGTGCGCATCACGGGCGGTGCTCCCGGATCCACCCGGCGACCTGCTCGTACGGCACCTCGACCTGCTTCCCCGTCCGGAGGTCCTTCACCGCCACCGCTTCACGCTCCGCCTCGGATCGTCCCAACATCACGCCGTAGGTCGCGCGGGCGCGGTCGGCGAGCTTCCACTGTGCTTTCACGGAGCGGCCACCGTAGGCCCGGTCGGCGTGGAGACCCGATTCGCGCAGCGCCGAGACCAGGACCGCCGCGGTGTGGTCGCCGACCCCGTCCACGACGAACGCGTCGAGACCCCCACCGACATCTCCGAGCACACCCTCGGCATCGCAGGAGATGAGGACCCGCTCGATCCCGATGCCGAACCCGATCCCTGGTGTGGGCGGACCACCCATCTCCTCCGCGAGCTGGTCGTAGCGTCCGCCGCCACCGATGGCGTTCTGGGCCGCGTCGAGCGCGTCGCTCGCGAACTCGAAGGTGGTCGACGTGTAGTAGTCGAACCCACGGACGAGCCTCGGGTCGAGCTCGTAGGCGATCCCGAGGTCGTCGAGGCCCCGCTGCACGCGCTCGAAGTGGGCGAGCGAATCGTGGCTCAGGTGCTCGGTGAGCTGCGGTGCCCGCTCGATCACCTCCTGCCACGCCGGGTCCTTGGCATCGAGGACCCGCAACGGGTGTTGCTCCGCACGCTCACGGAACTCCGTCCCCAGCCCGTCTGCGTGCGCGAGCAGGTACTCCTGGAGGACCGCGACGTACTGCCCGCGGTCCTGCGGCGCGCCCATCGAGTTCAGGACCAGCCGCACCTGCCGTAGACCCAGGTCGCGGTAGAAGCCGTGCGCCAGCGCGATGACCTCGACGTCGACATCGGGGTCGTCGAGGCCCAGCACTTCCGCGCCGAGCTGCCAGTGCTGGCGGTAGCGCCCCTTCTGCGGACGCTCGTACCGGAAGTTCGGTGCGAGGTACCACGCCTTCCACGGGGGCGTCGGCCGGTGTTGCACGAAGGCGCGCACGACGGGCGCCGTGCCCTCCGGCCGGAGCGCCAGGGATCGCCCGCCGCGGTCCGTGAGCTCGTACATCTCCTTGCGCACGACGTCGGTCGAGGCACCCACGCGCTGGAACACCTCGACGTGCTCGAAGATCGGCGTGATCGTGAGGCCGTAGCCGAAACGGGCGGCGCGTTCGGCGAAGGTCGCGACCAAGTGCATCCACCGACGCGACTCCGGAGCGAGCACATCGTGGGTGCCGACGGGCGCGCGATAGATCGACGCGTCATCGCGATCACTCATGCGCGTGCTGCAGCACCGGGGAGCACGCGGTACGCGTCGTACACGGAGTCGACTCGCTGGATCGCCTTGAGGAGCGAATCGAGGTGACTCGGGTCGGCGAGCTCGAACTCGAAGCGGAACCTGGCCACGCGATCGGTCGACGTCTGTGACGTGCTCGTGAGGATGTTCACGTGGCCCTCGGCCAGCACCTCGGCAACGTCGCGGAGGAGGCGGGAACGGTCGAGCGCCTCGATCTCGACCGAGACGACGAAGGTCGAGGTCTCGTCGTGATCCCATTCGACCTCGATCACTCGTTGCGACTGCTCGGCGAGCGAGACCGCGTTCGCGCAGTCGCTCCGGTGGACCGAGACGCCTCGGCCCCGAGTGACGAACCCCATGATCTCGTCACCGGGCACCGGGGTGCAGCACCGCGAGAGTCGGACCATCACGTCGTCCAGTCCCTCGACGTGCACGCCGGCCGCGCGGCGCCCGCGGGAGCGTGCCCGCGGCGGACGCTGCGTCGTGACCGGGAGCTGCTCCTCGCCGCCTCGCAGCTCCCGTTGCGCTCGCTGCGCGACCGCGCGAGCGGAGACATGACCTTGGCCGATCGCCGCATAGAGGGCTTCGAGGTCGGCGTAGTGCATCGATTCCGCCACGGTCGCGAGCACGGCGGTCTGGGCCACACGCTGCACCGGGAGGCCTTCCTTCCGCAGCGCTTTGAGGAGCTCGTCGCGGCCGCTGTCGATCGCGTCGACCCGACGCTCCCGGGAGAACCACTGACGGATCTTCGAGCGTGCTCGTGGCGTCTTCACGAACTGCAGCCAGTCGCGACTGGGCCCGGCGCCGGCGACCTTGCTCGTGAAGATCTCGATCGTCGATCCGGACTCGAGCGTGCCATCGAGCGGGATGAGCCGACCGTTCACGCGCGCGCCGATGCAGCGGTGGCCGACCTCGGTGTGGATCGCGTACGCGAAGTCGACAGGCGTCGCGCCGGTCGGCAACGTCACGACCTTGCCCTTCGGCGTGAACGCGAAGAGCTCGTCCTGTTCGAGATCGATCTTCAGCGTGTCGAGGAACTCGGTCGGGTCGTCGGTGTCGACCTGCCAATCGACCATGCGCTGCAGCCACGCGAGGTCCTCGGCACGAGAACGCTCCTTGTAGCCCCAGTGCGCCGCGATCCCGTACTCCGCACGCCGGTGCATCTCGGTCGTGCGGATCTGCACCTCGACCGGCTTGCCCTGCGGTCCGACGACGGTCGTGTGCAACGACTGGTAGAGGTTGAACTTCGGCATCGCGATGTAGTCCTTGAAACGCCCTTGCACCGGCCGCCACCACGCGTGGATGGAACCGAGTGCGCCGTAGCAATCCTTCACCGTGTCCACGACCACGCGCACGCCGATGAGGTCCTGCACCTCTTCGAAGGCCTTCTCGCCCACCACCATTTTTTCGTAGATGGACCAGAAGTGTTTCGGTCGTCCGCTCACCTCGGCGTCGATGTGCAACTCGGTCAGCCGTTCACGGAGTTCCCCGAGCACCTGATCGAGCTGATCCTCGCGGGCGGGCGAGTCGGTGTACACGAGCTGCTCGATCTCGGCGTAGCGCTTCGGGTGGAGGACCGCGAACGACAGGTCCTCGAGCTGCCACTTGACGTCCCCGATCCCCATGCGGTGTGCCAACGGCGCATAGATGTCGAGGGTCTCATGCGCGATACGCAACTGCTTGGCTTCCGGCAGCGACGCAATGGTGCGCATGTTGTGCAACCGGTCCGCGAGCTTGATGAGTAAGACGCGAATGTCCTTCGCCATCGCGACGAGCATCTTGCGCATCGTGGCGGCCTGTTGCGCCTCACGGGTGGTGAACTGCAAACGCTCGATCTTGGTGACGCCGTCGACGATCGCCGCGACCTCGGCGCCGAACTCCGCTTCGACGGTCTCCTTGGTGAAGTGCGTGTCTTCCACGGCGTCGTGGAGCAACGCGGCCGCAACGGTCACATCGTCGAGTCCGAGCTCGGCCAGGATCAGTGCCACACCGAGCGGGTGGGTGATGTACGGCTCGCCCGAACGGCGGACCTGCTCGGCGTGGGCGCGATGCGCAGCCACGTACGCCCGCTCGATGAGCGCGGTGTCGGACTTGCGGTGTTGCTCGAGATACGCCGTGAGAACCGGCGCCAGGGCGACATCGACCTGGTTCCGCCGCCACGGCAGCACCGACCGCCGCTCGGGGCGGATCTCAGGTCGGGGAAGCTCGGAGAGGCTCACTTGCAGGCAAGTATCCCACGCCGACGCCCCTCGGCAGTGGTTGGACTACTTGCGCTTGCGGGCCTTTTGTTGGCGCGGGCGGGGTGCGATCACGACGGTGTCGGTCTTGGCGGCCGGCGTCGGACGGCCGGACTTCTCCTGCGGCTCGTCGACGATGTCGTCATCAAGCTCGGACGCCGTGGCGCGACCACCGCCGGCCATCGCCTTCTCCCGCCCAGCACGCGAGGCGCTGCGTTCGGCGAGGGCGCGGTAGCGCGGTTCCCGTTCCTTCCACCACGCCAGGATCGGCGTGGCGACGAAGATCGAGGAGTACGCACCGATCAGCAGCCCGATGAAGAGGGCGAGTCCGAACTCACGCAGGGCGATCGCACCCTCGAGCCCGACTCCCACCACCAGGAGCGAG
>JBBQFJ010000037.1:0-24981 GCA_038321755.1 Acidimicrobiia bacterium | reverse complement strand
CGACCGTCTCTTCCCCGGGATGGAGGTCCTCGCGCATTACCCGTTCCGCGTCACGCGTGACGCCGACTTCGAGCTCGACGACGAGGCCGAGGACCTCCTCGAAGCGATCGAGACCGTGCTCCAGCGCCGTACCAAGTTCGGTTCCGCGGTGCGCCTCGAGATCGACCACACCATGTCGGACGACGTGCTCGAGGTGCTCAGCCACGAGCTCGAGATCCCCAACGGCGCGACGGTCGTCGTCGACGGACCGATCGACCTCACCGGACTCTGGGATGTCATCGCGCTCGATCGGGCCGACCTCGAGGACGAACCGTGGGCGCCGGTCACGCCGGTCGCGCTCGCCGGGTCGGAAGACGCACCGCCCGACTTGTTCCGTGTGCTCCGCGGCGGTGACGTGCTCGTCCACCATCCCTACGACTCGTTCGTCACGTCGGTCGAGGCGTTCGTCCGCCAGGCCTCGCGCGATCCGCGCGTGCTCGCGATCAAGCAGACGATCTACCGCACCGGTGCCGCCGAGAGCACCCTCGTGAACTCACTCGTGGAAGCCGCGCGCGAGGGCAAACAGGTCGTCGCCCTCGTCGAGCTGAAGGCCCGATTCGACGAGCAGGTGAACATCGAACGCGCGCACCTGCTGGAAGAAGCCGGCGTGCACGTCGTCTACGGACTCGTCGGACTCAAGACCCACACCAAGATCCTGCTCGTCGTCCGACAGGAGGAAGACGGTTCGATCCGCCGCTACTGCCACGTCGGGACCGGTAACTACAACGCGAAGACGGCGACGCTCTACGAGGACCTCGGACTGCTCACGAGTGATCCGGCGATCGGCGCGGATCTCACGGAGCTCTTCAACCACCTCACCGGCTACAGCCGACCGACCCAGTACCGCCGCCTCCTCGTCGCACCCGAAGCTCTGCGCGACGGACTGCGCGATCGCGTCCGCGCCCAGGCCGCCAAAGGCACCGACGGTCGCATCGTGCTGAAGATGAACTCCCTCGTCGACGCGGCACTCATCGACGAGCTGTACGCCGCATCGGGCGCCGGCACGTCGATCGAACTGATCGTGCGCGGCATCTGCTGCCTCCGCCCCCAGGTGCCCGGTCTCTCGGAGAACATCCGCGTCCGATCGATCATCGGTCGGTACCTCGAGCACTCACGGATCTACTGCTTCGGCCAGGCCGGCCACGCCGAGTACCTGATCGGCTCGGCCGACTGGATGCCGCGCAACCTCTACCGGCGCGTCGAAGCCCTCTGCGCCGTCACCGAACCGACCCTGCAGGCCCGGCTCGAGGAGATCCTGCAGGTCAACCTCGCCGACGACAGCCTCGCCTGGGAGCTGCGCGCGGACGGGACGTGGCGCAAGCTCGACACGGTGGTCGGGCTGGAGACCCACCTGCGCCTGCGCGAGCTCGCCGAAGCGCGCGCTCCGGCCCGGGGGTGAGCACCGCCGAGCGCGAGATCAAGCTCGTCCCCCCGAGCGGGTTCCACCTCCCGCCGCTGACCGATCCGGGTGGCGGCGTCTTCGCGTCCCCCGAATCGACCGCGACGCTCGTCGCGACGTACTACGACACCACTGATCTCCGCATCACGCGTGCCGGCGCGAGCCTCCGCTACCGCGACCCCGAAGGCTGGACGGTCAAGCTGCCGCGCTCCGACGGTGATGCCCAGATCCTCTCCCGCGACGAGCACCACGTCGCCGGCGAGCGGGGTGGCGAGGACGGCGCGCCGCCGGAGTCCGCGCTCGATCTCGTGCGATCACTCACCCGCGGCGCACCGATCGCCAGCGTCGCGACGCTCTCGACCACCCGGACCACCGTGCTGCTGCACGACGCCCACGGCCGAGCGATCGGCGAGGTCGTCGACGACGCGGTCGTCGCCACCGTTCCGCTCGCGGATGCAGTGGAGTTCGGCGAGATCGAGGTCGAGCTCGGCGACGGAGCGACCGACGCACACCGCGCCTCCGTGCTCGCACGCCTCCGAAGCGCCGGAGCAACCTCGATCGACCTCACCCCGAAGATCGTGCGTGCGCTCGGTGCCCACGCGGCCCGCCCGGCCGACGTCGTCGTGCCGGAGCTCGGCGCGTCCTTTCCCGCAGCCGAGGACGTGGCGCGCCGTGCCATCGCCACGGCGGTCGATCGACTCATCACGTTCGATCCTGCGGCCCGGCTCGGCCTGGACCCCGAAGGGGTCCATCAGGCTCGGGTCGCGACGCGTCGACTCCGCTCCGATCTCCGGACGTTCCGGTCACTCATCGACGAACGGTGGGGCACCGAGCTGAGTGACGAGCTCCGGTGGCTGACCGACGTGTTCGGCGCGGTCCGCGACGCAGACGTCCTGTTCGACCGCCTGGAACCGAACGTCGCCCTCCTCCCCGACGTCGACCGAGAGCCGGCGAAGCGGATCCTCGACCACCTGCGCTCCGACGAGGAGCGCGCGCGCGAGCAGCTGCTGCGCGCGCTGCGCAGCGAGCGCTACGACGCGCTCCTCGACCGACTGGTCCTCGCCGCCGCGCGGCCCCGGTTCCTCTTGCGGGTCGACGATGGCGACGGCGACAGCGACGTGGCGGTCCTGCGCCGCATCGCCCGACGGCCGTGGCACCAGCTCGCGGATGCCGTCGAGGCGTTGGGCGACGATCCGCCTGATGTCGAGCTCCACGGCGTGAGGATCCGAGCCAAGCGGGCGCGCTACGCGGCGGAGGCAGTGGTCCCGGCGTTCGGCAAGCCCGCGCACGCGTACGCCCGGCGCGTGACGCAGCTCCAGACCGTCCTCGGCGAGCACCAGGATGCCGTCGTCGCGGCGGAGTGGCTCCGGCGCGCCGCGGCGAACACGAATGATGAGTCGACCGGGTTCGCGGCCGGCCAGCTCGCGGCGATCGAGTACCGCAGTGCCGAGCGCTCGCGTCGAGCTTGGCCGGACGCGTGGCGACGCGCGAGCCGGAAGCGTCTCCGCGAGTGGCTGTGAGCTCGGAGTCCGGATCCCCAAAGGCCGAGGCCGTCGGGACCCCGACCCCTGACCCGCAGGTCCGTGCGGCCGGCGGCATCGTTCGTCGCACCCGGCGGCCCGGGCTCCGACGTCGGACCGAGCTCGTCCTCGTCCACCGTCCCCGCTACGACGACTGGACCTTCCCGAAGGGCAAGCAGGACGCCGGCGACGGGAGCGACGAAGCGACGGCGCTCCGGGAGGTCGAGGAGGAGACCGGATTCTCGTGCGTGCTGGGCGCCGAGGTCGGCGAGACCCGGTACCGGGACGCCAAGGGCCGCGACAAGCTCGTCCGCTACTGGATGATGGACCTGCCCGAGGGCGTGTCCGGCGACGAGTTCGTGGCGAATCGGGAGGTCGACGAGCTGGTGTGGTGCACCGCCGCCGGAGCGGACAGAATCCTCACCTACGAGCACGACCGAGTGCTCCTGGCGCAGGTGCGGGATTCACGCCGATGACGATCTACCTCGTGCGGCACGCGAAGGCCGGGAGCCGTTCGGCGTGGGACGGAGCGGACGATCAGCGGCCGCTCAGCAAGAACGGCCGCCGCCAGACCGCCGCCGTCACCAAGGCGCTCGCGTCGACGGGGGTCACGCGCATCATCACCAGCCCCTACGTCCGGTGCTCGGAGACGGTGGCGCCGCTCGCCGAGCAGCTGGGGATCCCGGTCGATCTCTCCAACGCGCTCGCCGAAGGCGCCGCGATGGCCGACGCGCTGGAGCTCGTCGACAAGTACGCCGACGAGGACACCGTGTTCTGCAGTCACGGCGACGTGATCGGGGACCTGCTCGAGCACTGCGAGTCGCGCGGCATCACGCTCGACGGCAGCCGGCTCGAGAAGGCTTCGACCTGGATCCTCGACTTCGAGGCCGGTCAGGTGGTCAGCGCGCGGTACGTCCCCGCCCCCAAGTGACCTTGCGCTCCCTGGACGTCGACGAGCTGTTTGCCACGCTCGCCGCCGGCGCCACCGCTCGTGACGGCGAGACGATCAACCTCCTCGCCCACGCCTTGCAGTGCGCCGACCTCCTCGCCGAGCGCGCCCCCGGCGACCTCGAGCTCCAGGTCGCCGGGCTCGTGCACGACATCGGCACGACGATCGCTCCCGACCAGCCCGCGACCCACGCGGTGACCGGCGCCGACGTGATCCGTTCTCTGCTGGGGACGCGCGTCGCCGACCTCGTCGAGCGTCACGACGAGGCGAAGCGGTACCTGGTCACCGCCGACGAGCAGTACCGGGATCGCCTCAGTGCGCGGAGCGTCGAGACGCTCGTCGCCCAGGGTGGCATCCTCGATGACGCAGGACGTGCAGCGTTCGAGGCGGCGCCGGACTTCGATGCGTACGTCGTGCTGCGGCGCGCCGATGACGATGCGAAGGTGGTGGGCAAGCCCACCGCGATGCTGGCGACGTGGCGTCCAGTGGTGGAGTCGCTCGTCGCCGGGCCAGGGTAGGGAGACGACCTCAGGCGACGGTCATCGGGACGCGCTGGCCGATCAGCACACCGGGCAGCTGGTCGATGCCGGCCAACAGGTGGGTGTGCGGCACGCCGCGAAGCATCTCGAGGTCATGCGCGCCGCTGGAGACCCCGACGACGATCGATGCGCCCGCTCGCGATCCGGCGACCAGGTCGGCCACCGTGTCGCCGGCGACCGCGACCTCACGGACCGAGTCGATGCCGAGTCGCATCGTCGCCATGAGCACGAGATCCGGATGCGGGCGGCTCCGCACACCGAAGCCCGGCGCGAGCGTCAGATCTACGACGTCGCTCCAACCGAGCGCGACCACGATGCGATCCAGCGTGCGCTGCGACATGCTGGTCGTGAGGCAGACGGCGATGCCGGCCGCGCGCAGCTCGTCGATCGCTTCGCGCGCACCCGGGAACGGGGTGATGTCACCCTGGACGACCGCCGCCTCCACCGCCGCTTCGAAGACCCGATTCGCGAGACGTGCCTTCCCGTTGTCACGCAGCAGGTAGCGGAACACGTCGAGACGGGTGCGCCCCATCGAGTACTTGACGTACCGCATGCGGTCGTCGAACCCGGGAACATCGGGACCGGCCCCGAACGCGGCGAGCGCTTCGACGAACGCGGTGATCACCACGTCCTCGTCGCGGATCGTCGTTCCTCCGGCATCGATGACGGCCAAGCGGATCCGTAGGTTGTGCATGCGGACAGTGTGGAACGGCAGGCCGACGAGCGCCGCCCCCATCCATCAACGTTCGACCGCTGTTCACCGCCCTTCCATCACGTTCATACGGACTTTGACAGCCGTCCGGCTACGGTCAAGGGCGTGCGCGTGCTGGTGACGAACGACGACGGCGTCGAGTCGCCCGGCCTGCATGCACTCGCGCGTGCGATCGTGGCGCTCGGACACGAGGTCGTGGTCGTCGCACCGAGCGGCGAGCGCAGCGGGAGCGGCGCTGCGATCGGGCGACTGCATCGCGGCGGCCCTGTGCCGTGGACCGAGGTCGAGTGGCCGGATCTGCCCGACGTCGCGGTGAACTCCGTCGACCTCCCGCCTGCCGCAACCGTCTATGCCGGCTGCCTCGGTGCGTTCGGTCGGAAGCCCGACGTGGTCGCGTCGGGCGTCAACCCGGGCCTCAACTACGGGCACCTGGTGCTGCACTCGGGCACCGTGGGCGCAGCGCTCACCGCTGCGGTGCTCGGTGTGCCCGCGGTCGCGGTGAGCGTCGGTTGGGGTGAGCAGTCGCACTTCGACACCGCGGCCGCGCTCGCGGCACACGCGCTCACCTGGGTTGCCGAGCCGGCAGCAACCCCGCGCGTCGTGAACCTGAACGTGCCGAACATCGCGCTCGATCAGGTCCGCGGGGTACGCGACGCTGCTCCGAGCCCGTTCAACGAGGACTGGAAGGCCGAGACCCGACCGGGCGAGCTCGTGCTCGAATACGTCGGGCGCGTGACCGACGTACAACCCGGCACCGACCTCGCGTACGTGCACGACGGCTATGCCGCGGTCACCGTCCTCACCCGCATCGGGACGGTTCCGGCTGCGACCGACCTCACCGACGCGGTGGCTCAGGCCCTCTCGTAGCGGTACCCGACGCCGCGCACGGTCACCAAGCGAGTCGGGTGACCCGGGTCCTGCTCGATCTTCGCCCGCAGCCGCTTCACGTGGACATCGAGCGTCTTCGTGTCGCCGTAGTAGTTCGGTCCCCACACACGATCGATCAGCACGTCGCGGGTGAGGACGCGCCCGGAGTTGAGGAGCAGCATCTCGAGGAGCTCGAACTCCTTGAGGGGAAGGGCGACGAGCTCTTCGCGTACGAACACCTCGTGACGGCTCGCGTCGAGACGGACCTCACCGACCTCGATGCTGTCGACCTCCAGATCGGGGCCCTCACCGTTCGGCGCCCGGCGCAACGCCGCGCGCACGCGGGCCACCAGCTCGCGAAGGCGGAACGGCTTGGTGACGTAGTCGTCGGCGCCGACCTCGAGACCGACGACCGCGTCGATCTCGGCGTTGCGCGCCGTCACCATGATGATCGGGACCTGGGAACGGGATCGGATCTCGCGACACACGTCGACACCGGACATCTGCGGGAGCATCACGTCGAGCAGCACGAGGGCCGGCTTCGTCGCGTCGAAGCGCGCGATGGCCTCGGCGCCGTCGGCCGCGGTCTCGACGATGAAGCCCTCTCGCTGCAACGCGACCGACAGAGCATCGCGATACGACTGCTCGTCGTCGACGACGAGGATCGTGGGGGGATCGGCCATCAAGAAACCTCCTGCGACGGCGCACTCGGACGTGCTGGGGCGCCTTCGTCGGCGAGCGGCAGGGTGATGCTGAACACCGAGCCCTCGCCTTCGATCGAATCCACCTTGACCTCGCCGCCGTGCACCTGGGCGACGTGGCGAACGATCGAGAGGCCGAGGCCTGTACCACCGGTCGTGCGACTCCGGGCGCGATCGACCCGGTAGAAGCGCTCGAAGATTCGTTCGAGGTCGCTCGACGGGATCCCGATGCCGTGGTCGCGCACGCTGATGACCACCCGGTCGCCGACCCGCTCCACCCCGAGATCGACGATCGCACCCGGCTCGGAGTACTTGACGGCGTTGTCGAGCAGGTTCGTGACCGCGCTGACGATCTGGTTGGGATCGCAGATCACGACGAAGTCTTCGTTCACGATGGCCGTCCGCAGCGGGATCCCGTTCGCGAGCGCCATCGGACCGAGACGATCCGCGGCCTCGTCGACCAGCACGCGCACTGACATTCGTTCGCGGGTCGGGGCTTCCTGGGCCTCGATGAGGCTGAGATCGAGGAGATCGTCGACGATGCGACCGAGCCGTTCGGCTTCCTTGACCAGCCGACCTGCGAGCTGTTGGGTGACCTCGGGGTCCTCGCTCGTGGTGATGGTCTCGGCGAGGAGGGCGAGCGCGCCCACGGGCGTCTTGAGCTCGTGACTCACGTTCGCCACGAAGTCGCGCCGTACGCTCTCGACCCGGCGCGCCTCGGTGACGTTGCGCACGAACGCCGCCGCGCCCACGACCTCACCGTCGGCGTCGCGCAGCGGGACGGCATTGAGCTGGAGCACCTCACGCGGCGGCCCGAAGAGCGACAGCTCCTGGCCGCCGGCTTCACCGCCGCGCGCACCCGCGAGCAGCGTCTCGATCGCGTGCTGCGCCAAGGCATCCCCGTGTCGCGCGTCGCGGTAGCGCTCGGCCGCAAAGTTGCGGACGATCTCGTTCCCCTTCTCGTCGACGACGAGCGCGCCGTCGGTGAGCGCGTCGAACGCCCCGATCATGCGATCGAGATCGAGGTCGGCAGCCGCAAGCTCTGACGTCTCCGGCACGTCGTCCACCGGTTCGGGCGGCGCAGCACGACGCTTCAACCGAACCGTCCGGTGATGTAGCCCTCCGTGCGGGAATCGGAAGGTTGGGTGAAGATCTGCTCGGTGTCGTCGAACTCGACGAGCTTGCCCATGCGCTGACCGTCCGTCACCTCGGCGGTGAAGAACGCGGTGCGGTCGGAGACCCGCGCCGCCTGCTGCATGTTGTGCGTGACGATGACGATCGTGTACTGGTGCTTGAGCTCTTCCATCAGGTCCTCGATGCGCGCGGTGGCGATCGGGTCCAGGGCGGAGCACGGCTCGTCCATCAAGATCACGTCCGGCTGCACGGCGATCGCGCGCGCGATGCAGAGACGCTGCTGCTGACCACCGGACAGGCCGAGCGCGCTCTTCTTGAGCTTGTCCTTGACCTCATCCCAGAGCGCAGCCCGCTCGAGGGCGTCCTGCACGAGATCGTCCAGGTCGCCGCGCTTCTGCCCGTTGATCCGCGGTCCGTAGGCGACGTTGTCGTGGATCGACTTCGGGAACGGATTCGGCTTCTGGAACACCATCCCGATCCGTCGGCGGACTTCGGCTGCATCGACTTTGGGACCGTAGAGATCCTCACCGTGGTAGGTGATGCTTCCACTCACCGCGGCACCCGGCGTGATGTCGTGCATGCGGTTGAGCGAACGCAGCACGGTCGTCTTGCCGCAGCCCGACGGACCGATGAACGCCGTGATCTCGTTGGCGACGACGTCGAGCGTGACCTCGTGCACTGCCGTGACGCCCGAGTACTTGACCTCGACGTCGCGGAGCTGGAACACGACCTCACGCTGCTCGGGTTCGGGCTCCGGCGTCGCGTCCGCCTGCTCTGGCACGTCGGCCGGCGGGCGGGTCACCACGTCTCCGACTGTAGCGGAGGCGATCGTTCCTTCATTCATGAGGACTCCCATGTCACTTTCCTCCGGACACGCGGCGCGAGTACAGCGCGGTGACCACTCGCGCGAGTGCGGTGAAGATGAACACGATCAGTATCAGTGTCAGGGCTGCGCCATACGCACGCTCCTGCGCACCGATGAACGGTGAGACGGCGTTGTTGAAGATCTGCACCGAGAGCGCCGTGTTCGTCCCGGAGAAGAGGTTCCAGTTCGGCTCCGTGACGACACCGATCGTGAACAGCAGCGGCGCCGTCTCGCCGGCAGCGCGCGCCACGGCAAGGAGGGCTCCACTGACGATCCCGGGGGCCGCCTCGGGAAGGACAACGGTACGGATCGTTCGCACCTTGCGTGACCCGAGCGCATAGCTGCCTTCACGGAGGTCGCGCGGGACGAGCCGCAACATCTCCTCCGTCGTTCGGATGATCACGGGGAGCATCAGACAGGCCAGGGCGAGCGCGCCCGCGAAGCCGGTCTGCTCTTTGAAGCGCAGCACCCAGATCGTGTAGATGAACAAGCCCATGACGATCGAGGGCACGCCCGTCATGACCTCGGAGAGGAACCGGATCACTCGCGCGAGCGGGCTCTTCTGTCCGTACTCGTTGAGGTAGATGCCGCCGAGCACACCGAGCGGCACGGCCATCAACGTCGCGCCGGCGGTGATCACCAGCGTTCCGACGACGGCCGGCCACATCCCGCCACCGATCTCGCGTGACTGGATCGGGATGTTCTCGGTGAGGAAGTCCCAGCTGAAGATCTCGCCGCCCTTCTGGACGACGAAGACCACGACCCAGACGAGCGGGATCATCGCAAGCACGACCGCGGCGACGATCAGCACGGTCGCGAGCGCATTGCGGAACTTTCGGCCACGCGACGCGCGCGCCGGTCCGGAGATCGACGGGCGCGACGGCGGAGGCATCGTCGTGACGGTCATGCCGCGATCCCGAGCTTGCGATCGGATCGCGCGAGCACGGCGCGCGCGAGCATCCCGATGAGCACCGTCAGGACGAGGAGCAACAGTCCCAACCCGATGAGCGCCGAGCGCTGGACGCCGCTTGCTTCACCGAACTGGTTCGCGATGATGCTCGCCATGGTCTCGCCCGGGCCGAAGATCTCGGCGGTGAGGCGCGGCGAGGATCCGATGACGAGGGCGACGGCAATCGTCTCGCCGACTCCGCGACCGAACCCGATCACGAAGGCTGCGATCGTTCCCCCACGGCTGTGGGGGAACACCGCGCCGCGGATCATCTCCCACCGGGTCGCGCCCATCGCGAGCGCGGCTTCCTTCTGCGACGCGGGGCAGGTGGCGAACACCTCGCGGGTGATCGCGGTGACGATCGGCGTGATCATGATGCCGACGACGATGCCCGCCGTCATGAACGCCTTGCCGGTCGCGCTCGGGTTCTTGAAGATGTCGCCGATGATCGGGATGCCCGAGAACGCGTCGGACAGGTCGAGGTAGATGTTGGAGAGCGGCTCGGTGAGCTCGCTGAGCATCCAGAGGCCGAACACGACCGACGGGATCGCGGCGAGCAGATCGATCGTGTACACGATCGGACGGCGCAGCCAGCGGGGCGCGACCTCGTTGACGAAGAGTGCGATCCCGACGCTGATGGGCACCGCGATCGACATCGCGATGACGGCGACGAGGAACGTTCCGTAGATCAGTCCCAGCGCGCCGTAGCTGTTGGCCGACGGGTTCCAGTCGTCACTGAAGATCGCGCTCAGACCCTCGTGCTGGAACCACGGCCAGGCCTGGTTCGCGGTCGAGACCAGGATGAGGGCGAGGATGACCAGCACGAGCAGGCCGGCCAGGAGCGTGACGACCCGGAAGGCCCGGTCCGTGAGGAGACCGGGCGGACGCTCGCCGTCACTGAGTCGCGGCGGGCGGGCGGCGCTGAGGTCTGAGGCAGTCATCTCGCTCGGCTCGTACCGGTCGTCGGGGGGCGAATCGGGACAGGTGTACCAGGGAGGGACGGGCGAGCGGGGGGATGCCCGCCACGCCCCTCCCCGAGCACGTGGTCGCTAGCCGATCGCCTTGACGGCGGCGAGGGCCTGCTTGGCCAGACCCGGCGGCAGTGGTGCGTAGTCCACCGTCGGAGCCAGCGCCTGACCCTTGGTCAGCATGTAGGTGAGGAACGCCTTGAGGGCAGCGCCCTTGTCGGCGTCCTTCTGCGTCGTGTACGCCAGGACCCACGTCGGCGACGTGATCGGGTACGAGGTCGCACCCGTCGCGTAGATGGGGTCATACGTCAGGTCGGCGTTGATCGCGACCGTCGCAGCGGCCTCCGAAGCACCCTTGAGCGTCGGTGCGATGTACTTGCCGAGCTGGTTCTTGATCGCGGCGTACACGAGTCCGGCGGCCTTGGCGTCCGAGTAGTCGACGTAGCCGATGGCCCCGTCGGTGCTCGAGACGAGCTGGGCGACGCCCGAGTTGCCCGTTGCACCCTGCGTGTCCGACGGCCAGCTGATGGTCGAGGACGCACCGAGCTTCCAACCACTCGGGTCGGCCTTGGTGAGGAACGTCGTGAAGTTCTGCGTCGTCCCGGAGCTGTCGGCGCGACGGGCCACCGTGATGGCCGTGCCCGGCAGCTTCGCCTTCGGGTTCTCCTTGGCGATCGCCGGGTCGTTCCACGTCGTGATCTGACGCTGGAAGATCTTCGAGAGCGTCGGGCCCGACAGGTTGAGGCGCTTCACCCCACTCAGGTTGTACGAGACGGTGATCGGACCGACCACGGTCGGGATGTAGTCGAACGTCCCACCCTTGACCTTGGCGAGATCAGCCGCCGGGTACGGCGCGTCGGTACCGGCGAAGTCGACGACCTCGTCGGCGAAGTCCTGACGACCCTTGCCCGAACCGCCACCGGCGTAGTTGATGGTGACCTGGCTGTTCTTCTCGGTGAAGCCGGCGATCGCCGCTTCGTCGTAGGCCTGCTGGAAGGTCGACCCGGAGCCGTTCAAGGTGGCTTCAGGCAGCTTCTTGGCCGCGACCCCTGCACTCGCAGCACCGCCGGTGCCGAGTGCGAGCAGTCCGACCGCCAACGCCGGGGCTACGGCCCAGCGCAAGCGACGCGATCGGAGATTCATATGGGTGATGCCTCCTGTGATGTGAAATCCATGCAACGCGTGTGCACCATACGGATGACAAATGGACCCATCGCAGCCGGCAGATGTCATCGACATGAACGAGAAATGAACGATGGGTGCGGCGGTGAGGGCAGCGCACCGGGTTCGGGCGAGCGCGACAATGATGACCGGCATCCGAGCAACCCCGAAGCTCAAGCAGCTCCGAGCGCGCAACAGTGAGGTGGAGACGGTGAGCACCACTCCGGAAGTGGAGAACGAGGCCCGCAAGAGCTTCCACGAAGCGCTGAACGACCTCCGCATCGACGTGATCCGGCTGGCAGCCCTGGTCACGGAGGCGATCGGCGCCGGGACGCAGGCCCTGCTCGGCGGCGACCTCGCGACGGCCGAAAAGGTCGTCACCGACGATGCGGAGATCGACAGGCTCGCCTATTCCATCGAGGACCAGTGCTTCTTGCTGCTCGCCCGTCAGCAGCCGATGGCGTCGGACCTTCGTGTGGTACTTGCCGTCCTGCGCATCGCCCACGAGCTCGAGCGCAGCGGTGACCTCATGAAGAGCGTGGTGAAGTCGATCCGCCAGCTCTACCCCCACTCCATCGACCCGAAGCTTCGCGGCATCATCACGCGCATGGGTGAGCAGGCCGCGAACGAGACGCGCCTCTCCATCGATGCCTTCGCCGACGCGGACCCGTCCCGGGCCTCCGCGCTCTGGGACATGGACCTCGTGATGGACGACCTGACGAAGAGCCTCTTCCGCCACATCCTCACCCGTGAGGGCTCGACCGACGAGAGCCGACTCCTCGAGTCGGTGCAGCTCGCGCTCGTCGGACGCCACTACGAACGAATCGCGGATCACGCGGTGAACATCGCCGAGCGCGTCATCTTCATGGCGACCGGGTCGTACTCGGACCCGGAGCGCAACGCAGCCGCCGAATCCTGATCGGGCCGGCTCGGGTGACGCCGAGCGCTCAGTCTTCGGGGTACCCGAGGTCCCACTCGAGGATCAGGCGCTCTCGCTCGGCGTCACGGTTGACCCGCTCACGGTTGCGACGGAACTGCGGATCGTGCGGCGGCAGGAGCTGCAGACGAGCGAGGGCACGCTGACGGAAGCCGTCGATCAATCGGCCGTCACCGAACACGCCGGCCACCTCCCAGTGGGGAGACGTCGGACCGAGGTAGATGACCTTGACGTGCCCCTGGGGTGGGAGCTGCTCGACGTGTTCCTCGGTCATCGCCATGCCTCGAGCCTACCTGGTGCCGCGAGCATGCTTTCGAAGCGCCAGGTGCACGCTCGTCCACACGGCACCGTCCTGATGCAGCGCCACGTGGCGGGCATCTGGTGCTTGCGCGGTCCGCCCGGCGACGAAGTCGGGGAGGTCGATCGGGGCCGCGATCGTCTCGACCGAGGTCTCGGTGACGAACGGCTCGACGAGATCCCATTCGCGGCCTTCGACCACGCAACTCAGCAGGGTCGGAACGTCGAACAGGTACAGCCCGGGAAGCTCGAGGGCAGGACCGTTCATCCGGAGCTCGGTCGAGATCGAGGCGATTCCACCCGGCGCGAGCACCCGACACATCTCGGATGCCGCCTGCGCGATGTCCTCCAGCGATCCGAAGTGCTCGATCGAGCTCGACGAGAAGATCCCGGAGAAGCTGGCGTCCTCGAACCTCAGGCCGCGAGCGTCCATGTGCTGCACGACGAGTCGGTCCGGTCGCCATTCGAAGGCAGTCTGTTCCTTGGCCGCCCGGGGATCGATCAGCATCGCGAGGTCGGCCGTCGTCTCCCACGCACCCGGCGTGAGGTAGAGGTCGGTGGCGAAGACCCGCCGGACGTCGCGGGTGAGCCAGAACGTGGTGGCCTCACGCCCCGCACCCACGCCGAGGATCTCGGCATCGGACCGCACCGCACCGAGGTCGTACAGGGACCGGAGCGCCATGGCGATCTCCCAGGACTTTCGGTGCTCCCTCCCCCGGGGCCAGTCGGGACCGAACCGCAGCGCAGCACCGGGGTGCATGGCGTGCATCGAGGCGGTGAGCTCCTCACGTTCGAAGTCCTCGACGGCGCAGACCTTGCTGTAGGGGAGCACCGTGGTCGCCATCACCCCGGACAGTACGGACGAGGTAGTTGCCGACAGGTGAACACACGGTGTCCAACCGGTGGCAGCCGGGACAAACCATTCGAGCGGCCAGGAGCGCGGCTGCGCCCCCGACCGATGGGGAGGAGTAGAACCAGGACATGGCCTCGCAGCTGGACGCCCGCGACCTCGAAGCACGAGCGCTCGAGGCTCGCCTCGACGCGATCGACCGTCGACTCGCACACCTCGAAGAGCTGCTCGGACAGCTCATCGTCGACGGCGACGCAACGCGGCAGGACGTGATCGCCGACGCGGATGCGCTCTCCGAGCTCGGCTTCGGGCTGACCCGACTCGCCGCACGCTTCGAGCTTCGGGTCGAGGAGGCCCTCGGAGTCCTCGACCGGTTCACCGCGGCCGACGCTGCGGCGAAACCGGAAGGCTGAGCGGCGTGCGCGTCTACCTCGACGTGCAGGCCACCCAACATCCCCTCGCCGCGCAACGCGGTCTCACTCGTTGGGTCGACGGGTACGCCGCGGCGCTCGTCCGCCACCACCCCGATCTCCTGGCGGGTCTGGGGATCAACCCCGCACGACCCGCGCCGCCGGCACGTCCGGGCGCAGACGTGCCCCGGCTCCCGACCACGACCACCACCGCCGCGGCGCTGCGCGCGTGCCTCCGGGACGGACCGATCGCGTATCACGTTGCGTCACCCTTCGAGGACGTCCGACCCATCGATGCACTCCTCCCGCCGATCGTGGCGTCCGCCGGACTCCCGCTCATCGCGACCGTGTTCGACCTGATCCCGCTCGAGATGCCCGAGATCTACCTCGCAGATCGTCGCGTTCGGCGCCGCTACGAGCGCCGGCTCATGCTCCTCGCCCAGGCGGACCTGCTCCTCACGATCTCTGAGGACGTCCGGAGCACCGTGATCGACCGCTTGGACGTGGCCGGCGACCACGTCGCAGTCGTCGGCGCCGCTGCGTCAGCGATCTTCCGGCCCGAGCTGCCCCACGACGACAGCGCCGGGCGGATCGCGCGCGACCTCCCGGCGATCACGCGACCCTTCGTGCTCGCGGCGACGGGAGACGATCCGCGCAAGAACCTCGAGCGCCTCGTGATCGCGTGGTCCCGACTCGACCACGAAGTGCGCGCGAGCTTTCAGCTCGTGTGCGCGGGCCCGTTCGGTGACGGGGTCGTGGAGTCCGTGCACGAGCTCGGGGCGTCGCTCGGCTGTGCTCCGGACGAGATCGTCGTCACCGGCACCGTCGAGGACGAGCTCCTCGTTGCCTGCTACCAGCGAGCGCGCCTGTTCGTCTTCCCCTCGTTGTGCGAAGGCTTCGGTCTCGCCGCGCTCGAGGCAGCGAGCTGCGACTGCCCGACGATCACCTCCGACGCCTCGGCGATCCCTGAGGTGCTCCGAGATCGAGCCGCGATGTTCTCACCCCTCGACCCGGACTCGATCGCCGACGCGATCGATCGTGCGCTGCACGACGACGATCACCGCGATCACCTGCTGGACGTCGCGCGCGCGGCAGCTCGTCTCCACACCTGGGATGCAGTCGCGCAGCGGGCGGCGGGCGCGTACCGCACGCTGGCAGCCGATTCCTCAGGCTGGGGCAACCGGGAGCCGCGGATGCGCGTTGCGCTGATCGGGCCCCTCGAACCCGACGGCTCCGACGACGCGACGTTCACCCAAGAGCTCGTGCGTCACCTCGAGCAGCGATGTGACCTCGACGTCATCGTGACGAGCGGTCGGATCGAAGGACGCCCGCTCGACCACCGCCGGTTCCGGACGGCCGCGCTCGGACGCTTCCTCGACCCCGCGGCGTACGACGTGGTCCACGACGTGACGACGCGCCCGCTGGGCCGTTCGCCCGAGGAGCACGCTCGAACGATCCTGACCCCGGGCGCCCCCGCCGCGTCGGCCTGATCAGCTCACTTCGCCGGGCGCTCGGTGAGCGTCGCGTCGAGAGACTGCTGCTCGCCCTTGCGATTCACGACGACGGTGACCTTGTCGCCGGGACGGTGCTCCCGCACGATCGTCTGCACGTCGGCGGAGTCCTGGATGGGCTTGCCGGCGATCTCGACGATCACGTCGCCCTCCCGGACCCCGGCGTCCTTGGCCGGCGCGTCGGCCGTGACCTGCACGACGTAAGCGCCCTGCTCGACCTTCAGGTCCAGCTCGCGGGCGACGGCGGGTGTCACGTTCTGGGTGGACACGCCGAGGAACGCGGCTGCACGACCGAGGCGCAGGTCCTCGATGATGGGCTTCGCCTTCGAGATCGGGATCGCGAAGCCGACGTTCTGCGCCGATGCCGGGTTGGCGATCGCCGTGTTGATGCCGATCACCTGACCCTGCGAGTTCAGCAGGGGACCACCCGAGTTGCCGGGATTGATCGCCGCGTCGGTCTGGAGCATCCCGACCAACGA
Organism: Acidimicrobiia bacterium; assembly: GCA_038321755.1. Lineage (GTDB taxonomy): Bacteria > Actinomycetota > Acidimicrobiia > IMCC26256 > PALSA-555 > JALHSW01. Next base: position 8,694 of record JBBQFJ010000037.1, on the reverse strand, counting down.
GGAGCCCGCGTCGGTGTCGACGGTGCGGTCGGTCCCCGAGATGATCCCCCGGGTGACGCTCAACCCACCTTCGAGGGCGAGGGCGTTGCCGATCGCGACGACCTCGTCGCCGACTTGGGAAGCATCGGAGTCACCGAGCTCGACCGCGGGCAAGCCGGTGCGATCGACCTTCAGCACCGCGAGGTCGTTCGTCGGGTCCGTGCCGATCGTCTTGGCGCCGGCAACCGATCCGTCGTTGAACGCGACCTGGATCTTCGTCGCACCCTCGGCCACGTGATTGTTCGTGACGATGTAGCCGTCCTGGGTGATGACGAAGCCGGTGCCGGCGCCACCATCACCGCTGCCCGGGCCTCCGCCGGTCGTGATCGCGACGATCGCGGGCTCGTCCTTCGCGATGATCTCGGCGACGTTGCCGGCCCTGCTGATCTCGGTCGACGGTCGGGTGACCACGGCCTTGCTCGACGACGGCTGCACGATGGTGGTCGTGCTACCACCGTCCGCGAACGCCAGGACGAGGCCACCCGCGGCGAGCGCGCCGACGAGGCCACCGACCAGCGCGCCGGTGAGCGTGGAGCGGAGGCCCGAGCTCTTCCGCGTCCGCGGCGTCGCCGGGGGCCATGGCGCGACCGCGGACTGCGGCGGCGTGGCGGGGGGCGGACTCATCGGGCTCATGGGAGGGCTCGCCTGCGTCGAGGGCGGCAACACCGGCTCGTTCGCCTCGCCGTCGGGGAGGTCGGCGGGCGGGGTCAGATCGGTCACGAGGACTCCTGGGGGTGTGGGGGGCGTGGGCCGCAGGGTGGCAGGTGAAACGGAACCTCGCGGTCGGCGTTCTCTGAAGGTGAACGCCGACGCCAGAGGGAAGGTTCCATGAAGTCCAGGTTGCACCAGGAACCTGTGAATCATCTGAACGCGACCTGGGAAGCACGTCCAGATCGATTCTCGGGAACCGAGCGGCTCGAGGTGACGTTGAACCCTGCAAGCATGGATGATCACGCGCCCCTCCCCGACCACCACACCCCGCCGTGGATGCAGCAGGCCCTGTGCCGCGAAGCTGCCGCCGGCGAGTTCTTCCCGTCCGACGGTGTCGGCGTGGACCGCGCCCGCCGCGTCTGCGCGGAGTGCCCGGTGAAGTCCGAGTGCCTCGAGTACGCGCTCACCTACCGCATCGACCACGGCGTCTGGGGCGGCTGCAGCGAACGAGAGCGGCGGAGGATCCTCCGCTCTCGCCGGCTCACCACAGTCGTGCGCACCAGCTTCTAGACCTCCTTCCTGACCTTCTCGATCTCACCCCGAAAGTTCATCTCTCCGTCACCAGGCGCTCGCCGTCCTGATGCCGTCCGGACGCGATGATCGTCCGAATGCGGGCAAGCACCTCCCTCCTCCTCCTCGGCGTCGTCCTGACGGTGCCCGCGCTCCGGCTGGCCGGACTCGTGGGACCCTCGGCGGCGAGCACGACGTCGGGTCTGTCCACCATGGCCGACGTCACTCCGATCGTGACCGCGCCCGAGGCAGCGTCGGCCGTCGCCACGGACGGGCAACCGGCGTCGGCGAGCGATGCTGCGCCGGCGCCCATCGTCACATCGCCACCGACGACGGCGGCAGCACCGGTTCCGACCGTGGCGTCCACGACCGCGCACGTCCGCGGTGACGGGCTCGACGTCTACCACGACCCGTCGGCGGCGCAACCCACACTCCACATCGCACCAACCACGGAGTTCGGCACTCCGCGCGTGCTCCTCGTCGTCGGGTCGCCGGTCGATCCCTGGCTGCAGGTGCTCGTCCCGGTTCGACCGAACAACGCGGTGGGGTGGATCCGCGCCGAGGACGTCGACCTGAGCGACGGCCACGACGCGCTCCGCGTGAGCCTGCGGGATCGATCGCTCGAGTGGGTGCACGACACGACCGTCGTCCTGCGCACACCTGTCGCGATCGGTGCTGCCTCGTCCCCGACTCCGCCAGGCCGCTACTTCGTGACGGATGTCCTCCCGAGCGGTGGCGGGTACGGCCCGTTCATCCTGGCCCTGAACGGCCACTCGGACACCTTGACCAACTTCGGCGGTGGCGACGCGCGGCTCGCGATCCACGGGACCAACGATCCCGCGAGCATCGGGAGTGCAGCGAGCCACGGCTGCGTGCGCCTCACGAACGACCTGATCACGCAGCTCGCGTCATCCCTCCCTCCCGGAACGCCCGTGATCGTCGCCTGAGGCGTCAGCACGACGCGACACCGCCTCGTCACCATCTCGACACCTCGGCCCTTCGACCTTTGCTCACTGTTCGTCGCGACGTCGCCCGAACGCCGACGCGATCCTGCACACTGCACGAACGTGCTGACCGAGCCGCTCTCCCCCTCCTGATGCGCGTCTCCGTGGTGCGACCCCTCGACATCCCCGCGGTACGCGACGCGTTTCGCCGCTCCCTCGCGCCGGCGCGCGTCCACCCGACCTGCCCCACACCCGAGATCCTCGACGCGTACCAAGCGCTCTGCCTCGATTGGTTCCTCACCGAGCGGACCCTCAGCACGGTCGGGGTGCTCCACGACGAGCAGCACACGGTGTACGGCTACGTCCTCATCTGTGTCGCCCCGGACACCTACGCGTCGTGGAGGCGGGCAGCGCTGGCGCGCTACCTGCGCCGGGTGACGCCGCTGCTCGTCGGGCGACCGAGTGGCGAGACAGCTCGATTCGTCCTCCTGCGCGCGCTCGACGACGTCACCCCGTGGCGCCGCAGCCCGACGATCAGCGACGGTTTCCCGAGCGCCCGGATCCACGTCGTCCCCGGTACGCCGCGCCTGGCCGCGGTGCACGCGTTGGCGGAGTTCGTGGACGACCACTGCGCCGCTGGCGGCTTCGCGCAGTGGAGTGGCGAGATCGACGGTGCACCGACACAGCTCGCGAAGATGGTCGAGCTCGGGCTCGGCACCGACGACGCGCGACAGACGCCCCATCGAACCCTCGGCTGGTTGCGCGGTGAGGAGGTCGACCGTCTCGTGTTCACGAGGGCGATCCCCACCCAGCCCTCCACGCGCGACACACGGGCGGCCTGAGGGCTGCGCCGGCAGCCGCCGGCGTCCTCGCTACTTCCAGCCGAACGGTCCGAACACGAAGTCGACGACCTCGTCGAGCGCGCCCTGGTCGTCGTTCGCCACGTCGGGCAGCACCGCCTGGAGAGTGTCGACGGGTGCGTCGGACACGCACGTGAGCGCGAGACCGTCTTCGCCCCACACCACGACGGAGCCGGCCGCGGTGGCGTAGGTGCGGGCGCGCCGACCCTCGACCTGGTCCGAGCGACCACCGTCGGGCATCGCGCCCCAGTCGACGAGGCCGTCCTGCTCGAACACCGACAGCGAGAACAAGCCGTCGCCGTAGAACAGTTGGAGCGTGCCGTCGGGATGGCGGTAGCGACCGAGCAGCCGGAAGCTGCCGAGCTCGCTCGGTGCGGTGAACCCGTCGGGCACGTCCTTGGTCGAAGCGCTCGTCGGGCCACCCTTCGGCACCTGCGGCACGGCCGGAGCGAGTCCCGTCGAGAGGCGCACGAACCGAACCGAACGCGTCAGGTGACCCGTGCGATCCAGCACGTCGCGGCGCAACAGCAGGTGCGTCTTCGGGTCGATGTAGAAGCGGGCACGCACGCGACCGTCGTCGCCACTTGCAGCCACGACCGTCGCGCGCCGACCGGCGACGGTCGCGGGACGTCCGATCTCCAGGTTCCAGGCCGCGCCGGGATCCGGTGCCTGCGCCATCGTCTCCGCTCCCCAGCGCGTCGCGACACCGTCGTCGGTGGCATAGCGGACGCCGTCCTTCCCGACGGCGAGGTGATCACCACGGCCGACGACGTACGCATCGCCGCGCGATCGTGCGCCGACGTGCTCGACGAAGACCTGGTCGCCGTCGGTCCATCGCACCTCGACGATGCCGGCCACGTTGCCCGCCGCCGATGCGGTGCGCGCCCGCTCGAGCAGCGTCTCCGGATCATCGCCTGCCGAGGCGCTGGAACCGGCGATGAACAGCACGGCGCCGGCCAGGACGCTCGCCATCACCAGTCGGCCGACCATCGACCCGCGAGCGCGCGTCATCGACCCAGCCTCGTGGGGACACCGACCGACGCGAGGCTGCTGATCACGTCGTTGTCGACCGACGAGCGCGCGGCGTGCTCATCGGAGAACGACGCGACCGCGGGACGCACCTTCTGCTCCTGCGGCACCGCGACGACACCGATGATGATCACGGCAGCCGCCGCGGCGCCCACGGCCGCGACCGCCCACTTCGGCAGGGTGCGGCGCCGACGCTCCGCGGCAAGATCGACGACGCCGTCGGGGAGCCCGTCACCCCACATGATGCGCGTCCAGAACTCGGGCGGACCGTCGAGCTCGGGCAGCGACCGCAGCGCTTCACGAGTCGCGCGCACCTCGTCGAGGATCGCTCGCCACTCTGGCGACTCGGCGAGTCGGCGTTCCACGTCGGCGCGCTCAGCGGCACCGAGCTCGTCGTCGAGGTACGCGGAGAGGACGTCTTCGGCGAGATCGTTCGGGGAACCGCCGGCAATGAGATCACGATCGCTCATGCCGCCCCTTCCTCACCCTCGAGCGCGGTGCGCAGCAGGCGCCGACCGCGATGGATGCGAGACCGCACGGTCCCGACCGGGACCGAGAGCGTCGCGGCGATCTGTTCGTACGACTGGTCGGCGACGTCGCAGAGCACGACGGGGACGCGGAAGTCTTCGGGAAGCGCGGCCAACGCCTCCTGGAGGTGCGCCGGCAGCTCACGGCTCGCCAGGTCGGCGGCAGGAGCAGGCGGCACGACGCGGTCAGGATCGTCCGGAAGCGCGGAGGTCGGTCGCCGCTTCCGGCGCCGCATCTCGTCCAGGAACACGTTCGTCACGATCCGGGCCAGCCAACCTTCCAAGGACCCCGGCTCGTAGCGCTCGAGGCCCCTGCGGACCCGGATGAGCGCCTCTTGGACGAGGTCTTGTGCGTCATCGTCATTGCCGGCCAGGCGATACGCCACCGTGTAGAGGAAGCGCCCGTAATCACGGGCGACCTCTTCCCAGGTGGGTATGCCGTCGGCCATGGATGAGAACGACGCGTCAGGCTGGCGGGTTCCCGGGGTCGTGGGTCACCCGGGACGCGGACGCGGTGAGCGCTATGCCTTCTCGCTGGTGTCGTCGCCCTTGGCACCCTCATCGAGGCCCTGCTTGAACTCCTTCTGGGCCTGGCCCATGGAGCGCGCGAGCTTGGGCAGCTTGGCGCCACCAAAGATGACGAGCACGATGACGAGGATGATGATGAGCTCGGGAGCGCCGAGTCCGAACATGGGTGGGATCCTTTCGGCGGCGACGGAACCTCAGGCTATCTCGCCGGAGTCTCACCCGGCCGACGCCGGAGCACCTCGGCGAGGGCCGCGACATCGTCGAGGGAGCCGACCTGGAAGGGCACGGCGCCCGCCCCCACGATGATGGTCTCCACGCCGAGCGCCTCCCACCCACTGACCTGCTCACGCACCTGCTCGGCCGTGCCCACGAGGCGCCCCACCCGCCACTCGTCGAGGCTCACGTCGAGCACGCCCTTCGGCGACACCTCCTGGAGCCGGGCGAAGCGGGCCGCGAGGTCGGCCTCGTCCTCGCCGACCAGGGCGTAGAGCCCGATGCTCTTCCAGACGGTCGTGGGGTCTCGGTCGACTGCCTCGCACGCTCGCTCGAGCACGGCGAGGCGCTCCCGGTACGCGTCGAACGTCCACGCCCAACAGGTGTTCCACCCGTCGGCATGCGCCGCGACCGTCGCGAGGACCTTGTCGCCCTTGCCGCCGAGGAACACCGGCGGGCGCGGCTGCTGCAGCGCCGACGGATCGACCCGGGCCCCGGCCGCCTCGAAGAACTCGCCCTCGTAGGTGAGCTCCTCGCCGCCGAGCAGCCCGGTCACGATCTCGGTCAGCTCACGGAGACGACGGATGCGGACGCCGGGCGTGGGCATCTCCATCCCGATCGCGGCGTACTCGGGCTCGTACCAGCCGGCACCGAGGCCGATGTCGAGACGGCCACCGCTGATCCGATCGAGGGTTGCGAGCGCCTTCGCTGCGACGGCCGGCGGGCGCAGCGCCTCACAGAGGACGAGCGTGCCGAGTCGGGGCCTCGCCACGATGGCTGCGAGCGCGCCCAGTGTCGAGATCGGCTCGAACGCACCGTACGGCTCCTCGCGCCCGCCGTACTTGCCGATGCCCAGGAAGAGGTGGTCCGACAACCAGAGCGAGTCGTACCCGAGCTCCTCAGCCCGGACGGCATGCGCAGCCAGGGTCGCGAACGTGAGCGGGTCCTCGCCGGGGACCGAGTAGTCGTACTGCGGCAACGCCAAGCCGATTCGCATCGGTGTCCACCTTATGGTCGCGCTCGCTCGGGCTGCCGCCGGAGAGCGTGCCGGTCCGTCGCTCGGCTGCTCCACCTTATGGTCGCGCTCGCTCGGGCTGCCGCCGCAGAGCGTGCCGGTCCGTCGCTCGGCTGCTCCGCCTTATGGGTGCGTACCCTGGACCGATGCTCGAATGCGTGCCGAACGTCGCCGAAGGGCAGCGTCGCGACGTGGTGGACGCGCTGGCCGCGACGTGTGGTGCCTCACTCCTCGACGTGCACACCGACCCTGACCACCACCGGTCGGTGTTCACGCTCGCCGGCCCGGGGTTCCGCGATGCGGAGACCGCGGCCGCCGCACTGGCGCGGGATGTCGCGAGTCGCCTCGATCTCACCGACCACGAGGGCGTGCACCCGCGCTTCGGCGTCCTCGACGTGGTGCCGTTCTGCGCGCTCGACGAGGACCACGAGGTGGCCGCGTCGGCGGCAGTCGCGTTCGCGGAGTGGGCGTCGGTGGAGCTCGAGCTCCCGGTCTTCCTCTACGACGATGCCGACCCGCTGCGCCGCTCGCTCCCGGAGCTCCGGGCCGAGGCGTTCGTGCAGCGAGTCCCCGATCTCGGCCCGCGAGCCCCGCACCCCACGTTGGGAGCCGTGGCAGTGGGCGCCCGACCACCGCTCGTGGCAGTGAACTGCTGGCTCGACACGAACGACGTGATCGTCGCTCGCGAGATCGCGCACCACGTGCGGGAGCGTGACGGCGGGCTCGCGGGTGTGCGGGCCCTCGGGCTGCTGCTCGAGTCCGAGGACGTCGTCCAGGTGTCGATGAACCTGGTCGACCTCCCGGTCACCGGCGTGGAGGACGCCTGCACGGAGGTGCGCCGGCTCGCGGGCCGGGACGATTGGACGATCACCCAGGTCGAGATCGTCGGCCTGGTGCCGGCAATCGAAGCCGACCGGTGGAGCGAGCCGTTCCGTGCGTGGTCGAAGCTGGGCGATGACCTCACGATCGAGGCCCGCCTGGCGACGCCGCCCCGTGCACGGCGGGCCGGTGGGGTGCCGAGCTAAGGCGAAGGACGAGCTAGGCGGAGGCGAGCCGGCGCCGCTCGAGCGCCCGCTCTCGCCGAACCCGGCGTCGTTCCCGCTCCGAGAGTCCGCCCCAGATCCCGAACTTCTCACCGTGGGCGAGGGCGTACTCCAGGCAGTCGACCCGGACCTCGCAGCCCCGGCAGACCCCCTTCGCCTCGCGGGTGGAAGCTCCCCGTTCCGGGAAGAACAGGTCGGGATCGACCCCGAGGCAGTTGGCGCGCTCTTGCCACCGTCCGGCCTCGTCGCCTTCGACCTGGTGCACGATCTGCATGAATGTCTGGATACTCACCGGCATCCTCCTTTGAACGACACCAGTGGAATTACATCAGTGTCATGCTGGCGGGCGAACGGGCGCCAGCGCAAGGGGGAGATCGCTTCGGGTGTCCTCTTTGTCCGATTTCGACGGGTTCCGGAGGAAGATTTCTCGTGATTTCCGGGACGAGACGGCCGTGATCCCCCGCCTCGCGCCGTCGCACCTGCCGGGAGGTCCCGTCGGGGACGATCGATCTCGTGCGCTTCGTGTGCTTCGATGCCGTCGCTCGGGCCGAGCACGAAGAGGCCATCGGGCCACCGTCGTCGAACGCCAGGTGAACGCCGGGCGAATTCAGCACAACAAGTCACCGCGCCCCGGGGGCTGAGGCTGGTGACCGGCCGCACCCCCGGGGAGACTGTTGGCCATGGTGGGAGGACGCTCGAACCGCCGACGGGCCCGCCCTGCCGTCGACGCGCAACTGACCGAGCTCCACCGCCACCTGGACCGCGTGGCCGAGGATGTGGGTTGGGGAATCGTCCGCCTCGACCAGGTCGAGGCCACCCTCCACGCGCTCCGGGCCGAGGTCGGGGCCGCGGAGCCCCATGCCCGACAGGCGTACCTCGACACCCAGTCCCTGGCCGAGCTGTCCTTCGGGCTCGAGCGCCTGGCCGCCGAGCTCACCGAGCAGCTGCGCGATGCCACGACGCTGCTCGCCGACGTCCGCGCCACGCTGGACCGCGCCGACGTCGACGGGATCATCGGCGCGCGTGAGCACCGCGCCCGCCTCGAGCACGTCGATCTTCCCTTCGCCTACGCCGAGGCCGCCGCCCTCCCCGCCGGAGCCGCGGTGGCCACGCTCGGCGAGCGGGTGGGGCTCGCCGAGGGCCTGACGTCCCTCGGCCTGCGCGTCACGACCCTGACGGCATCCGCCGGTCACCGCGTCGACGCCGTGTTCTGTCTGGCGATGCTCCCCGACGTCCGCTTGGCGCCCGACGATCCACAGACGCCCACGCCGCGCG
>JBBQFJ010000036.1:0-25468 GCA_038321755.1 Acidimicrobiia bacterium | reverse complement strand
AACATCGGCGCGCGTCGCCTGCACACGATCCTCGAGAGGGTCCTGTCGGAGGTCAGCTTCGCCGGCCCCGACGCCGCGGGCGCGCGGATCGTCGTCGACCACACGGCCGTGACGCGCGCCATGGCCGACCTCGTCGCGAGCCGCGACCTCTCGCGCTTCGTCCTCTGAGCCCTTGAGAGCCCGCCGCGCCGTCCCGCTCCTCCTGGCCGCCGCCCTCGCAGCGGGGTGCGGGAGGAAGATCGTTCCCGAGGCGCCCCTCCTCGTAATCCCCGCACGCCCGGAGCCGCTGCGCGTGTCGCAGGAGGGGGGCGACGTCGTCCTGCGCTTCCCCTTTCCGACGAAAACGGTTCAGGCGAGATGCTCGAACAGCCCTATCGACTCCTCGTCGACTGACCCGCCGCCGTGCGGAACTGACCGGTTCCCGCGGTGACCCCGCCGTCGACCGGCAACGCGACACCGGTGACGAACGATGCATCCTCGGAGAGCAGGAAGGCCGTCACCGCAGCGACCTCTTCCGGCTGTCCCCACCGCTGCATCGGCACGTGCGAGCGCATCTCCTCGAACTGGTCGGGAGCGTGCCGCTCCATGGGTGTGGTCATGCCGGTGCCGGCGATGCCGCCCGGACACACCACGTTCACGCGAATGCCCTCGTTCGCCAGATCGATCGCCGCCGACCGCGCGAAGTTGACGACGCCACCCTTGGTTGCGTTGTAGGCCCACATGTTCGGGTCACCGAAGAGCCCCGACACCGAACCGGTGACCACGATCGACCCGCCTCCCGACGTGCGCATCGCCGGGACCGCGGCTCGCACCCCCAGGATCACCCCGCGGAGGTTCACGGCGATCGCAAGGTCGAGCTCGTCGAGCGGTTGGTCATCGAGCGAGCCGCTCGAGCCCACCCCCGCGTTGAAGACGGCTCCGTCGAGTCGGCCGAAGCGCGCGAGCGCCGTGCCCACGAGGTCCGCGTTCCCGGACTCGGTCGCGACGTCGGCGACGCATGCGACGAGCTCCGAGTCGTCCTGGGCGTCGATCCAACCGAGGCGGTCCACCGCTCGGTCGACGCCGACGACCGCCCAACCGTCGGCCCGCAGGCGCTCGGCGGTCGCACGTCCGATCCCGGAGGCCGCCCCGGTCACGACGACGACTCGTGGATCGACGGCAAGCTCGTAGGAGGTCACGACGGCTCAACGTAGTGGGACCGCCGGCCTGGAGGGCCGTTCCTCACCCTGTCGAGCAAGCGATCTCGCCGGTAGGATCGTTTGCCATGAACGACTACGCGCAGGAAGCTCCCGACCGGAACCTCGCCATGGACCTGGCTCGCGTCACGGAGGCCGCCGCACTCGCCGCGGCGAGGTGGATCGGCCGGGGCGACAAGATCGCCGCCGACCAGGCCGCGGTCGACGCGATGCGACTCGTCCTCAACACCGTCCCGATGGAGGGCGTCGTCGTCATCGGTGAGGGTGAGAAGGACGAAGCACCGATGCTGTTCAACGGCGAGGAGATCGGCGCCGGCGGACCCGCGTGCGACATCGCCGTCGACCCGGTCGACGGCACGACCCTCACGTCGCTCGGTCGGAACAACGCGATCGCGGTGATCGCCGTCGCGGAACGGGGGTCGATGTTCAACCCCGGCCCGATCGTCTACATGGAGAAGCTCGCAGTCGGTCCGGAGTCACGTGACGTCGTCGACATCGACGCGCCGGTGAAGGCCAACCTCGAGGCCGTCGCCAAGGCCAAGGGCGAGCAGGTCAAGGACGTCACTGCCGTCGTGCTCGATCGCGAACGGCACGCCGACATCATCCGCGAGTGCCGGGAAGCCGGTGCGATGGTCCGGCTCATCCCGGATGGCGACGTGATGGGTGCGCTCGAGACCGCGTGGCCCGATTCCGGTTCTGACATCCTCTTCGGGATCGGCGGGACGCCGGAGGGCGTGATCGCCGCCTGCGCGCTCAAAGCACTCGGCGGCGAGATCCAGGGGCGCCTGTACGCCCGGAACGACGAGGAGCGGCGGGCGGCGCTCGACGGTGGTTACGACCTCGAGCGTGCACTCACCACGGACGACCTCGTCGCGAGTGAGGACGTCTTCTTCGCTGCCAGTGGCGTCACGGAAGGCGACATCCTGCGCGGTGTCCGGTACCGGGGCGACGGTGCGAGCACCGAGACGCTCGTCATGCGTTCCAAGACCGGCACGATCCGCACGATCCGTGCGACGCACAAGTGGCAGAAGCTGATGCGCTACTCGTCACTCGAGTACTGATCGTCCTCGCGGGGCGGGAGTCGTCGCAGCGCCTGCGCGACGCTCCGCATCAAGAGCGCGGTCGAGAACGTCAGCCCTGCGAAGCCGAGCAACCACAGCGCGTCCTGCACTCCCTTGTCGGCCGTCAGACCAGCCGCGACGAGCAGCCCAGCCGACGCGAGCGCCCCGAACCCACCTGTCGCTGCGACGAGGAGGCGGTCGACCCAACGGTCGACGACCCGCCGATCTCCGCCGGAGAAGCTCTCGGTGCGGACGGTCAGGCGCCCCGAGCGGAGCTGGTTCGTCAGCGCCTCGACGTTCCCGGGAAGTGCTCGGAGCGACGGCAGCGCGCGGAGCAGCTCGCGCTTCACCATCTCCTGCGGTGAGTCGATCACGTCCTTGCGATCGCGCGACACCACCCGCTCACCCTCCACCGCGAGGTCGAACGTCGGGTCGAGCATCTTCAGCGTGCCCTCGAGCGTGAGCAGTGCTCGTGAGAGCAGCGAGATCGAGCGAGGCGTGTGGAGACCGTGACGCTCCATCACGGCGAGGACCTGCATCACGACCTGCGGGTCGATGCCACCGCCCGCGTTGACGTCGCCGAGGATCACCCCGAGATCACCTTCGAGGGAGCGCAGATCGGTCGCGCCGTCGTCGCCCGCGAGGTGACTCACCGCTCGGGCGAGCAGGTTCGCGTCCTGCAGCGAGAACGCGATCGCCAGACCTTGCAGCCCCTCGAGCGACACCGGGTCCAGCCGCCCCACGGATCCGAAGTCGAGGAACCACAACGTGCCATGCGAGTCGACGAAGAGGTTCCCCGGGTGGGGATCAGCGTGGTACAGCCCATCGTGCAGGACCTGACCGAGGAACGATGCGAGGAGGCGGCGAGCGAGGACGTCGCGCGACACACCGCACGCGTCGACCGATGCCGCGTCGTCGACGCCCTTCCCGAGGATCTCGTCCATCACCAGGACCCGCGACGTCGAGAGCGTCCGGTGCACGGCCGGGATCGCGATGCCCTCGTCGTCCGCGCGGTTCTCACGCAGGCGGCTCCCGACCGAGGCTTCGTGGGCGTAGTCGAGCTCCTCTTCGATGCCGGCGATCAGCTCCTCGGCCAGCTCACACACGCCGACGCGCTGCGCGGCCTCGACCCGTCGCTCGAGCTGGCCGGCCACGAGCCGGAGCACCGATGCATCACGGCGAACGACGTCATCGATCCCCGGGCGCTGGACCTTCACGACGACGCGGGTCCCGTCCTGCAACGTCGCCCGATGGGTCTGACCGATCGATGCGGCCGCGAGCGGCTCCCACTCGAAAGATGCGAACGCGGTGTCGACCGACTCGCCGAGCTCCTGCTCGAGCACGTCGCGCACATCTTCCGCAGGCACGGGCCGAACGTCGGCGCGGAGGTGACCGAGCTCTTCCGTGAGCACGTCGGGCAGGAGATCGCCTCGAGTCGAGGCGATCTGGCCGAACTTCACGAACATCCCACCCGAGTCCTCGAGGACGAGTCGGAGACGACGCGCGAAGTCAGCCGACTCGAGCGCGGACAGCGATGCGTACCGGACGTGAATGAGGTTCTCGCGTCGAGCGTTGCCCATCACCTCGCGCATGCGCCCGTAGGGTGCGAAGAACCCCTTGACGGTGCGAGCAGGGTGCACCAGGAACCGGCGACCACGGCCTTGGCTGACGCGACCGCTCCTCGTGACGACGTCGAGGACGATGCTGACGACCATCGTCGCGAGCACGCCGAAGAAGAGGATGACGAAGCCCGAGTCCCAGTCGAGCTCAACGGTGCCACCCGACACCACCGCAGCGGCGATCACGCCGCTCAAGAAGCCCACGGTCCCTGCGACGAGCCCGCGCCACCGACCGAGGCGGACCCCCAGGATCCGGCTGCTGAGCCAGGCCACCACCACGACGTACGTCACCCCGATGACGACGCCGAGGAGGATGTTCGCGACGAGGGTCATCGTGCCCTCCTCGATCAGGCGCTCGCGCGCGACGTCGAGAGCCAGTCCGGCAGCTCCACCGCCATCGCCTCGAGCTGCGCCCGGAGTCGCTCGTTCGGCTCCGCGTAGGCCGCGACGAGCTCGGCGCGCGCGGTGTCCGACATCTCCGAGCTCCCGGCGGCCCGGCCGTTGACGCGGTAGTACAGCGATCGCATCCGGTCCTTGAGCTTGTAGTGGCGACGGAGGAACCGCTCGAGACGATCGTTGAGCGCGAGCGCGACCCGCTGGAACCCGGCGCGCTTGTACGCCGTCGTGCGGTTCTCGGACGCGAGCTCGTAGCTCGCGAAGGCATCGGGGTCGATCTCGAGGAAGGCCGCCACCCCGCGCAAGACAGCATCGGGTGCAGCCATGAGATTCTCGAAGAAGAGCACTTGCAGGCGCGCGCCGAACACGTCGCGCCAGCCCGGCAGCAGATCGGCGTAGCAGCCGCTGTGGAACGCCGTCCACGCGTGCTGCTCCGGGTCGTGGAGGTCGTCGTCTGACATCGCCAACGATCGGACGACATAGTCGTCGATCGTGAGATCCTCGGGAAGGCGAAGGCGCGCCTTCTGGAAGGTGAAGAACGACGAGAAGCGCTCGACGGGCTCGCGCAGCACGATGATCACCCGCGTGCCCGGGCCGCACACCGCGTCGATCCGCTCGGCGACCACGCGCCCCCCGGTGCAGTACCGGGGCGTGGCCTCGAGGCGCCGAGGGCGATCGCCCGCCTCGGCGAAGTACTCCTCGTAGACCGCGAGCGGTTCCGGTTCCGCCCCGTAGATCAGCGGCGAGAAGTACCGCGTCTCCTTCACCGAGGCCGGGGCGACCTCGGGGTGGGCGGCCAGCGAGACGAAGAGGGAGGTGGTCGCCGCCTTCTCGACCCCGGCGATGATCGTGTTGGCCAGCACCAACCCGAGCCTAGTGACCGCGCAACCACGGCCAGCTCGAGCTGGTCGTGGTGTTGAAGTCGTAGACCGACCAACCGATCGCGTGGCGCTGCTTCGCGGCTCGCACGAATCCGATGTAGTCGGCCGCGCTTGCTTGGTTGGCGATCCCCCCGATCGGGTGGACCGCGGCATCCGCACTCCCGAGCCGCTTGCGCACTCGACGGATGTTCTCATCGGTGTAGGCGAACCCCTCACGGAATCCGGACGACGACTCGCGATTCGTCCAGTAGGTCATCGGGAGCCAGACGTCGAACTCGTTCGCGATCTTCTTCCACGGGAACGCCGGCCAGTACCGAGTGTTCACCTCTTCGAGCAGGACGGGATCAAGGACGATCGCGCCGAGCGGACGGTCGTCCACCGCATCGCGAGCGTGCTTCGCGAGCTGCACGAGGGCCGTGTTGCGCGCTGCGGGATCAGGGACTCCCGAGGTCCACTCGATGTCGAGCGCGATGCCGTCGAAGCGCTGGCCTCTGCTCGTGAAGCTCGCCAACGCCTTGATCCGGCGCAGGTCCGTTGCGGGATCCGAGAACTTCGGCAGGTACCACGCGACGACGCGGATGCCGGCGGCGTGAGCCCGGCGGAGGAACGCGCCGAGCAGCTCCGGCAGCACCGTCTGACCCTTGATGCGGCTGTCGTCCTGCGCCGACTGGAGGTAGAGGGTCTTGACCCCGAGGTGCTGCATGTCGTCGATGCTGTCGACGGACACAGGCGGCGGTCCACCGTCGTCCTGGAAGCCCGGGACGTAGTCGTACACGTCGACCCAGGTCCCGATCCCCCGGAACGGGCGCACGTCGCCCGTCGCGGCGCGAGCCGCGCCACTCCCCGTCGCGGTGACTACCACCGTTCCGGCGAGCACGACGGAGCAGATGAGCGCAGCAGCCCACACGAACGGTTTGTCCATGGCGTCAGGCTACGCGCACCGAGCTCCTGCTCAGTGAGCTGCCGCGGGGGCGACGCCTGCGACCTCGAGGCGGAGGTCCGCCCGCGCGAGTGCCTCGGCGGCATCTTCGTCGAGCTCGTTCGCGGCGAGCGCCGCTTCGGCGCGCGCCTTGGCCGCCTCGGCGCGCGGGACGTCGATCTGCTCCGGGAGCTCGGCGACATCCGACAACACGATCACGCGGTCGTTGCTGACCTCGACGAACCCTGCGTGCACAGCCATGACCTGCTCACCGTCGGGATGCGCGACGCTCGTCGGCGCGGCATTCGTTGGGAGGATCACTCGCACCTTCGCGACACCGAGCGCGCCCAGGAACGGCGCGTGCTGGGGCAGGAACGCGATGTCACCGTCAGCCGTGCGACACACGACCATCTCGCCTTCACCCTCGTAGAGGATCTTCTCGGGCGAGACGACCTGGACCTGGAGGATCCCGTTCTCCGCCATCAGGAGTCCTGGAGCGTCTTGGCCTTCGCGAGCACGCTCTCGACCCCGCCGACGTTGAAGAACGCCTGCTCCGGCACCTCGTCGAGCTCACCGTTCGCGACCGCCTCGAAGCTGTCGACTGTCTCCTCGACGCCGACGTAGATCCCCGGCAGACCGGTGAACACCTCGCCGACGAAGAAGGGCTGCGAGAGGAACCGCTGGATCTTGCGGGCTCGGGACACGATGAGCTTGTCCTCCTCGGAAAGCTCGTCGAGACCGAGGATCGCGATGATGTCCTGGAGCTCCTTGTAGCGCTGGAGGATCTCCTGCACGCGACGCGCGACGTCGTAGTGGCGCTGCCCGACGATCTCGGGCGCCAGGATGTTCGACGTCGACGCGAGCGGGTCGACCGCCGGGTAGATGCCGAGCGCGGCGATCTGACGGGAGAGCTCGGTCGTCGCGTCGAGGTGGGTGAACGTCGTGAACGGCGCCGGGTCGGTGTAGTCATCCGCGGGCACATAGACGGCCTGCAGCGACGTGATCGAGTGGCCCTTCGTCGAGGTGATCCGCTCCTGCAGCTCGCCCATCTCGTCGGCGAGCGTGGGCTGGTATCCCACCGCGGAGGGCATGCGGCCGAGCAGCGTGGAGACCTCGGAGCCAGCCTGCACGAACCGGAAGATGTTGTCGACGAAGAGCAGTACGTCCTGGTTCTTCACGTCTCGGAAGTACTCGGCCACGGTGAGGGCGGAGAGGGCGACGCGCAGACGCACCCCCGGCGGCTCGTCCATCTGGCCGTACACGAGTGCGGTCTTGTCGATGACGCCGGACTCCGTCATCTCGAGCCAGAGATCGGTGCCCTCACGGGTGCGCTCGCCGACGCCGGCGAACACCGAGACACCACCGTGCTGCGTGGCGACCCGCTGGATCATCTCCTGGATGAGGACGGTCTTGCCGACCCCGGCACCACCGAACAAGCCGATCTTGCCGCCCTGCACATAGGGCTCGAGCAGGTCGATGACCTTGATGCCGGTCTCGAACATGATCGCTCGCGGCTCGAGCTGGTCGAAGTGCGGCGACTCCCGGTGGATCTCCCAGTGGTCATCGATGTTGGTGAGCTGGTCAACGGTCGTGTCGAGCGGCTCGCCGATGACGTTGAAGACGTGGCCGAGCACGCCGTCGCCGACGGGCATCTGGATGCCGTGGCCGAGGTTGCGCACCACCGTGCCGCGCTTGAGACCGTCGGTCGGCTTCATGCAGATGA
The DNA here is from genome assembly GCA_038321755.1 of Acidimicrobiia bacterium. GTDB lineage: Bacteria > Actinomycetota > Acidimicrobiia > IMCC26256 > PALSA-555 > JALHSW01. Next base: position 17,673 of record JBBQFJ010000036.1, on the reverse strand, counting down.
CGCGGCAACGCCCCTCACCGATCTGCTGTGCGACCTCGGCGACGATCGTGATCTTGTCGCCCTCGAGCTCGACGTCCATCTCGAGCGCGAAGTTGATCTCGGGGAGCGCGTCGGGGGGGAACTCGACGTCGACGACGGGGCCGGCGATCGCGACGACGCGACCGTCCTTGAGGTCTGTGGCGGTGCCCGGCTCGGCGGTTGTGGTCATGGGGGTGCTCCTCAGGCTTCCGGGGTGGCGTGGGCGAAGTCGTAGCGCTCGTGCACGTCGTGGTCGTTCTTCGACTGGCGCAGCGATTCGGCGCCGCCGACGATCTCCATGATCTCGGTCGTGATCGAGTCCTGGCGAGCGCGGTTCATGATGCGGGACAGCTTGGTGATGAGGTCATCCGCGTTGTCGGTGGCAGCCTTCATGGCGCGCTGGCGCGCGGCCTGCTCCGAGGCAGCCGCGTTCAGCAGCGCCGCGTAGACCCGCGCCTCGGCGTATCGGGGCAGGAGTCGCTCGAGGATCGCATCGGGTGACGGCTCGAACTCATACGTGGGTGATGCGGAGCCGTCGGGCTGTGCATCCGGACGGGCGTCGCCACCCTCGAGGCTCTCCTGGTCGAGCGGCATCAACGGCCGCACCACCACCTCCTGGCTGCCGGCCGAGACGAACCGGGTGTAGATCAGCTCGACGAGGTCGTACTCGCCGCTCAGGAACGGACCCTCGACGGCGTTCGCGATCTCGCGCGCGTTCTCGTAGGTCGGCTGCTCGGAGAAGCCGGTGAACCCCGCGTCGATGCGGTAGTCACGATACCGGAAGTAGCTCTCGGCCTTGCGGCCCACCACCACGAGCCCGTAGCCACGACCGAGCTTCGCGTGCTCGCGCATCGAGCCCTCCGCGGCACGGATGACGGATGAGTTGTACCCACCGCACAGGCCACGATCGGCCGCGATGACGATGTGCGCGACCTTGTGGATCTCCGGACGCGGCTCGAGCAGCGGGCTGCTCGCACCGGCGCCCGCAGCCGCGAGATCCCGGACGACTTCCGTGATCGTGTCGCTGTAAGGAACCGCCGCCTGCACCCGTCCCTGCGCGCGGACGATCCTGCTCCCGGCGATGAGCTCCATCGCGCGGGTGATCTTCTTCGTCGACTGGACGCTGCGGATGCGTCGCCGCAGGATCCGCTCTTGCCCACCGGCCATGGTGCGCTATTCCGTCTCGAGGGTCTTGTGGGACTCGGCCTCGCCGGGTGCCTCGGCGTCGGTGGCCGTCGGGTCGGCAGCACCGATCCCGGAGCCGTCGTCGACCGCGAGCGTCGCAACGAACTGCGTCTTGAACGCGCTGACCGCGTTCTCGATCTCGTCGGTCTCGGGCAGCTTCCCGGTGTCGCGCACCGCGCTGAGCAGACCGGCGTGGCGGGAGCGGAACCATTCGAGCAGCTCGGACTCGAAGCGCTTGACCTCGCCGACCGGCAGGTCATCGAGCACGCCCTCGGTGCCGGCGTAGATCGAGATGACCTGCTCCTCGACGGGCATCGGGGAGTTCAGCGGCTGCTTGAGCAGCTCGACGAGTCGCTCACCACGATCGAGCTGCGCACGCGACACCGCGTCGAGCTCGGAGCCGAAGGTCGCGAACGCCTCGAGCTCGCGGAACTGCGCGAGGTCGAGCTTCAGCGTTCCCGAGACGGACTTCATCGCCTTGATCTGCGCGGCGCTCCCGACTCGGGAGACCGAGATGCCGACGTCCACGGCCGGACGCACACCGGACTTGAACAAGTCGTCGATCAAGTAGATCTGACCGTCGGTGATCGAGATCACGTTGGTCGGGATGTACGCCGAGACGTCGCCGGCCTTCGTCTCGATGATCGGGAGCGCGGTGAGCGAACCCGAACCGAGCGCTTCGCTGAGCTTCGCGGCGCGCTCGAGCAGGCGGCTGTGGAGGTAGAAGACGTCCCCGGGGTACGCCTCACGGCCCGGTGGGCGCCGCAGCAACAGCGCGAGCTGGCGATACGCCTCGGCCTGCTTCGAGAGGTCGTCGTAGACGACGAGTGCATGCTCGCCGTTGTCCATCCAGTGCTGGCCCATCGCACAACCCGCATACGGTGCGAGGTACTTGAACACCGCCTCGTCGGCCGCGGGTGCGTTGACGACGACCGTGTACTCCATCGCACCGTGCTCTTCGAGCGTGGCGACCGTCTGCGCGACGGACGAGCCCTTCTGGCCGATGGCCACGTAGATGCACTTCACGCCCTGGCCGCGCTGGTTCAGGATCGTGTCGATGGCGACCGTCGTCTTGCCGGTCTTGCGGTCACCGATGATGAGCTCGCGCTGACCACGCCCGATGGGCGTCATCGCGTCGATCGCCTTGATGCCGGTCTGCAGCGGCTCGTGCACCGGCTGGCGCCCGACGATGCCGGGCGCCTGGACCTCGAGGCGACGGACCGAGTCCGTCGCGATCGGGCCCTTGCCGTCGATGGGCTGCCCCAGCGCGTCGGTCACGCGACCGATGAGCGCGTCGCCGACCGGCACGGAGAGGATCCGGCCCGTGGCGCGCACGGTGTGACCCTCTTCGACTTCGTCGGCCTCGCCCAGGATGACTGCACCGATCGAGTCCTCGTCGAGGTTCAGGGCCAGTCCCTGCGATCCGCCCTCGAACTCGAGGAGCTCGTTGACGGCGGTCTCGGGGAGCCCCGCGATGCGGGCGATGCCGTCCCCGACCTCGAGCACGCGCCCGACGCGCGCCGCCTCGAGCGATGGGGTGAACGACTCGACGTGCGTGCGGAGCGCGGCTGCGATCTCGTCCGCGTTGATCGTCAACTCAGCCATCTACAACTGCTCCTTCAACTGCTCGAGACGGTGGCGAACGGTGCCGTCGATGACGGTGTCGCCGACGCGGGCCACGATGCCTCCGAGGACGGTCGGGTCGACGATGACCTTCACCTCGACCTCCTTGCCCGTCGCCTTGCCCAGCGCCGTGGCGAGGCGCTCGATCTGTTGGTCGTCGAGCGGGATCGCGGTGCGGACCTCGGCGAGCTCGTGCTTGCGCTCAGTGGCGGCGAGCTCGACGATGCGGTCGACGATCGCCGCGAGGTCACTCGCCTGTCCGGTCGCGACCACGAGCGACGCGAGCGCGGCACTCGTTGCGAGCGCCTTGCCGCCCATCAGCTCGTCGATCACCGCGATCCGCCGATCGATCGGGAGCGCGGGGTCGGTGAGGGCGACGCGCAGCGAGTCGTTCGCCTCGAACGTGCGCGCGAACCGGAACAGGTCGTCCTCGACCCCGGCGAGATGCCCTTCGGCACGCGACACCTCGAGCATTGCCTGTGCGTACGCCTCGACCTTGCCCCGGCTCGCCATGCTCAGTTCCCGACCGAGTTGATGTAGCTCTCGACCAGCGCGGCCTGGGTGTCCGGGTCGAGATTCCGCTCGACGATCTTCTCGGCGAGTCCGATGGAGATCTCCCCGACCTGGTGCTGGAGGTCGCTCATCGCACGCTCACGGGCGAGCGCGATGTCCTCGTTGGCCCGGGTCCGGATCTCCGCGGCGTCCGCGTCGGCCTTGGCGATGACCTCGGCACGCACGGCCTCGGCCGCCTGGCGGGCTTCCTCGACGATGCGGCTCGCTTCGCCACGCGCGTCGTTGAGCTGCGCCTGGTACTGCACCTTCTCGGCCTCGGCGTCCTGGCGAGCCTGCTCGGCTCCCTCGAGATCGCTCCGGATCTTCTCTTCGCGGGCCTTCAGACCCTTCTTGAGCTGCGGGAACGCAAACTTCATCAGGACGAAGGCGACGATCAGGAACGCGATGCCACCCCAGATGAGCTCGGGAAGTGCAGGCGTGAAGAGGCTGGTTGCCTTCTTGCAGTTCTGCAGATCGTTCTCGAAGCCCTTGTAGTCCTTCTTCTCGATCGCGCCGGCATTGTCCTTCACGGCCGACTCGACGCACTCGACGAGCTCCTTGCCCACCTTCGCGCCCGGGTCATCGGCGAACGCGGCGTGCGGGACGACCAGCACTGCCGTGAGCCCGAGGAGCCCCGCGACCAACACTCTGCGGATGCGCATGACGCGCTTCCTCCCTGTCATGGACGGCCTGTCATGAACGGAATCTGCTGTTCGGCAGGTGGATCAGATGAAGTAGAGAACGAACCCGATGAGCGCGAGCGCCTCGGCGAACGCGATGCCGAGGAACATCGTCGTACGGACGTTTCCGGCCATCTCGGGCTGGCGCGCCATCGCCTGGACGGACTGCCCGACGAGGTAGCCGATGCCGATGCCGGGGCCGATGGCCGCGAGGCCGTAACCGACGGCCTTCAGACCGTTCTTGAGCTCGCCGGAATCAGTGACGGCGAAGTGGATCAGGGAACGCAGCACGCGAATGCTCCTTGTGTCTCGGACGATCGATCAGTGCTCGGGGTGGACGGACTCGTTGATGTACACCGCGGTGAGAATGGTGAAGATGTAGGCCTGCAGCACCCCGACCAGCACCTCGAACCCAGTGAAGGCGACGAGGCCGGCGAACGGCAGCGGCGAGAAGATGACCTGGTAGAGGCCGCTGTTGTGCACGATCAACAGCTCGTTGGTCATGATCGCGAAGATCGCGAGCAGCACGTGGCCCGCGGTCATGTTCGCAAAGAGTCGGACAGCGAGTGAGAACGGCCGGACGAGGTACTTCGAGAAGAACTCGATGGGCACCACCAGGAACTTCAGCGCGAACGGCACGCCCGGCGGGTTGATGTTGGCGAAGAAGTACTTCGGGCCCTGTTTGACGAAGCCGGTCACGATGAACGTGGCCCAGCTGACGAGGGCAAGGAAGAGTGGGATCGCGAGGCGCGACGTCGCCGGGAACTGGATCCCCGGGATCACGGACCAGATGTTGATGAAGAAGATCCAGAAGAACATCGTGGCGAAGAACGGCGTCCAGTTGCGACCGTCCTCGCCCATCGCCGCGATGCTGATGTTCTCCTCGATCATCTCGTAGCCGGCCTCGGCCACGTTCTGGATGCCGACCGGGACGAGCGCTTGGCGCCGCCCCCCGATCCAGAACAAGAGGATGCAGATCACGGTCGAGACGCACGCCATGAGCGCGGTCTTGTTGAACTCGAGCACCGTGTTCTGGCTGAAGATGCCCTTCCACTCGAAGAGCTCGTTGATGTTCGGCAGGAGCTCGCCGACGAAGACGTTCACCCGTTGACTCCTGAGTGCTCATGGGGCTTGGGCTTGAGGCCAGGCGAGGCCAGGGAGAGGCTGATCGATCGCATCTCCCAGACCAGCAGGCCGAGGTACGAGGCGACCAGCGTGATGCAGAAGACCTGCCAGTCGACGATGTCGAGCTCCTTGATGCCGAAGCCGATGACCGAGAGCAGCACGAGCCGGATGAGGAAGCTCATCATGGCTGCGCCCATCAGCAAGTCGGGCGAGGTGCGTGCGACCCAGCCCAGGATCCAGGCGGCGCCGACGAAGTTGGCGACGACCAGGACGAAGGCGAGCGCCACGGCCGCGCCGGAGGGGACGCCGCGCCAGAGGCCGACTGCGAGGATCGCGATCGGCGCGACGTACAGGGCGTGACGGGCGAGGTCGTGCGCGATGCGGGTCTCGATCTGGTCGATCGACGGCGCGCCGGGCGCGCTCGCGCCGGACGCAGCCTGGTCGGACGTGCGCTCCCCGGGCGTCCCGTCGCCGGGAGTCAGGGACTCGGGAGCGAGCGGTTCGCTCATGAGCTCGACGCCTGACGAGCAGCCCGGCGGGTCCACGGCTTGTCGGCGTTGTGGCCGGCCATGCGGGCCTCGTAGCGGTAGTAGGCCGACGCGAACGCGCCGACCGCACCGATGGCGCCGAAGAGGAGCAAGAGGATGGGGCCGGTGCCGGCGAGGCTGTCGAGCCAGGCACCCAGGAGACCCGCCAGGACCAGGAACAGCACCATGGCCACGGCGTGGCTGAGCGCGTCATTCTCGGGGGGCGGAGCCCCTTGCCACCGGAGCGACTTCACGAATCGTCTTTCCCGTTGTTGCCCGTTTCGGGAGCGCGCCCGGGTCGCCGGGTGCGCTTGTGAATGTTTTCTCAAAGTACCCGGCCCCCGTCGGGCCGGTCAATTTGTAGTCCTCAGGAAGGAGGTCTAGTCGTTTCCGAGCCTGGCCGTCTCAGCTCGCACTGTCGCGGAGGCGTCGGCGGTCCTCGAGCTGGACGACGGCCGGGCCGCCGGTTCCCTGGTCGCCGGTTCCCTGGTCGCCGGTTCCCTGGTCGCCGGTTCCCTGGTCGCCGGTTCCCTGGTCGCCGGCGGCGGGCCCCGGGGCCGCGGCGTCGTCGGGCAACCCGTCGCCGTCACCCCGACCCGGGTGGAAGTACGTGAAGAGGAGGAGCGCGAGCGCCGCGAGGGCAAGGGGGACCAGTGCGTTGCCGCGGTTCGTGTAGGTCGGGATCAAGGCCGCAGCCGATGCCAGCGCCGTCCACAGCCAGAGGATCGCGACCGAGCGTCGTGGCCCGTGACCCAGGCGCATGAGCCGGTGGTGGAGGTGCTCGCGGTCGGCAACGTGGAACGACTTCCGCCCGACGAGCCGACGCATGAAGGAGAAGCCCGTGTCGAGCAGCGGCACCGCAAGGATCACGACCGGGATGAGCAGGGGCGCGAAGAAGAAGTAGGTCTGCCCGCTGAACTGATCGGCCGTGCGTCCGCCCATCTCGATGGTCGTGACCGCGAGCAACAGGCCGAGGAACATCGAACCCGCGTCGCCCATGAAGATGCGCGCCGGGCTGAAGTTGTGCGGCAGGAAGCCCACGCAGATCGAGACGGCGATCACCGCGACGAGGGGGGCGATGTTCGAGCCGTCGAGCAGTCCGGCCTTCAGCAGCCGATCGGAGTAGAGGAACATCGCGGTGCCCGCGATGATGACGATCCCCGTGGCGAGGCCGTCTAGCCCGTCGATGAGGTTCATCGCGTTCGCGAGGATCACCACCGTGACGACGGTGACGAACGCGGCGAGGTCCGGCGAGAGGACGATGTAGTCGTAGCTCGCGAACGGGACGCGGAAGTAGAACATGGTCACGCCGAACAGCGAGAGCAGCCCGCCCGAGAGGACCTGGCCGGCGACCTTCGCCGGAGGTGACACCGGACGAAGATCGTCGACCGCTCCGACGAGGAACATCACGCCGGCCGAGAGCAGCAGGCCCACCGGTTCTGAGGAAGAGTCGAACATGTCACGGAACTGGCTCATCTGCGACGCGGTCGCCAACGCCGCGCAGAACCCCAGGAACATCGCCGCGCCGCCGAGCGATGGTGTGGGATAGGTGTGCACCGAGCGTGGGCCCGGCATCGCTACCGCCCCGATGCGCGGTGCCAGTCGTCGGACCAGGAAGGTCGTCAGGAAGGTGACGATCGCGCCGACCGCGCCAACGATGAGGTAGCCACCCACCTACGTTCGCACCGCCAGGTTCACGCGAGATCTGGGTACGGCGTGAACTTCGAGCAGAGGCGGTTCGCGGCGTCGAGCGTCTCCGCCGCCACGGTGGGATCGTCGACCGCTCGGAGCACGGTCGCGATGAGCGACGCGATCTCGACCATCTCGGGCTCGCCCATCCCCGCGGTGGTGACCGATGCTGTGCCCAGCCGCAGGCCGCTCGTGACGAAGGGCTTCTCCGGGTCGTTCGGGATCGCGTTCTTGTTGCAGGTGATCCCGGCTGCGTCGAGCGCTTCTTGCGCGACCTTGCCCGTCACTCCGAACGGCCGGAGGTCGACGAGCATCAGGTGGTTGTCCGTGCCACCCGAGACGATGCGGAACCCCTCAGCGGTCAGCGCGTCGGCGAGCGCCCGCGCATTGCTGACGATCTGACCCGCGTACTCGCGGAACGCAGGCTGGGACGCCTCGAGGAACGCCACCGCCTTCGCAGCGATGACGTGCATGAGCGGACCGCCCTGCAATCCGGGGAACACCGCCTTGTCGACCGCTGCGGCGTACTGCTCGCGGCAGAGGATCGTGCCGGCGCGCGGTCCGCGGAGCGTCTTGTGCGTCGTGAAGGTCACGATGTCGGCGTGCGGCACCGGGCTCGGGTGCGCGCCACCGGCGATCAGTCCGGCGATGTGCGCAGCGTCGACCATCAGGATCGCGCCGACCTCGTCCGCCACGGCGCGGAACGCCGCGAAGTCGATCGTGCGCGGATACGCCGTCGCACCGGCCACGATGAGCTTCGGCTGACAGTCGTGCGCGATCCGGGCCATGCCCTCGTAGTCGAGGAGCTCGTCGTCGTCGAGGCCGTACCCGACGAAGTCGTACAGCTTCCCGCTGAAGTTCACCTTCGTGCCGTGCGTGAGGTGACCACCCTGGTCGAGCGGCATCCCCATCACCGTGTCGCCCGGCTCGAGGACCGCGAAGTACGCGGCCATGTTGGCGTTCGCTCCTGAGTGGGGCTGGACGTTCGCGTGCTCGGCGCCGAAGAGCGCGCACGCACGCGTCCGGGCCAGCTCCTCCGCCTCGTCGACCACCAGGTTCCCGCCGTAGTAGCGCTTGGCCGGATAGCCCTCGGAGTACTTGTTGGTGAGGACGGTGCCCTGGGCCGCCATCACGGCCGGTGAGGTGAAGTTCTCGGAGGCGATGAGCTGGATCGTGGTGTTCTGGCGCTCGACCTCACGGCGGACGATGTCCGCGATCGTGGGGTCGGCGGCCTCGAGTGCCGTCTTGCGGCTCGTCATCACACCGCCTACCCCTTTCCGGACCTTCTGAGATCCGTGCCGCGCCACCCGGACCGCGCTCGGGTGTGCACTCCCTGCGAGTCTAGGAGGCAACTCCCAGAGGGACGCTGCTCGCGTAGGCTCGGTCCATGGGATCGGCCACGACGCTCGGGGAGTGGTCGCCCGGACTCGGTGCGGCACTCACGACCGAGGTCGTTCGCACCCGTCACCACCTCGCGACGCTGCCGCTCTTCAACGACGAAGGACTGATCGAGCTCCTCGACCGTCACCCCCGAAGTGCACTCCAGGCCTACGCGCCGGGAGCGCCGGGCGCCTCTGCGTGGCCCGCGGTGCTCCTGGAGGGTGTCGACGGAGCCACGCTTCTCGCGGCGGTCAGGGAGCAGTCGCTGTGGCTCAACGTCCTCCGGGTGGACCTGCACCACGAATCACTGCGTGACCTCCAGGACCACTTGTTTGCCGAGGTCGGCACCGTCCTGACCGACTTCGTACCCGGTTCGGGCTCATCGACCCTCCTGCTCTCGTCGCCCGGCGCAACAGTTCCGTACCACCTCGATCCGGGTCCGAACATCCTGTGGCAGGTACGGGGCCGCAAGCGCGTCTACGTCTACCCGGCCGCAAATGACGAGTTCGTCGCTCGTCGGACCCGCGAAGACCTCTTCGCCGGCGTGCTCCGCGAGTACGTGCCCTACGAGCCCGACTTCGACACCGCGGCGCGGGTCGAAGACCTCGGTCCGGGAGACGCGATCGGTTGGCCTCTGAACAGCCCGCACCGCGTCGTCGGCGTCGAGGGCCTCAACGTGTCGCTCAACACCGAGTTCGCCACCAAACGCAGCCGGCGCCGGAGCCAGCTGTACTGCGCCAACCGATTCCTCGGGCGTCGTCTCCGCCTGCCCGTGGGATCGACCGTCGAGCGCGGATTGTCAGCGTCGACGAAGATCGCGGCGTATCACTTGGCCCGACGACTTCGTCTCGATCGGCCGCGCGTGCCCGGATCCATCGACGCCGAGTTCGTCCTCGATCCGACGACGCATCGACTCGAACCTCTGGACGCGCCGCGCCCGGCGTCGTTCGCGTAGCTGCCAGTCGCACACGACGCGGGCGTCGTCGCGCGCGCGGCGACGCCGGGCTCAGCGACCCACCAGCCGTCGAGCGCTTCGCAGCGGGGGTCCCAGGAGTCGCTGCGCGACACCGAGCCCGCGGGCTCGTACACCGTGCTCCCAGGTGAGCGACACGACGTCGAGCGCATCGTCTGACCACGCGAGCTTCCCCGCTCCCTCGCCGTAGCAGAGGTCGACGATCTCGAATCCGTCCCGGCACGCCCGTTCGAGAGCGCGCGCCTTGAGATAGGTACCGACGTTGTTCCACTCCGGCGCGGGGATCCGACCGGTCTGGTAGAACGCGCACGTCAACTTGTGCTCGATCGTCACCAGCGACGCGACGACCTCCTCATCTGCCACCACCTCGTGGAACCGCACCCACCCGGACGGAGCCCCGGCGGCGACCGCTCGCTCGAATCGATCGAACGACTCGAGGAAAGGGGAACCCTCGGCCCACCGCATTCGATGGAGCGTCTCGAGCGTCCCGAGCGCCCGTTCTGCATCCGCGGGATCGACGAGCCGGTAGCGCAGACCTTGCTCGTCGAGTCGACGGATCACGCGCCGGAGCTCTTGTCGCAGCTTCCGCGGTCGTGCGGCGACGTACTCCTCGAACGTGGGCGGCAGGCGGATGAACGGCGCTCGCTGGAGCTGCCCGAACCGCGCGTCCGGTGGAGCGACCCGGGCCACCCGGCTGTCGGCGCGCAACCCCTCCAGCCAGACGACTCGGCTTCCCGGGCGACCGAACCAGCCGCGCAGCCGAGCCTCGACTTCCATTGCCAGCACCGGCTCCACCACCGCATCGAGACCATGCGGGATCCCCGCGCCGACGAGCCGGTACCGGTCGACGCCATGGACCCGCTCACACTCGAGGGCGAGCCCACCGACCAGCCGACCCACCTCGTACGCGAGCACGAACTGGGCGTCGGGGCCGGCGGTGGCGTCGAGCCACCACGACCGCTCGAAGATCGACGGTGCCTCGCCCGCGTCGACCAACCGATCCCACTGTTGACCCCGCGCACCCAACCGAGTGGAGACCTCGATCGCGCCGTGGGTCGTCACGACCGTGGCATCTGCGCAGAACGCGCCCTCGCATCGACAGTCATGCGGCGTGAAACCCTCTCGCATCCACCCTCGCGACGATCACCGTGAAGGGTGGCATGCGTTCGTAGGATACCGAGGTGCTCGCGCTGCGATCGCGACCGGGAGTGGCCTGAGCGGTGCGACTCATCGTCTATGTGGAGACCGATCTGCTCGGCGGTGCCGAGATCGTCACCGGGCACCTCATCGAAGCACTCCGGCCCGACATCGACGTGGTCGCACTGGGGCCTCACCGCGAGGTCGTCGAGTACCTCGCCGGCCGGCGACCCGGCACCGAGGCGATCGTCATGCCTCCGATGCGATCGACGCGAGAGCTGCGAGCCTTCCCGACCCACCGCAGAATCCTCCGCTCGCTCGCACCTGCCGTCTTCCAGGCGGTCCTGACCTTTCCGACCGCCTGTCAGTGGCCGCTGATCGCCGCGAGCAACGTGCACGGAATCGTGCCGATCGGGGTGGAGCATCTCGGTCCACTGCCGGGCACGCGACGCGGAGAGGCCGCGAGACGACGTCTGACGCGCACGCTCGCCGCGCACGTCGCTGTGAGCAATGCACTCGCCCGGGCAGTCGAACGGTCGTCGAAGCTCCCGCCCGGATCGGTCATCACGATCCCGAACGCGGTGCCCGACGTACCGGTGCACGCCGTCGACCTGGGCGTACGTCGGCCCGTCTTCGGCGCCGCCGGACGATTCGAGGCCGGCAAGGGCATCGATGTACTCGTGCGAGCGGTCGCCATGACCCCGGACGTGAACCTCGTGCTCGTCGGCAAGGGTGAGTGCGAACGCGCTCTGCGGTCCCTGGTCGACGAGCTCGGTGTCGCGGAGCGAGTCCACTTCGTCGGTTGGACGGACGACGCGAGGAGCTTCGTCGCCGCGTTCGACGTCCTCGTCGTACCATCGCGAATCGAAGCCTTCGGCCTGGTTGCACTCGAAGCGATGCTTGCAGCGCGACCGGTGATCGCGAGTGCGGTCGGCGGACTCCCTGAAGTCGTCGAGGACTCGCGCACCGGGCTCCTCGTCCCCCCCGACGATCCCGAGGCGTTGGCGTCGGCACTCGGAGCGCTCGTCGCCGACGGCCCCCGACGTGCTCGCATGGGCAGGCAGGGTCGCGACCGCGCGCTCGAGCATTTCTCCCTGCGCGCGATGGCACAGGCCTACGAAGCGCTCTACGACCGGGTCGCGGACCAGCCTCCGACCTGACCGGTCACTCGGGCCGAGGGGTCACCGGGACCCGGCGTCCGGTGCGACCGGGGGCTCCCGCCACAGGCACTCCTCGTGGGCTCGCAGATCGCCGAGGGCCGGATCGACATCCGCAGCCATTCCCTCCGAGTCGGCGGCACCGAACAGGCTCCCGAGCTGCGATCGATACGCCTGCACCGCTCGCAGCTTCCGTTCGACGAAATCGGCCGTGTCCACGACCTCCGGCACCAGTCCTCGACGTGGGTCGCCGGCCGGGCGCTCGGCAGACGTCGCGTTCCGGTCGCCGCCGAAGTCCTCGTAGCACCGGACGCTCTCGCCGAGCTCACTGATCCGGTCACCGGCCGCTCGGACGATGCGGTGATCGACGTGACGACTGAGGCCGAGCGGAACGTAGAACCGGACCGGTCGCGGGATCGGCTCCGCCTCGAGGCGGTGCGCGATCTGCTCCGAGAGCCGTCGGTCGAGCCGGTGCACCCCCCCGTACAGGTGCTCCCAGGATTTGTAGCGACGTCCCCGGTAGGTGGCGTCGCGGAAGCCGAGCCGGAGTGGCACGGCACCGAGGACCTCGGCCGCCGCGTCGTCTTCGGCGGCGCGGATCCTCGGCGCGCGCGAGCCGGTGCCCCAGAGCGCATGCAGCTCCCTGGCCAGCGGCCCGCCTCGGCGCGGCCAGCGCGGGCCCGCGGAGAACACTGTGACCAGCCAGGTGGCGTCGCCCGCCGACGCGAGCGAAGCGACAGTCCCACCGCACGCAAGTGCGACGTCATCGAAGTGCGGCTGTACGAACACGTGGTTCACGACGACCGAACTGTACCGACCAAGCCGACGCGGAACCTCCGTACGAAGGCCGCTCGCTCCCTCGAGACGATCGCGGCCCGAACCGGACGTCATCGCCGTCCCCGAGCCGCGTGATTCGTAGACTGCCCGAGTGCTCCTCCAGAGTCGGGAATGGTGACGCGTGCCCGCAACGGTCACGGGTGAAGACATCACCGTGATGGTCTGCGCGTACAACGCCGAGGAGACGGTCGGAGCGACGCTCGCCTCGATCGCAGCCCAGACCACGCAACCGGGCGCTGTCGTGGTCCTCGACGACGCCTCGACGGATGGCACCGCCGACGTGGCTCGGTCGTGGAGCTCGCGCTTGCCCATCGAGCTCGTGACACTCGACGTCAACGGCGGTCACCCGCACGCACGCGTGGCTGCGCAGGAGCATTGCGAATCGGCGCTCATCGCGATCGCGGACGCCGACGATCTCTGGCTCCCCGACCATCTCGAGACTCTGTTGGCGCAGTACCGCCGGACACCGGGCCTGGTCGCGTCCCGTGAGCTGCTCTGGGTCCGCGGAGAGGGGCTGGCCCCGGCGTCCGGGCCGGAGCGGGAGGTGCCGGCTCCGGCCCAGCAGCTGCGGCGCCTGCTCCAGAGCGACTTCCTCCCGATCGGCACCCTCTTCGCGCGCGCTGATCTCCTGCGGGCCGGCGGGTTTCGCGACGTCATGCCCGAGGACTGGGACCTCTGGATCCGCATGGTGCGTCTCGGCGTCGTCGCCACGCGTGCCGATCACCCCACGTACGTGTACCGGATCCACCATTCCAGCTCGTCGTTCGGCGAGAAGTACGCCCGGTTCAACATCGAGACCCTCGAGCGCGCGCTGTCCGAGGCGACCTCGTCCCGCGAGCGGCGCGCAGGGAGACACGGGCTCGCCGCGGCCCGCAGCCGCGAGCAGCTGACGCTCGCCTACCAGGCGGCCTCCGCCCATGACTTCCGATCCGCTCGAGCGCACGCGTTGCGCGCTCGGCGTGGCGGATCGAAGGTCGTCGCGCGTGCGGCTTTCATGGTTGCGGCCCCACGTACCGGGGGCCGAATTCACGATCGACGACTCAACGACCTCGCGAGCTGGATCGAGCCATGAGCGATGCCCTGTCGGTGGTGATGCCGGCGCGCAACGCCGCCGCGACGATCGACACGGCTCTCGCCGGCATCGCCGGTCAATCGGAGCCGCCCGACGCAGTGCTCGTGGTGGACGACGGATCGAGCGACGCGACGGCACGCATTGCCGAGGCGTGGAGCGAGCTGCTCCCGATCAGGGTCGAGCGACTTCCCGAGAGCGTCGGGGTCGGCAACGCCCGCGCACATGCATTGCGCCTCGTCGAGACGCCGCTGGTCGCGACCATCGACGCGGACGACGCGTGGCTCACCGATCACCTGCGCGCGATGCGTGCGGCGCACGCAGAGCGCACCCTCGTCTTCGCCCGGGACTTCCTGTGGTCGCCCGGCGCGTGGCTTCGCGCGAGCCCCCGCGAGCTTCCGGTGGCTGCGGAACAGCTGCACGGACTCATCCGCGGCAACCTGTCGTCGGCCGGCATCCTGTTCGCGCTCGACGACTACGAGCGCGTCGGCGGGTACTGCGCGACCCTGTCCCGGAGCGAGGACTGGGACCTCTACCTCCGCATGGTGCGGGACGGGGTGCGTATGGTCCTCGCCGGCGAGCCCACCCTCCTGTACCGGATCTCCGCCACGAGCGCGTCCGCGGGCTACGCCACCATCGACACTGACGTCACGGTGCTCGAGCGCGCACTCGACCAGGCAGGCGACGACGAGGAGCGTGGTTGGGTCGAGGCGGAGCTGCGCCGACGCCGAGCACGCCGCTCGCTCGGCGCGGCCCTCGAGGCCGGAGCGGCGGGCCGTCGCGCGGACGCCCGTCGACACGCACGCGAGGCATTCGGCGGTGGTGACCGCAAGACCCGGGCGATCGCGGCCGCGCTCGTCGCCGCACCCGGTTGGGCGACCCGAGCGCGCGGCGCGGTCTCGCGACGCCGCTGGTCCCCCGGCGGCACCTGACGGCTTCAGCCGCGCAGCGGCGGCGCGCGCGTGGCGAGCGGTGCGCCACCACCGCCGGCACGGTCGGGGCCGTTGTTCGTGACGATCCGGAGCGCGGCGCGAATCGCCTGGAGATCCGAGCGAGCGGGGCCGAGGAGCGGCTCCGCGCTCGGTTCGGCGAACAACGTGAAGTTCTCACTCGCATCGACCAGGTAGGCGCCGTAGTCGCGCATCGCCTGGGCGATCACGAGCCCGCCGGGCGACAGGTGCAGGCTCCCGAGATCCACGTCGTGCGGGATCGCCACCAGCGTTCCCATCGGGAGGCTCCCGCCGTACGTCGCGTTGCCGTCCTCGGAGTTCGCCGGCCAGACCGGCCCGTGGGCGAGGTTGCGACGCGGTACGGCGAAGGCGAGCGCGTGGCTGATCGTGCCCTGCTCGATCTCCCAGGTGCGGATCAAGCCGGCGAGCGCGCTCCCGCCGTAGGCGCGGGTCCCGCCTTCCCCCACGCCCGCGCCTCGGAGGCGGTTGCGCACGTGGTACCGACATCGCAGACCGCGGTCGATCCGCCGAGCCACCCAGCACTCGTCGACGAAGCGGTGGCTCGGATCGATCACCAGCAGATGACGGTCGCCGTGACTCGGGGCAGCCGGGGTTGCGTCGTCGGGGACGCGGTAGTGCCACCGACCCGCAGGACTCGTGACCAGGGTGATCGGATCGTGATCCGACGCCTGGAACACGGGCATCGACCACCGGGCCCCGTTGATCGCAGCCGCCGCGGCTCGAACGTCTGCCGTTCGCGGGTCGTCGACCGACACGAACGCCGCTTCGGAACCGAGCGGGGTGTTCCACGGCGAATCGACGGAGAAGGGCCAGTCCGCGGGATCACGCCTCTCGACCGTCGAAGCGTGGCTGCTCCCGCCGGCGAGTGGCCCGAGGACACACGACCCGACGGTGAGTGCCGTGAGCAGGACGACGACGAGACGGCGGGTGAGCGTGCGTCGATGCTACCGAGCCCTCAGCTGCTTGCTCAGCCGAAGGCCGGCGCGGAAGCGGCGATCGGTGTGCCACCCCCGCCGGGTGTCGACGGCGAGTTGTTGGTGACGACCCGAAGCTGCGCCCGGATCTTGTCGAGGTCCGCACGGGCTCCGGAGAGGATCCCCTCGGCACTCGGCTCGGCGAAGAGCGTGAAGTTCTCGCTCGCATCGACCAGGTAGGCGCCGAAGTCGCGCATCGCCGTGGCGATCACCAGTCCGCCGGACGACAGCCCCAGGCTGGAGAGGTCGACGCTGCGGGGGATGGCCACGAGCGATCCCATCGGGAGGCTGCCGCCGTAGATGGCGTTGCCGTCCTCGGAGCTCGCCGGCCACACCGGTCCGTGCTTCATGTCACGGCGGGGCACCGCCATGGCCAGGGCGTGGCCGATCTTTCCCTGCTGGATCTCCCAGGTGCGGATGAGCCCGGCGAGCGCGCTGCCGCCGTAGGCGCGCACCCCGCCGTCGAGGACGCCCGAGCCCCGCAGGTCGTTGCGGACGTGGTACTCGCACCACCAGCTGCTGTCGGCCTGCTTCGTGGCCAACCAGCACTCGTCGACGTAGGACCCGGTGGAGTCGATCACGAGCAAGTGACGGTCCCCGTCGGCCGGACCGGCGGCGACCGCGTTGTCGGGGATGCGGTACTGCCAGGTGCCGGCGTGGCTCGTGACCGTCCGGACCGGGTCAGAGGTCGAGGCCACGTAGGTCGACATGGACCAGGTCTGGGCGTTGATCGCGACGTACGCGTCGGTGAGGTCGCCGTACCGCGGGTCCGCGGTCGATGAGGCGAACTGGGCCGACGCACCGATGGGGGTGTTCCAGGGCGAGCTGGAGGCGAAGGGCCACCGGCGGGCATCCCGCACTGCCGCCGCCGCGACGGTGGTCGGCGTGGTGGTGGGCGCCGTGGTGGGCGGGATCGTGGTGGCGGGGCTCGTCGTGGGCGTCGACTGGCCCTGGGCCCGAATGCTCGAGACGGTGCCGGCCGGGGGTGCCGAGCCGGTCTGGGGCGAGCATGCCGCCGCGAGCAGGGCGATCGGGACGATGAGCAGAGCGGCCGAAGCCGCTCGATGCTTCCTCTGCTTGCGTGCAACCCGCATCTCGGCCTCCCGGTGTTGTCCGACAACCGGGATATCGACCGATGCTCACGGAACGTGAGACTAAATCTCACTGAGAGTGGTTTTATGTTGCTCCGGGCCTCGGATCGCGCGAACCGAGGCGAGCGCGACCGGAACGCCCTGTGTTCACAACGGTTCTGGAGAGGCGGTCCTGGAGAGGCGGTCTCGGGGAGGGGGATTCTGGCTAGCTGAGGGAGCTGAAGGCGGCGACCGGGTCGTCATCGAGCCCGACGTCCGGGTCGCGACGGCCGCCGACTGCGATGACCCACGCCACCGGTGCCACCGCATACCAGAGGATCGCCGGCTGGGTCACGAGGCTCTCCGAGAAGAACTGCAGGAGCGTCGCCAGGCAGATCGCCGCGGCCGCGACCGCCATGCCCCGACCGGGCCCGCTCCGCAGCCGACCTCCCGCACGCTTGAGCCCCGCCCAGATCGTCACGATCAACGCGAGCAGTGCCACGATCCCGAGGATCCCGGTCTCGACGATGGTGTCGATGAAGGCGCTGTGCGCGGGCGCGGCCTCGGGCGTCTCGTGCGGGATCATGTCGACCCCGATGCCGCTGATCGGACTGTCCCGGAAGAGTGGGAGCACGCGCTGCCAGTAGTCGACCCTCCACTCCGCGGAGTTCGCGTCGACCTGTTGGTGCTGCTTGGCCTTGGTGAT
>JBBQFJ010000035.1:0-25876 GCA_038321755.1 Acidimicrobiia bacterium | reverse complement strand
CTGTACCAGGCCGCAAGGCCGTCATCGACCCGCTCGTCGTACGTCCACCGCACGATCATGGACCGTCGCCGCTCCGGGCCGCTCGTGGGGCTCCCGGGCTGGGTGACCGGACGCCCGAGCGAGCCGAACACGCCGCAGGTGCCGTACTCGTAGAGGTGGTGGTAGACCGGCGGCATCCCGAGGCTCGCCATGTTCGCGAAGAACGCCGACGCGTACATCGGGTCGTGCTCGATGTAGCTGGGAGGCAACATGCCCAGTCGATCGAGGCCGCTGATCGCCTTCATGATGATCCGCCGGATGAAACCGGGGAAGAACATCAGGAGGCCGAGCTCACGCTCGACCCGGTCGTCGTCACCCGATCGGAGGTCGGCCTGGGAGCTGGCCATCCCCTGGACCATCGCGGCGAAGGACTCGTCGGTGTCGAACCGGCGCTTGACGACGACGAGTGGCGAGCCGGTCTCGAGCTTCTGCTTGACCGCGTACGAGAACCAGATGCCCTTGCGGTCGTAGAGCCGACCCCCGGCGACGAACCGCTGGGTGCTGGGGGTGCGCTCGAACGCCGACCGGAGTCCCCAGAGGGCCAGGTGGAAGACGTCGATGCGCAGCACCGGGTTCTCCTGGTTCCAGGCCCGGATGAAGGCATCCGTCTTGACGAGGTTGAGCTCCTGCTCGAAGTAGACCGCAGCCTCGTTCCGGCCCTTCATGAGGTAGGGCATGACGCGACGGCTCCGGGGGAGGTCCCGCGACAGCGTCCCGTCCGAGCGTCGCCACCACATGGCGGGTCAGCGTACCCGTCGGTAACCGGGCTCGAAGGGTCCGATCGCCCGGGCCCAGTGGGCGTCGCGACGCCCCCGTCCGGCCCTCAGGGGGCGACGGGGGAGAGATGCTCGCTCGACGTCACCCGCCCGATGGATGCGGCTGCTCCCGAGTGCCGGCGGTGGGCGGCGTAGCCCCAGGTGCCGGCACCGATCGCCGCGACCGCTCCGACGATGATCCCGGCCCGTGCGCCCCACTGGTCGCAGATGAAGCCCAGCAGCGGTCCGCCGATCGGGGTGCTGCCGATGATCACCATGCCTTGGAGCGCGAGGACCCGGCCGCGCATCTTCGGGTCGGCGCGCATCTGGACGATCGCCGTCGAGGAGGTCAGGAAGGCGACGCTCGTGAGGCCGACGAAGATCGCGACCGGGAACGCCGTGAGCAGGGTGGGCGCCAGCGCGAGCCCGAGCATCGCGACGCCGAAGGCGAACGATGCGTAGACCAGATGACGCGCGTCGATGACGCGCATGTGTGCCGCGTACAGGGCGCCGATCAGCGACCCAATGCTGAGCACGGAGTAGAGCAACGTGAAGGACGCCGCCGTGCCGTCCAGCGTGTGCTCGACGTACAACGGCAGCACCACCGCGAAGTTGAAGGTGAGCGTGCCGACGACTGTCATCATCACGAGCGGGATCCACAGGTCGGGGACGCTCCTGATGTAGGTCGCGGCGGCCCGGAGCTGCCCCTTGGCCTTCAGGACCACCGGCGGTTGGCGCAGCTCGGCACGACGCATCGCGAACAGGCTGGCGATCACCGCGAGGTACGAAGCGCCATCGAGGAAGAAGCACCACCCGAACCCGACGGTCACGACGAGGACGCCGGCGACCGCGGGGCCGATCACACGCGAGCTCGTCATCAGCGCGCTGTTGAGCGTGACCGCGTTCTGCACGTCGGACTCGGGCACCATCTCGGCCACGAACGACCGTCGAGCCGGGTTGTCGAACGCGAGCATGAAGCCACCGGCGAGTGCGGTGACGTAGAACGCCGCGAGCGGTGCGTTGCCCATGAAGGCGAGCGCGGCGAGCGCGAACGACTGCAGCATCTCGAGGATCTGGGTGATGATGAGCAGCTTCCGCTTGTCGGAGCGGTCTGCGACGAGGCCACCCCACGCACCGAACAGCAGCATCGGCCCGAACTGGCACGCGACGAGGAGCCCGATCGCAACGCCGCTGTGCGTGATGTCGAGCACCAGCAGCGTCAACGCGATCATGGTCAGCCACGTGCCGGCCTGGGAGATGAGCTGTCCGCCGAAGAACAGCCGGAAGTTGCGGTTCCGCAGGGCCTTGAAGGTGGTGCGCAGCTCGCGCCCGAAGCGTGCCCTCATCGAGGCTCATCATCTTGCGGTGCGACGAGGCGCTCCAGTACGTCGGCTGCGGCGGCGAGGCGGTGCAGCTCGTCCTTGGTGAGGTCTTCGAGGCGAGTCGCGAGCCAGGCAGTCCGACGCGATCGGTTCTTCGCGACGTGCCGTCGTCCCGCCGGCGTGATCTGCGCCCACGCGACCCGGCGATCAGCGTCGTCCTGGCGCCGGGTGACGAATCCCATCACCTGGAGCCTGTCGACGGCCTTCGTGATGCTCGGCGGGGCGACGTGCTCGCGTTGGGCCAGGTCGCCGAGGGTCAGCGGGCCCTCTCGCTCGATGGTGGCGAGCGCCGCGCGCAGCGTGGGGGCGAGGTCGCCTTCGTCCTGGTGACGGAGCATGCGCGTGAGGCGAGTCACGAGGAGTCGCAGCCGTCCGGCCATCTCGGCGGGGTCGACGTCCTGGGTGGGGTCCGACCGGGGCGTGGAAGTGGTGGTCGTGCTGCGGGCCATGCGTCCAGGGTACCAGATAGTTACTTCAGGAAACTAACTTTGCTGCCCGGACTCGTTGCGGGCGTATCCCTCGGGCAGGAGGAACACGCCGTTGCCGGTCGCGTAGAACACCTGCCACTGGTAGTACCCGCCGTACGCGTCGGGATCGGCGAGGAGCACCGATGCGTACGCCTGCACCGCGGCGACGTACCGGTCATCGTTGTTGTACGAGAAGAGCGCTCGGTCCATGTCGGCCGGACCGCCGCGCGACTCGAGGTAGCGACCCGCCGCTTGGATCGCGTCGTGGTTGCTGTTGATGTCACCCCGGCCGTAGCTCGCCCAGGTCGCGGGGATGAACTGCATCGGGCCCTGCGCGCCGGCGCTGCTCGGCCCGCGGATCCTCCCGAGTCGCGTCTCGACCAGGTGGATCGCCGCGAGGTACGCCCACGGGATGCCGGTCGCCTGCTCGGCCTCGTCGTAGTACGAGCGGAGTGAAGCGACCGACTCCGGGCGGAGGATGTGCCACTCCGGGAACGTCGTCGGTGCCTGGCCGCCGCTGGGCGTGAGGGCGGAGAGCGCCGCACCGGCATCGATGTTCGCCTGCACCGCGGCGCGAACCCCGGCGGGCACCCCGGTGACGACGGAGGCAGCCCACTCGGGGTGCTCCGCGATGGCGCGGTAGGCGCGTTGCTGCTGCCGACCGAGTGATCGGAGGTCGCTCGCGGCGACGCCGCTCGCCCGGATACCCGTCTCGGCGGACGAGAGGGCCTTCGAGGCTGTACGCGCCGAGCGAGGCGTCGCGAGCTTCGACGCCGCGATCGGAGCGACGCTCGACCCCGAGTCGACGCCGCTACCCGTGCCTGGCGGTGGCGTCGTCGTCGTGGTCCCGCCGGTGCCCGCTGCGAGCTGTCCGCCGCCCCCGCCTCCGCTGCACGCGGCGAGAACGATCGCCCCCACTCCGAGGACGAACCCGAAGTGGCGCCGGTGGGCGCGGCCGGGAGTGGTGCGCTGACGCATCGGACCAAGGATGCCAGCCGGGCACGCTCGACGTACGATCGCGGCGATGACGGGGTTGGCGGTCGTCGGCGCAGAGCTCAACGGCATCGCCGTCGGCCTTCGTGCGGTCGAGGGTGTCGTCGTGGCGCTGGGCCCGGACGTCTCGCCCGAGTCCGGCGACGAGGTGCTCGACGGCAACGACCGGATCCTGCTGCCCGGCTTGGTGAACGGGCACACCCACGCGGCGATGACGCTGTTCCGCGGGTTCGGGAGCGACCTGCGCCTCCTCGACTGGCTCGAGCAGCACATCTGGCCGGCCGAGGCACGTCTGACCGATGAGGACGTCTACTGGGGAACCCGCCTCGCATGCGTCGAGATGATCCGCACCGGGACCGTGCGCTTCTGGGACATGTACTGGCAGCCGCAAGCCGTCGCCCGAGCCGTCGAGGACTCGGGCATGCGCGCCACGATCGGCTTCCCGCTGGTCGATGGTCTGGATCCGGCGCGCGGCCGCGAGGTGCGCGCGGAGGCGACCGACGTCCTCGACTCGCTGGGCGAAGTGGGACCGCGGGTCTCGCTCTCGTTCACGCCGCACGCCATCTACACCGTGAGCGAGGAGACGATGGCCTGGGTGGCCGAGCAGGCGCATGCACGCGAGCTGCCCATCCACCTCCATTTCCTCGAGATCGAGGACGAGACGCCGGGCTGCCTGGAGCGGACGGGGGAGCGCCCGGCCGCGTACCTGGATCGGCTCGGCGCGCTCGGTCCGCACACCCTGCTCGCGCACGGCGTGTGGATGGAAGAACCCGAGCTGGATCTCGTCGCCGAGCGCGGCGCCACCGTGGTCACCAACCCGGTGTCGAACCTCAAGCTCGCCGTCGGCCGCATCTTCCCGTACGCGGCGGTACGGGCGCGGGGGATCCCGGTCGCGCTCGGCACCGACGGAGCGTCGTCGAACAACGGGCTCGATCTGCTGCAGGACGTGAAGTTCCTCGCGCTGCTCCAGAAGCACCTGCAACACGATCCGGCCGCGCTTCCGGCCGACGAGGCGTGGGACGTCGTGACCGGCGCGCTGGCGCCGTTGCTCGGACAGTCAGCAACGATCGAAGTGGGATCGTCCGCCGACTTCGTGCTCGCGCGCGCTGATGCACCCGAGCTGAGCCCGGGGAACCGGATCGCGAACCTCATCTACGCGGCGTCGGGCTCCGTTGTCGACGCGACCGTCGTCGACGGGCAGGTGCTCATGCGCGACGGCGTCGTCGCCGACGAAGCTGAGATCCGCGCTCGGATGGTCGAGTGCGCCCAGCGGCTCGGCGTCCTGACCGAGTAGGCAGACTTCGAAGTCCGCCTAGAGCGGAACGATCTCGAACGCCGACGCGTGCTCGACGCCGAGGCGCGCACCGGTCTGCTCGGCGTTGCCGCGGAGGAACGCGTCGGGATCCATGTCGGTGCCGAGACCGTCGAGGTAGACGCGGTGCTCGCGCAGTGAATCGATGCCGCGCTCGAGGTACCCGGTCACATCGACCGCGTGGGTCGGCGCAGGGACGCCACTGAACGCCACGAAGCGCACGCCCGACCACGGTTCGAGGCCGGCGTCGAGCTGGTCCGTGAACAGCCACCGGTTCGCTGCGTCGCGCGCCGCGTCGATCAACGCCTCGCCGACGTGCCGGTGATCGGCATGGTTGGGTGGGGTGCCAGGGCCCCAGTCCGCGCCATGGTTGATCGAGAGCAGCACCTCGGGCCGGTACCGACGGATCGCGCCGGCGAGGTCGTGCCGCAATGGGATCCCGTACTCCACGAGCCCGTCAGGGTGGCCGTCGAGGAACTCGACGACGTCGACGCCGACGACCGCTGCGCTTGCGTGTTCCTCGGCCGAGCGCAGCGGGCCCACCTCCGACGGCGCCCTCCCGTCGATCCCGGCCTCGCCGCGCGTCACGAGCAGGTAGACGATCGTGCGTCCTTCACTGGTCCACCGTGCGATCGCACTCGCGGCGCCGTACTCGAGGTCGTCCGGATGAGCGACTACCGCGAGCGCGCGCGTCCAGTCGTCGGGGAAGGTCTGGAGGTCGGGCTCGGTCACGAGATCCCCGGGAGCGAGCTAGAGCGAGTGCGGGGTCGCGAAGATTGCGCGCACGCGGGCCTCGAAGTGCTCGAGCGGGAGCGTGTCGTAGTCGGGCTCGAACGCGAGCTGGTCCCATTCGTCGGCGAACTGCTCAGCCAGCGAGAACCACGGCGCACCGCGGTACTGCTCCCGTGCGTCTGGGTCGCCGCCGAAGTGGTGGTAGTAGTGCCGGCCCTGGAAGTCCTGGTGCGCGAGGATCACCTGGTACACCTCGTCGCGCACGTACGGCTTGAGGATCGCGGCAGAGATCTGCGGGTGGTTCATGACGCTGATGGCCTTGCCGAGGTCGTGACAGAGGCTCGCGACGATCATCTCGTCGTCGACCCCGGCGCGCTCCGCGAGCGTCGCCGTCTGGAGGCAGTGGGTCAGTTGGTCGACCGCGAAGCCGTCGCTGATGGTGGAGAGGGACCGGAGCATCTCGAGCACCGAGTCGGCGACCCGGCCCTGGTGCTCCAACGTCTCCTTGCCGATCACCGACCACTGTTCGGCGGTCGAGGTGTCCATGCGGGTGAGCGCGGTGACCATTCGCGAAGTCTCGCACATCGGGCTCGGAGCGTGGGACGATGAGGGGATGGACCTCCAAGCGTTGAGCGACACCAAGCTGCAGGATGCGAACGGCGAGACGCGCCGCCTCGGTGAGTACTGGGAGGACAAGCCGGTCGTGCTCGTCTTCTTGCGCCACTTCGGTTGCCTGCTCTGCCGGGAGCATGCCGCGGAGCTGCGCTCGCACTACGACGAGATCCAGGCGCTCGGGGGCGACGTCGTCGCGGTCGGCACCGGCGACCTCCGCTACGCCGCCGACTTCATCCAGCAGGAGGACATTCCGTTCCCGGTGCTGGTCGACGACGACGCGGCTGCGGCCCACGCGGCGTCGGTCCCGAGGGTGAACCCGGTGCGCCTCCTCTTCGACCCGCGGAGCCTCCGCGGCGCGTGGCAGGCCCATCGCGCCGGGTACAAGGTTCGGAAGCCCGGCCGGCGCACGAACCAGCTCGGTGCGACCTTCGTCGTCGGTCAGGGCGAGCGGGTCCGCTACGCGCACGTCGACGAGCACACGGCGGACCACGCGGCGGTCGACGACGTGCTCGCCGCGCTGAGCGCCTGAGCCAGGTCGTTCAGGAACGGTCGGGCTCCGGCGTCCCGCCGGTCGGGCTGACCGCACCGGTCGCGCCAGCGAGACGGTCGAGCCGCCGGATCCTGCGGGGCAAGATGCGATGGGTGCGGAGGAACCATCGCGACGCGCGACTGTGCGGGTACTCCAGCCAGAGATGCGCGTTCGCCGAGTCGCCTCGTCGCACGTCGGTCGGGTCCTCGAGGACCTTGCGCAGCGCCCGTGACAGCGCGCCGGGGTCGCGGCAGTAGCGCACC
Source organism: Acidimicrobiia bacterium (assembly GCA_038321755.1). Taxonomy (GTDB): domain Bacteria; phylum Actinomycetota; class Acidimicrobiia; order IMCC26256; family PALSA-555; genus JALHSW01. Next base: position 18,789 of record JBBQFJ010000035.1, on the reverse strand, counting down.
GCCAGTCCGTCGGCGAGGCGAGCCCGGTTCCTGAGTGCGACGCCGCGGAGCGCCACGGCCGCGAAGAACAGCGGCGCCGCAGCGAGTGCGAGCGGCAGCATGAGCAGCACGACGTGATCGACGTCGGCGAACGCCGCGACCCAGAGCTCGAACGAACGTGCGGTGAGCGCGTAGACGACCGTGTCGAGCGAGACCTCGAGCTCGGCAATCCGCCCGAGCTCGTACGCGAGGACGGCCTCGAGCTCCCGCTTCGGCAGCGTCTCGACCAGTCCCGTCGTGACGACGAGCCAAGCTCGTGACGAGGTGCGACCGACGGTCATGCAGTTGGGTGCGTCGTCGACGATGGCCGCGACGTGCGGCGGGTGGACCCCGGCCGCGAGCGAGAGCACCTCGATCAGGTGCTCCACGCGAGGGAGCACATCGGGATCGAGCCGGGTGGGCCGGCGCGCCGAGCCGTTGGGTCGCGGCCAGGCGTGGACGAAGGTCAGGGCCTGCGACTCGGCGTGGAAGAGGGACCAGGTGAACAGCACGAGGGCGACCGGCACGGCGATGCCGAAGCTCACCCAGGCGGACCACGCCAGGAGACCCCACCCGAGGCCGTAGCCGGTGCCGAGCGCGCTCGAGGCGGCACCGAGGAGCCACGCGATGGGGAAGATGATGCACGCGAGCGTCAGCGTGAGCACCGCCACCCCAGCGGCCGCGGCGAGCCAGAGCCGGATCCGGGCCGACCGAATGTGGTCTTCGTGCACGTCCCCATCGTCCCACGTGCGGACCGCCCGATTGGGCGCGTGCCGCACGAAGGCAACGCGTAGCGTTCGGTGCATGTCCGAACACCGCGTTGCGGGGATCGATGGCGATCTCACGATCCTCCGCGACGAGTGGGGGATTCCCCACGTGCGCGCCGCGACCGCGCACGACGCGTTCTTCGGGCAGGGCTTCGTCCAGGCCGCTGATCGCCTGGGGCAGCTCGAGTACGACCGTCGCCGAGCGTATGGTCGTTGGGCGGAGGTCGCGGGTCCGAGCGCCGTCACCTTCGACGTCTTCGCCCGACGGTGTGGTCTCGCCGAAGCAGCGGCGCGCGAGGTGGCGGCACTCGACGCGGAGTCGCGCGCTGTGCTCGATGCCTTCGCGGCCGGCGTGAACGCGTACCTCGCGCTCGACGCGCCGCTGCCCGCGGACCTCGCGCTCGCCGGTGTCCGGCCCGAGCCCTGGTCAGCAGCCGACTGCAGCGCGGTCTTCCTGGTTCGTCACGTGGTGTTCGCCAACTGGCAGAAGAAGCTCTGGCGCGGACGACTGATCGGACTCCTCGGGACCGAGGTGGTCGCCCGGATCGAGGGCGCAGATCCGCGCTCGGTCCCGCTGATCGTGCCGCCGCCGGCATCCATCGAGATGCATCCCGGCGAACCCGCGGAGCTCGCGTCGGTCCAGGCCGCGATGGCCGAGCTCGCCGAGCCCGCGGCCGGGAGCAACTCCTGGGTGCTGCACGGCTCGCGTACCGCCTCGGGGCTTCCGCTCGTCGCCGGTGACCCACATCGCGCGCTGGAGGTCCCGGGCGTGTACGCGCAGGGGCATCTCGCGTGCGACGAGTTCGACGCGATCGGCCTGTCGTTCATCGGGGTGCCGGGCTTCCCGCACTTCGGACACTCCGCGCGCGTCGCGTGGTGCGTGACGAACGCGAACGGCGATTACCAGGACCTCTACGTCGAGGATGCGGCAGATGTCGTTCCGACGCGGCACGAGCGCGTCCTGGTGCGTGACCGCGACCCGGTGGAGATCGAGTGCTTCGAGAGTGCGCACGGGCCGGTCGTCTTCGGCGATCCCAGCAGGGGGTCCGTCGTGGCGTTGCGTTCCACCGCGCTCGTGGAACCGAGCACCGGGCTCTCCGTGCTCGCTCCGATGCTGCGGGCCGAGGATGTCGACGAGCTCGACGCGGTCATGGCGGCGTGGGTCGACCCGGTGAACAACTTCATCAGCGCCGACGTCGCCGGTGACATCGCGTACCGGACCGTCGGGCGGATCCCCGTGCGCGATCGCGCGAACGCCTGGGGTCCGGTTCCGGGGAACGACGGGAGGTTCGACTGGCGCGGTGCTGTCGCACACGAAGATCTCCCGCGCCTCCGCAATCCCGACGACGGCCTGGTGATCACCGCGAACCAACGGATCGTGGGCGACGAGTTCCCGTACTACCTCGGCCTCGACTACGCCCGACCCGACCGGGCGGTCCGCCTCCACGAACGTCTGCGGGATCTGCGTGACGCGACGGTTGCCGACATGGTCCTCGTACACCGCGACCGGATCTCGCTCGCGGCCGACACGTGGGTCGCGCGACTCCTCGTGCTCGAGCCGCGAGACGCCTGGGAGCGGGAGGCGCTCGTTGCCCTCTCGGGATGGGACCGGTCGATGGATCCGGACTCGGTCGGCGCCACCATCTACGTCGTCACCCGCGACGCGACGTGTCGACTCCTCGCGCATCACCCCGCGCTGGCGCCGATGCGCGTTCCGTTCGCCGACGAGCCCCGCGGAACGTTCCAGCCACTCGAGCTCCGTCTCTGGGCGCTGTCCACCGGTCTGCTGGCGGCCGACGACACGACGCTGGTCCCTGATCCCGGGGGATGGGCACCGACGCTCGCGGACGCGCTCAGCGACGCGATCGGCGTGCTCCGCACCACGATCGGTGACGACGTCTCGGCATGGGAGTGGGGGACGTTGCACCGCGCCGCGCCGCGCCATCCGCTGGCACCGTTGCACCCGGAGTGGGACGGGCAGCTGGACCCGCCCACCGTCCCCATGGGTGGTGAGTGGGACACTGTGATGTGCGCGGCCCACCCAGCCGGCTTCGGCTTCGGGGTCACGAGCACGTCGGTCGCGCGGTACGTCTTCGATCTCGCGGACTGGGACTCGAGCGCGTGGATCGTCCCACTCGGGGCATCCGGTGATCCGCGCGATCCGCACTTCGCCGATCAGCAGGGCGCGTGGTCGGTGGGGGAGGTCGTGCCGATGCGCTACTCGTGGTCGGGCATCGAAGCAGCCGCGACCGGCACGACGGTCCTGCGTCGAGCCTGAGCCCCGCGAGTCGTCGCGAGCGTCGTCAGATCACCGAGGGGCGCCGGCCTCGCGCGGAACACCAGGTCATGACGAGAGGAAGTCGGTGAGGAGCGCCGCGAGCTCGATGGGCTTGTCGCCCTGGATGCTGTGGCCGGCACCCTCGACGAGCTCGACCCGGGCGTCCGGCAGGCGACGGAGCAGCTCGGCTTCGTCGGCGTCGTCGACGACCGTGCCGTTGGCCGCGCCGCGAACGAGCAGGAGCGGCACGGTGATCCGGCCGACCTCGTCCCACAGCGTCGCGAAGTCCGCGGGGATGTCTGCGTTCTCCGCCATGCCCGGGTGCTGGTACCGCCAGACCCACCGACCATCGTCGCGAGCGACCGCGTTGTGCAGCACACCACGCCGGAGGGATGACTCCGAGCGGGTCGGGTTGAACTCGATCGTTCGGGCGAGGATCTCGTCGAAGCTCTCGAAGCTCTCCGGCCCGGAGATGAACTGTGCGATCGGCGCGGCCTTGTCGCGGTCCACCCCGGGCGTCACGTCGATGAGTGCCGCCTTGCGCACGAGGTCGGGTGCGTGTGCCGTCAGCGCGATGGTCGTGAGGCCACCGAGTGACATGCCGACCACCATCGACGCCTCGGGTGCGAGTGAGCGGATCGCGACGGCAACGTCGACCGCGTTCTCGCGTGGGCTGAACGGTCCGTCGTCGCGATGGTCGGAGTGCCCGTGCCCGGGCAGGTCGATCGCTGCCAGCGGCAGGTCGAGGGCGAGCGCGACGGTGTCCCACGTGTGCGCGTTCTGTGCTCCACCGTGGAGCAGCACGATCACGGGTGGTCGTGAACCCCAGAGGAGGGCGCTCAGCCGGCGACCGTCGTCCGCGACGACGACGGATTCGCGACGGACCGTCGGCGGACCGGTCCAGGGGAGCCCGAACTCCTCGGCGTTCTCGTGGAAGAGCCCGAACTCGTCGTAGTGCAACGTCGCATCGGCCATGGTGCGACGCTACCGCCGCAGTCAGGGTGCGAGGGCGGTGCAGCCGCGCAGGTCGTTCCAGTGCGCGACTTCGGCGTCTGCCCCGGCGCCGGGCGCCAGCGGAGTCGCCACGCCACCCTGGATCCGTGCCGGTGTCCACTGGTACGAGTCGATGTCGCGCCCCGTCTCCGTGACGGTGAGCACGCCGGTCCGGCCGTACTCGCCGGCCTCGTTGAAGAAGACGAAGTTGCCGAGGCCGTAATCGACGAACGACGTGTTGAACCGACCGCCACCTTGCAGGTGGTGCGCGTGCGACCCGACCACGATGTCGGCGCCGGCATCGGTGAGTGCCTGCGCGAGCTCCTGCTGGCGCGGCGTCGGACAGTCCATCTGCTCGACGCCCCAGTGCAGGAACACCGCGATGGTGTCGACGAGCGGTCGGACGGTCTGGATCGCCGCGACCATGCGCGCCTGCGCGTCGCCCTTGGTGGAGGCGAGCCCTCCCTGGGTGTCGGTCGCGGTCCAGGACGTGATGAACTCACCGTCGATCACATCGGTCGCACCGAACATCGCGATCCGCTGTCCTTTCGCCTCGGTGACGTAGGGCGTATAGGCCTCGGTCGCGTTCGCGCCTATGCCGACGACGGGGAACTGCTTCGCGACGCGCGCGGTGAGGGAATCGGCGAGCCCCTGCGGGCCGAAATCCAGGCCGTGGTTGTTGGCCTCGGTGACGACGTCCACCCCGGCGGCTCGCAGCGCGTCGAGCGCGTTCGCCGGAGTGCGGAACGTCCACTCCTTGACGGCTGCGGTCCCGCCCTCGGTGATCGCCGACTCCAGGTTCACCATCGCGAGGTCGGCGCTCGAGAGCACCGGGGCGATCGGTGCGAGCACCGCCGCGGGATCGGCGGCCAGCTTCGAGCGCAACGCACCCTCGAAGTGGACGTCGCCACCGAACGCGAACGTCACCGGCTGCCCGTTCCCACGACGCGGGTCGCGTGGCGCGGTCGTGGTCGTCGTCGGGAGCGGGATCTGCGTGGTCGAAGAAGTGCTCGACGGCGCGGTGACGGCATCGTTGCCGCTCGTGCGGGTGACCGCGGCGACGACGGTCGCGCTCGCGACGAGCATCAGCACGGCGAGCAGGCCGAGCAGCAGGTTGCGCCGTCGCCTCCGGCGACGGGCCGATCGCCGGTCGGACCGCGGCCGACCGGACCGCCGCGAGGGCTGCGAAGCGGGGGGCCGCCCGGGCTCGTTCCCGGAGGACGGTGGGTCCGGAGCCATGAACGTGCAGGGTAGGACCTACGATCGTCCGGAGTGCGAATTCCCCGGCTTCGTCCCGTCGCGTACCAGCGCATCGCGCTGGTCGCCGTCGTCCTCCTGGCGATCATCATCGTCACCGGAGGCGCGGTGCGGCTCAGCGGCTCCGGCCTCGGTTGCTCCGACTGGCCGAACTGCGAGCCGGGTCGACTGACGCCCCGTGGTGTGAGTGATGTCCATGCCATGGTCGAGTTCCTCAACCGCACCTTCACCGGACTCGTCTCGGTCGCGGTGATCGTCTGCGTCCTCGGTTCGCTCCTGCGCATGCCGCGTCGGCGCGACCTGATCTGGCTGTCGCTCGGCCTCGTGGCCGGGGTGTTCGCCCAGGCCGTGCTCGGAGGGCTCACGGTGCTCTTCGAGCTGCAGCCACCGTTCGTGATGGCGCACTTCCTGTTGTCCCTGGTCCTGCTGACGAACGCACTGGTCCTCTACCAGCGCGCGAGCGAGCCGCCCGGCGTGGGTCGACTCGGGGTCGATCGGCGGGTGCGGAACCTCGACTGGCTGCTGCTCGCTCTCGCAGCGGTGGTCGTGACGACCGGGACGGTCGTCACTGCGACGGGGCCGCATGGTGGCGACCGGAAGGCGAAGCGCTTCGCCTTCGACCTCCCGGTCGTGGCTCGGATCCACGGCACGAGCGTGCTCGTGTTCCTCGGCGTGGTACTCGTCACCTTCTGGTTGCTCCGCCGCACGCGGGCGCCGCGCTCGGTCCAGCAGCGCCTCGGACTCCTGCTCGTCGTGCTCGTCGCGCAAGCGGTCATCGGGTACGTGCAGTACCTGAACAACATCCCCGAGATCCTGGTCGGGTTCCACATCGCAGGTGCGACGCTCGTGTGGGCCGCCGTGGTGTGGTTCTCGCTCGGCGTGACGGTCCGTGACGGCCCGGCCGAGCAGCAGACGGCCGAGGGCCAGCAGCCGGTGTTGTCGCCGGCCTGACACGGTGCGCGTCGCGACCTTCAACATCCGCCACGGAGCCGACGCCGACGATCGCGTTCGCCTCGGTGCGCTCGCTCGAGCGAGTGCCGCGCTCGACGCCGACGTGCTCGGCCTCCAGGAGGTGGTGAGTGGTCGGCGCCGCTCCTGGTACCTCGACCAGGGTGCCGTCGTCGCCCGGTGGTCGAGGGCCCGCCACGTGAGCGGTCCGGCCGTGCGGCGCAGCTGGCTCCGGACGTACGGGAACTCGCTCGTGGTCCGGGGGCGGGTGCTCGGCCACTCGGTTCTCGACCTGCCTCGTGCGCCCGAGCGCGAACCACGCACCGCGATCCTCGCCCGCGTCAGGACGCGGGGGATCGAGCTCTCCGTGGCGGTCACGCACCTCCAGCACTGGCCCAAGCGGCATCAGCACCGGGCGCACGACGCGCCCGAGCAGCTCCGCGTGCTCCTCGAGGCGCTGCAGGCGATGCCGGCGCCGCGCATCCTGCTCGGTGACCTCAACCTGGCTGCCGACGTGGTGGATCCGATCGTGCGTGGGTATGGGTTCGCCCTCGCCGCGCACGGACCGACGTTTCCGGCGAAGGCACCGCGCACCTCCCTCGACCACATTGCGGTCGAGGGCTTCCTCGTGCAGCGCTCGTGGGTGGCCGACCAGGCCGCGGTGAGCGATCACCGAGCGGTGGTCGCGAATCTCGAGCTGGTCGCACCGGCGACGCCACCGACCGGAGGCGGGGCCGAGCGGCCATGATTGTTGCCGTGGAGACCGGGTTCGAGACGCACCTGATCGACGGCACCTATGAGCTGTTCCGTCATTACTACGGCGCGCCGGAGCACATCGATCCGGACGGGATCGACGTCGGCGCGGTGCGGGGCGTGATCCGCTCGATGCTCGAGCTGCTGGCCGGCGGAGCGACGCACGTCGGCGTCGCGACGGATCACGTGGTCGAGTCCTTCCGGAACGCGCTCTGGGACGGCTACAAGACGGGGGAGTGGATCGATCCGGTCCTGTTCGCCCAGTTCCCGCTGCTCGAGGAGGCGTGCGCTGCGCTCGGCCTGACGGTGTGGGCGGAGGTCGAGCTCGAGGCCGACGACGCGCTCGCTTCGGCGGCACGGGTCGCACGGGGTGACGACCGCGTACGCCGTGCAGTGATCTGCACTCCCGACAAGGACCTCGCGCAGTGCGTCGAGGATCCGCGCGTCGTGCAGCTCGATCGGCGCAAGGAGATGTTCTTCGACGAGGCGGGCGTGCGAGAGAAGTTCGGGGTCGAACCCGAGTCGATCCCCGACTGGCTCGCGCTGGTCGGCGACAGTGCAGATGGGTTTCCCGGCCTCCCAGGATGGGGTGCGAAGTCGGCCTCGGCGGTCCTCGCGCGCTATCGCCACCTGGAGGACATCCCGGACCACGTCGGTGAGTGGGACGTCGAGGTGCGAGGTGCGGCGCGGCTGGCCGCGACGCTGGCCGAGCAGCGGGCGAACGCGGAGCTCTTCCGCACGCTCGCGACCCTTCGGACCGACGGTGACGTCGGCGCGGTCGATACGTGGCGGTGGGACGGTCCGACTCCGGAGTTCGGCGCGTGGGCACACCGCCTCGGCCAGGAGTCGCTGCTGGCCCGCGCCGAGAAGCTGGCGGCCGGTCGTGACGTCGGTGTTCCCGACGATGCGGGCGACGACGAGATCTTCTGAACAGCCGAAGACCGAGAACGGGGAGGACTCGCGACATGGGGCTCGAGGGGCGCGTCGCGCTGGTGACGGGCGGGAATCGGGGCATCGGGGCGGCAATTGCGCTCGCGCTCGCGGCAGACGGTGCCGATGTCGCGGTGAACTACCGACGCGACGAGGAGAGCGCGCACGCGACCGCGGCGGCGATCGAGCGGATGGGGCGCCGGGTGGCGCTCTTCCAGGCCTCCGTCGACGACCTCGACGCCGATGCCCGCATGGTCGACGCGATCGCGACCGAGCTCGGTGTCGTCGACCTCTTCGTGCACAGTGCGGGGATCGCCAGTCGCGGGCAGACGGTCGTCGAGACCGATCCCACGGAGATCGAGCGTGTGTGGCGCGTGCACGCGCTGTCGGCGTTCGCGTTGAGCAGGCTCCTCGTGCCCGGCATGCGCTCGCGTCCCCGCGGCGACGTCGTGTTCATCTCGAGCGCGGCGACCGTCATGTGGGGGCCGAACTCGTCGCCGTACAACATGGCGAAGGCCGCGTTGGAGGCGCTGGCCCACACGCTCGCCAAGGAAGAGCGCAAGGCGGGGATCCATGTCAACATCGTCGCCCCGGGCCTCGTCGACACCGACATGGGCCGTCGCCTCGCTCGGGCGGCGATGGGAGCACCGGACATCCATGATCTCGGGCCGACGGCTGCCTTCGAGCACGTCTGCAGCCCCGAGGAGGTCGCCGATGTGGTGCGCTTCGTCGTCTCCGACGGCGCCCGCTACGTGAACGACCAGAAGATCGTCGTCGACGGAGGAACCTTTTAGCTGTACCTGGCGAGCTGTACCTGGCGAGCCGACGCCGCGGCTGATCGCTCCGGGGGCGGCAGTACGCTGCCGCCGTGGCGTCGGGGAGCGGCCAAGCAGCCGGTAGGGAGAGCGGCCGTGCCGCGGGTCGGCGGGCCGCAGAACGTCGACGCCGAACCCGCCGCCGTCGCACCTTCGGCTTCGTCGCCGCGACGGTGCTGGTCGTGGCGGTGGTCGGGGCGGGTGCGTACGCACTCACTCGCACCGAGGGCGACTCCGGTGCGGAGGTCGCCTCGAAGGGATCCACCTCCTCGACCATCCCGACGACCACGACGACCACCAAGCCGCCGTACACCGGGTGGGTCGATCCCACCTCAGCCTTCCAACCCTTCTCCAAGGCGAAGGTGCAGGGGCTGCTCACCTTCCGTGGGAACCCGACCCGGAACTACTACGGGCAGGGTCCGATGCCGGCCGCGCCGCACGTCGTCTGGAAGTACCCAGGCGAGCAGATGTGTCGCCTCTCCGAGGACAAGGGCGAGACGACGAGGTGGTGCGGCAACGGGTGGACGGGTCAGCCGGCCGTGTTCGAGCGCGACGGGCGTACGTGGGTGGTGTTCGGTGCGTACGACGGCGCGGTGCACTTCGTCGACGCGGCGACGGGACAGGACATCCTCCCGCCGTTCCCGACCGACGACATCATCAAGGGCTCGGTGAGCGTCGATCCCGACGGGCTCCCGCTCATCTACATCGGGTCGCGCGACAACTTCTTCCGTGTCCTCGCGATCGACCGACCGGTCGCCACCGAGCTGTGGAAGCTGAGCGCGGACGCGGTGTCACCGGTGAAGTGGAACAACGACTGGGACGGCAGCGGGCTCGTGCTCGGCGACTACCTCTTCGAGGGCGGCGAGAACAGCCAGATCCACATCGTGAAGCTGAACCGGGGCACCGGACCCGACGGCCTGGTCACGGTCGCGCCGCAGCTCATCTGGCACGCGCCGGGGTGGGACGACGAGCTGATCGGGGCCGTCGGCTCGGAGGTGTCGATCGAGAACTCGGTCGCGGTGTCGGGCAACACGTTGTACTTCGGCAACTCGGGCGGGCTCATCCAGGGCTGGGACATCGGTCCGATCCTCGCGGGCACGGGGGAGCCGACGCGCATCTTCCGGTTCTGGACCGGTGATGACAGCGACGCGTCGGTGGTCGTCGACGAGGCCGGCCAGCTCTACGGCGGTTCGGAGTGGGAGCGGCACAACGCGCAGAGCGCGACGGTCGGGCAGATGTGGAAGCTGAACCCGGCACAGCCCGACAACCCGCTGGTGTGGAGCCAGCAGGACCAGGGCGCGGAGAAAGCCGGGGTCTGGGGGACGCCGGGGATCGTCGGTGACCTCGCGATCTACACCACCTACACCGGCCGGGCGGTCGGGCTCGACCGGAACACCGGCGCGATCCGATGGGAGAAGAAGCTTCCCGCACCGCTGATGGGCTCGCCGTCGATCGTCGACGGGGTCTGGCTCCAGGGGGACTGCGCCGGGGTCCTGCACGCGTACGACGTGAAGAACACGGCGATCGATCCCCCCGAGCTGTGGCAGGTGCCGCTCGGGCAGTGCATCGAGGCCACCCCGGCCGTCTGGAAGGGCCGGATCTACGTCGGCACCCGGGGCGGGTTCGAGTTCGCCATCGGTGACGCCTGACCCGTGACGCCTGACCGTGAAAGTGCAGGTCAGAGGGCATCCTCGTAGGTGTCACACCCCCATGGGACCCTCGGTGCATGGAGATGTTGCTGAGCGTTCTGGTGCTGGGTGTGCTGGTGGTGGCCGTGGGGGCCGTGATGGTCCTGGTGACCCTGCGGGGTCGGACCCGCCCGGAGGCCGTCAACGAGGCCGTCAACGAGGCGGTCGACGAGGCCGTGCGTCGGGCCGTCGAGGACCAGCGGCGCGTCGCGGCCGAGGAGCGGGACGCCGCCGTCCGGGCGGCCGTCGAGCACGTGCTGGTCCAGAACCGGGAGGTCATGGGGTCCGAGCGCGAGCGCGTCGGGCAGGTGCTCGACGGCAAGCAGTCGCTGATCGACCAGCAGCTCGGCACGATGAACGCGAAGCTCGACGAGGTGTCGACCCTGATGCAGACGCTCGAGGCGGACCGCGTGCAGAAGTTCGGGCAGCTGAGCGAGCAGCTCTCGATGCAGCACGACGGCGTCACGTCCCTCCTCCAGACCACGACAAGCCTCCGCGAGGCGCTCTCGAGCACCAAGGCGCGCGGGCAGTGGGGTGAGCGCATGGCCGAGGACGTGCTGCGCCTCGCCGGCTTCGTCGAGAACGTCAACTACCGCAAGCAGCGCTCACTCGAGGGCTCGCGTGGTATGCCCGACTTCACGTTCCTGTTGCCGAACGACCTGCTCCTGCACATGGACGTCAAGTTCCCGCTCGACAACTACCTGCGCTTCTGCGACGCGACGACCGACCTCGAGTCGAAGCGCTACAAGGACGACTTCCTGCGCGACGTGAAGGCCCGGGTGAAGGAGCTGAGCTCGCGCGACTACATCGACGCCGCCGGCGGCACCGTCGACTTCGTGCTGCTCTTCATCCCCAACGAGCAGCTGTACGCGTTCATCCACGAGCACGATGGTGAGATCCTCGACGCGGCCGTGCGCCAGCGGGTGGTGTTCTGCTCGCCGCTGACCCTGTTCGCGGTGCTCGCGCTCATCCGTCAGATGGTCGAGAACTTCCAGCTCGCGCGGACGTCCGACGAGATCCTCGGACTCCTGGGCCAGTTCCACGAGCAGTGGGACAAGTTCGTTCGCCAGATGGACAAGGTCGGACAGCGCATCGAGGCGGCCGGCAACGAGTACGAAGCACTCGTCGGCACGCGCAAGCGCGCGCTGGAGCGTCCGCTGCACAAGATCGACGCGATCCGCAGCGCTCGGACCCCGGCGGCGGACCTCGAGGTGGTCGACCCCGACGAGATCACTCCCCGGTTCGCGCTCGAGGCCTAACCGAGCCGGAGCAGCTCGGGAGCGACGGGGCAGTCGACGCGCGTTGTGAGACGCTGCGGTGGGTCGAGTCCGGCCGGGCCGGCGATGCGCTCGGCGCGCGAGACCTCGAGGGTCTCGGCGACGGGATCGTCGGCCCGCTCGACCTCGCGCTGGGCGACCTCGAAGAGCCGCTCGGGGAGCAGTCGACCGGTGGCCGCGACCAGCCAGAGTCGGGCGCTCCCGAGTGACCACAGGACATCGGTCGTCCCGATCGGTACGAGGGCCGTGGTCGGACTGGTCGCGAGCACCTCGACCAGGAGATGGCTGGGCGCCAGGGCCATCGCCTCCGTCTCGTCGACGACCCTGGCACGCACCTCGCTGTGAGCGAGGCGGGCGCGCAGCAGGTGGTCGCCGACGCGGCTGCGGATCGCGACGACATCGAGGTCGGGTCGTTCGGACATCGCACGAGCCGCGACCTCGGGCCACCCGAGCACGGCGATCGGTTCGTCATGGGGAAATGGGAGCGTCGACGCGAGTCGGGTCGCGGTGCGGTCGGTGTCCAGTCGCCGCGCGGCGTCGTTGGCTGCCTGCGTGGGGTTGGCCGCCGCGACCACGTGCGCGCACAGCCACCACAGCGGCCCTGACGAGGGATGGTGCGCGAGGAGCCGCCGGCACACGGTCAGCAGCTGCGGATCGGCGCCGAAGTCGGCGAGGCAGTCGGCGGCCTCGAGGACGAGCTCGAGGTCGTCGCCGGAGTAGCGCGCCAGCGCCCGGAGGCGCTCGAACGGGAGCACGATCGGCCTCCTACTGGGTGCCTCGGGGCTCCTTGGGCAGTCCGAGGACCCGTTCACCGACGATGTTGCGCATGACCTCGTCGGTCCCGCCGGCGATCCGGAGCCCCGGGATCCCGCAGACGAACTCCGACCACGCGTACGCGCCCCACTCGCCGGTGTCCGCCGCGAGCCTCGGGCCGAGGATCTCGCCGACCACCTGCGCGATCCGTTGCATGTTCGCGGTCAGCGCGAGCTTTGCGATCGACATCTCGGGTCCGGGGAGCTGTCCGGCCCGGATCTTGCCCATCGCCCGGAGGTGCGTGAAGCGCGCCACTTGCTGGCGCACATAGATGTCGGCGAGCCGCTGCCGGGTGATCGGGTCGTCGCCGAGGCCGTAGTGCCGGGCCATCTCGCGGAACCGGCTGAAGCTGATCGTGCCGAGCCCGGCGCCGCCCCCACCGATCGCGGCCCGTTCGTTCATGAGCGTCGTGAGTGCGACCGTCCACCCTTCGTCCACGTCCCCGAGTCGGTGGGAGTCGGGGACCCGGACGTCCTCGAAGAAGACCTCGTTGAACGACGCGCCGCCGGTCATCTGGCGGAGCGGCCGCACTTCGACACCCTTCGCCTTCATGTCGACGACGAACATCGTCAGGCCCTTGTGCTTGGGCTTGTCGGGCGAGGTGCGCGTGATGATCTCGCCGAGGTCGCTGAACTGGGCGCCCGATGTCCAGACCTTCTGGCCCGTCAGGAGCCATTCGTCGCCGTCACGCACCGCCTTGGCCTGGATGCCGGCGAGGTCGGAGCCGGCGACTGGCTCCGAGAAGAGCTGGCAACCGACGAGGTCACCCCGGTACATGGCGGTGAGGTAGCGGTCCTTCACCTCGGGGATGGCGTGTGCGAGGATCGTGGGCGCGACCATCCCGAGACCAATTCCGAACATCGACTGGGACGGGATGACGTAGTCGACGACGAGCTCGCGATAGGCGCGCTCGTAGTCGGCAGGGAGTGCCCGCCCGCCGTACTCCTCGGGACCCGTGATCCAGCCGAACCCGGCGTCGAACTCGGTGGCCTTCCACTTCTTGGCGGCCGCGACCTCGTCAGCCTCCTGCTCGGCCGACTTCTCCTCGAGGAGCCCGACCTGGTCGGAGCCCTTGCCCCACTCGAAGGTCTCCTCGACCCGTCGTTCGGCGTTCGCGTCGAGGAAGGAGCGAGCCTCGGCTCGGAAGTCGGCCTCGGAGATCGTCATGGCGTCGATGCTAGCGGTGGGGTTCCGACGTTCCGGAAGGCCGGTGCCGGCCTGATTGGGCGTCGGGATAAGTGGTCGATTCGCGGAGCGCGCCGAACACGTCGTCCAGCTTCGCGAAGAGCTCCGACCGGGAGAGCAGCCGATCGAGGTCGCCGCCCAGGCGCAGGTGGCCGACCGCGAGCGCGAGCTGTGCGTTCACCGCACCGCGCTGGATCGCCACTGCTGTGTCGAGATCGGTCGTGAGCACGAGGTCGGGCTCGGGCGCCGGACCGGTGACCGCACGAAAGCCCGCCCCGGAGGCGACGACGTGGTGTACGTGGTCGACGCGACCCTCGACCGTGACCCGTTGCTCGATGACGAACGGCGGAGCGGAGCTCGTTGGCTCCGACTCGAGGCTCCGCAGCGCGCCGTCGAGCTCGGCGACCCACGCGGGGGAGAGGAACTCGGCCACGCGCCGGATCGTACCGGTGTGGCGCTTCGGGGCCGACCCGATGCCCGGCGTACGCTCACTCCGTGCCTGCGTCTTCGCCGCGCGCGACCGAAGTCCCATCGAGTCTCGCCGAGGTGGGACGGCGCGCCGAGGTTCGGATCGTCGTTCTCCTCGACACTGAGATCGAACGGTGGCGCAGCGTCGATCCCGACCTCGGAGAGCCCCTCCTCGCGCTCCGAGAGCTCGTCCTCGCGGGCGGCAAGCGGCTGCGTCCGGCGTTCTGCCATTGGGCGTACGTCGGTGCCGGTGGAGCAGCACACTCGGATGCCGCCGTCGACGCGGGCGCCGCGCTCGAGCTGCTCCACACGTTCGCGTTGGTGCACGACGACGTGATGGACGGATCTGATCGGCGGCGCGGCCTGGCGTCGATCCACACGCGCTTCATCGCGGAGCACGAAGCGCGTGGCTGGCGGGCCGAGGCGCGTCGATTCGGTGAGGGTGCCGCCATCCTCGTCGGGGATCTCGCGTTCGTCTACGCCGACATGCTCTTCGGCGAGGCACGTCCGGACGCGCGGCGCATCTTCGACGAGCTGCGGATCGAGCTCTGCGTCGGGCAGTACCTCGACTTGGTCGGAACTGCGAGCGGATCGAGTGATCCGGCACAAGCTGCACGGATCGAGCGTTACAAGTCGGGGAAGTACACCGTCGAGCGACCATTGCACCTCGGTGCGGCGCTCGCCGGCCGTCTCGACGAGCTCGGTCCGTCCCTGAGTGCGGTCGGCCTCCCGCTCGGTGAGGCGTTCCAGCTGCGCGACGACTTGCTCGGCGTGTTCGGGGATGCGTCGGTCACGGGCAAGCCGGTCGGGGACGACCTTCGCGAAGGGAAGCTCACGCCGTTGGTCGCCGTCGCGGCGGGTCGGGTCGACCCTGCGGGCGTCGCCTTGCTCGCTCGCCTCGGTCAGCCGGACCTCTCCGACGAGGAGGTGGTGGCCCTGCAAGAGCTCCTGGTCAGCACCGGTGCGCGTGACGAGATCGAGGGTTCCATCGAGCGCCTCGTGGGGGAGTCCCTGGAAGCGCTTGCGGCCACGCCGCTCACGGTCGAGGCGCGCACTGCGCTCGAGGAGCTCGGGACCTACGTCGCGTGGCGGGACCACTGAGCACTCGGTTCTCGGCGCCTCCGATGAGTACGGTGCGGGGCGGTGACGACGCTCGACGAGTCCTACGCGCACTGCCGTGACCTCACGAAGTCGCGCGGCAAGCTGTACTTCGGCGCGACGTACCTGCTCCCGAGGGTCAAGCGGCACCATGTGCATGCCTTGTACGCGTTTTGCCGTCATGCCGACGATCTCGTCGATCGCCTCGGGCCGGTCGCGCCCGAGGAGAAGGACCGGGCGCTGAACGAGTACGGCGACGAGTTCTTCGAGGACCTCGACCGTGGCGACTCGGACGACCCGGTCCTCAAGGCAGTCGTTCACACGGTGACCGCGTTCGACCTGAATCCCGACTGCTTCCGTCGCTACCTGCGTTCGATGTCGATGGACCTCACCGTCAGCGAGTACGAGACGTTCGACGATCTCCTCGACTACATGGACGGGTCAGCCGCGGTGATCGGGGAGATGATGCTGCCGATCCTCGAGCCGTCGTCGGCCGAGGCCATCGCACCCGCCCACGATCTCGGCGTCGCGTTCCAGCTCACGGCGTTCCTGCGCGACGTCGGCGTGGATCTCGATCGCGGGCGCGTGTACCTCCCGCTCGAGGATGTGCAGCGCTTCGGCGCGGATCCCTGGGCGCGGAAGGTCACCGCGGAGTGGCAGGCGCTCATGGCGTTCGAGGTCGGGCGCGCCTGGGAGTACTACGAGTCGGCGGACCGGGGGATGCCCCTGTTGCCGGCGCCCTCGGCCCGCGCGATCCGCGCGGCACGCAACATGAACGCGGAGATCCTCGAAGCGGTCGAGCGGTCCGAGGGTGACCTGTTCTCGAGGCCGGCACGGGTGCCGCGCTCGCGTCAGGCCTTCGTGGTGGGTCGCAGCCTCCTCGGCCGTTGAACGTCGCGCTGGAGGTCCAGTCTGGGTCGAACAGAGCCCTCCGGTAGGCTGCTCGGCCGATGCTCCCGGCGACCGTGGCGATAGAGGTCGTCGATCTCGAGAAGCACTACGGGTCGACGCACGCGGTCGATGGGCTGTCATTGACCGTGGCCGCGGGCGAGGTGTTCGGCATCCTCGGACCCAACGGCGCGGGGAAGACCACCACGGTCGAGATCCTCGAGGGTTACCGCCGCCCCGATCGTGGTCAGGTGCGCGTGCTGGGCCTTGATCCGATTGCGGACGGCCGCGAGCTGCGACCCCAGGTCGGCGTCATGCTCCAGGAGGGCGGGCTCGCGCCGGGGATCCGTCCCCTCGAGGCGTTGCGACTGTTCGCCTCGTTCTATGACGACCCCGATGATCCCGACCGCCTCCTCGGCGCGCTGGGCCTGGAGGATGCCCGCCAGACGTTCGTCCGCCGACTGTCGGGCGGGCAGAAGCAGCGGCTCTCCTTGGCAGTCGCGCTCGTCGGGCGCCCGCGGGTCGTGTTCCTCGACGAGCCGACGGCAGGGATGGATCCACACGCCCGGGCGACGACCTGGGACCTGGTGCGCGGCCTGCGCAACGACGGCGTCACGGTGGTGCTCACGACGCACGGCATGGACGAGGCGGAGCAGCTCTGTGACCGCCTCGCCATCGTCGACCACGGGCGCTTGGTGGCTCTCGGAACGCCGACCGAGCTCACCAGTGTTGCGGCGGGCGACGAGACCCGCTTCTCGTGTGCGCCGGGCATCGACATCGTGGCGCTGGCAGCCGCGCTCGACCTCGCTCCGGGCGCAGTGTCGGAGTCCCGCTCGGGCGAGTACCTCATCGCGTCGGAGGCGACGCCCGCGCTCGTCGCCGATCTCGCCATCTGGCTCCGCGACGCGGGGATTCGTCTCGGTGAGCTCCAGGCCGGTCGACGTTCGCTCGAAGAGGTCTTCCTGCGGCTCACCCGAGAGCTGCCGTCGTGAGGCGCGAGTCCCGTGCCGTGCTCGGCCAGACGCGCGTCGAGCTGCTCCTCACGCTTCGGCGCGGCGAGAGCCTCCTGGTCTCGTTCCTGATCCCCGTCGGGATCCTCGTGTTCTTCACCAAGGTCGACGCGGTGAGCACGACCGTCCGTCGTCCGGTCGACTTCCTGGTCCCGGGGGTCCTCGCGCTCGCCGTGATGTCGACGGCCATGGTCAGCCTCGGGATCGCGACCGGCTTCGAGCGTCGGTACGGAGTGCTGAAGCGCCTCGGTTCCACGCCGCTGTCACGGGGTGGCCTGCTGGTCGCGAAGACGATCAACGTGCTGGCGATCGAGCTCCTCCAGACGATCGTGATCGTCCTCACGGGTCTCGCGCTCGGGTGGGAGGTCACCGGTGGCGTGGTGCTCGCTGTCGCGTTGTTGCTCGTCGGCACGGTTGCGTTCGCCGGCATCGGGATGCTCATGGCCGGGACGCTCCGGGCCGAAGCGAACCTCGCAGCGGCGAACGCGATGTTCCTCGTCCTCCTGTTCCTGGGTGGCATGGCCTACCCGCTGCACAAGCTCCCCGACGCCCTGCAGACCTTCGCTCGGGCGCTGCCCGCAGCCGCGCTCTCCGAGAGCGTGCGCGCCGCACTCGCCGGAGCCTCGTTTCCCTGGGGGAGTGCTGGGGTGCTGCTCGCCTGGGCGATCGTCGCTCCGCTGGTCGCCGTGCGGTTCTTCCGCTGGGAGGAGTAGCCCACTCCCCAGAATCGGGAAGACGGGATCGGTCGCTGACCCGGGCTAGGCAGCCAGGACCTTCTGCAGCTCGCGCCGGAGATCGCCGCTCGTCATCCCTCGGATGTGCGCGGAGATCGTCCCGTCGGGTCGGATGAAGAACGACTGCGGGATCGGGCGCACTCCGTACGCGTCCGCAGTGGCCGAGTCGGTGTCCCGAGCGAGGAGCCAGGACGCGCCGTACCGCTTCGCGAATGCTCGAGAGTCCGAGTCGATGTCGCGGTAGGGGATCCCGACGATCTCGAGGCCCTCTGCATGATGCTTCGCGTAGGCGGCGCGCAGCAGCGGCATCTCTTGGCGACACGGGAAGCACCAGGACGCCCAGAAGTTGACGATCACGGGATGGCCGTGAAGGTCGGCCAGGTCGACGCAGCCGCCATCGAGACCACGCAGGCGGAACTCGGGTGCCGCATCCCCGACCGTCGCCGGACCCGACGACACGGCCGGGACGCACGAGTCCTTCCCCCCGCCGCCGCCCGGACGGCTCGGTGACGTCGCGGGCTTCGCGACCACGCCGTCGTCGTTCGACACGACCAACCAGGTGGTCAGGCCGCCGACGAGCAGGACGATCAGCCCTGCGACGATCAGCAGGAGACCCCGACGACGCGGGGCCGAGGCCTCAGTGGGCGCGGATGAGGGTGTCGACGGCAACGGTCGCGAACAGCAGTGCGAGATAGGTGTTCGAGAACATGAACAGCTTGATCGCGCGCTCCGGGGTGGGATCGCCGTGGAGGCGGATCGCCTGCACGATGAACATCACGCCGAGCACGGCCGCCGCCGCGGCGTAGCCCCAGCTGAGTGTCGACACCGGCAGCAGCGCGAGCGTGATCGCCAGGAGGATGAACGCGTAC
>JBBQFJ010000034.1:0-26120 GCA_038321755.1 Acidimicrobiia bacterium | reverse complement strand
GTCGTCCGCGGTGCCGCGGCCGTAGAGGCGACCGTCGCGGGCGACCGGTTCGAACGGGTCCGACGTCCAGCGCTCCTCGTACCCCGGGGGCTGCACGTCATGGTGCGCATAGAGGAGGACGGTCGGCGCACCCTCGGCGTGGAGCCACTCGCCGATGACGGCCGGGGGCGAGCCCGCGGCGCTGGCGGTTCGGACGTGCTCGAGTCCGCACGCCTCCAAGTAGGAGGACGTGGCATCCGCGCTGTGCTGCACATCAGCCGTGCGATCGTCGTCGGCCGAGATCGACGGGATGCGCACGAGATCCTCGAGGGCGAGGCGGGCCTCGTCGAACCCGGCGTCGATCGCGTCGAGGACGGGCGCGGTATCGGATGCCGAGCTGCCGGGCACGCTGGTCACCAGCCCTGGAAGACGGGCTTGCGGCGCTCGCCGAAGCTGGCGAGTCCTTCGGCGGCATCGGCGCTGGCCATCGCGATCTCCTGTGCCCAGCGCTCATCGCCGAACGCAGTCGTGCGGTCCGACTCCATCGCCCGGTTCACGAGGTACTTCGAGAGCCCGATCGCGGGCGTCGGGCCTTGCGCGAGGCGGCCGGCCCACTCGGCCGCGGCGTCGTGCAGCTCGGCCGCAGGGACCACCCTGTTGACGAGTCCGAGCCCGGCGGCGTCGGGCGCGGCGAGGTCGTCGCCGAAGAAGATCAGCTCCTTCGCCTTCTGTGGACCGACGAGTCGGGTGAGGAGGTAGGCGCCGCCGCCGTCGGGGATGATGCCGCGGCGCACGAACACCTCGATGAAGCGGACGGTGTCGGCCGCGATCACGAGGTCGCACGCGAACGCGATGTGGGCGCCGATGCCGGCGGCAGTGCCGTTCACCGCGGCGATGACCGGCTTCTCGCAGTCCTGGATCGCGGCGATGAGTCGCTGCGCGCCGATGCAGGTGCGGGCGACCGCACCGGCCGGGCGCTCGGGCGCGCCTTCGGGTCGGTCGAACTGCTCGGGGCGGTCGATGCGCAGGTCGGCACCGGTGCAGAAGGCTTTCTCGCCGACCGCGGTGATGACGACCGCCCGCACTGCGAGGTTGCCGCTGGCGTCCTCGAGGTGGCCGATGATCTCGTTGC
Source organism: Acidimicrobiia bacterium (assembly GCA_038321755.1). GTDB lineage: Bacteria > Actinomycetota > Acidimicrobiia > IMCC26256 > PALSA-555 > JALHSW01. Next base: position 25,009 of record JBBQFJ010000034.1, on the reverse strand, counting down.
GCTGGTCCGGGGTGAGGGCGTTCCCCGAGTCGGGCCGGTTGAGCGTGATCCACGCCACGTGGTCGACGATTTCGTGTCCAAGGTCTTGGCTCATGGCGCCGGAGCGTACCGGGCCTGTCCGTGAGGTGGCTCAGTGGGGCTGGCGCTACGAGACGTTCCGAACGAAGCCTTCGCCCGGCAGGAACCGGCAGGTCACGTGGGCGACGGCCATCAGGCGGGAGTCCTTGCCGATGTCGATCACCTGCACGTCGGCCACGCCGAGCGTGTCCGACGCTCGCAGCAGCTTCGGCACCGCGCGCACCGGACCGACGCGCCCGGCCGAGAGGTACTGGATCGATGTCGACGCGGTGGCGACGGGTCGCCCGGACGCACGCGAGAGGCAGGTCGCTCCGGCGACGTCGACGAGCATGGTGAGCAGACCACCGTGCACCGAGCCGGCGGGGCCGCGCAGGTCATCGGTGATGTCGAGCTCGACGACCATCTCGCCGTCGACGATGAAGCGGCGGTACTGCAACCCGTTGAAGAACTCGCATCCGAGTCCGAAGCCCCGCATCGATTCCGCCACGGGCGTGACGCTACTGCTCCGGATTCTTGGCACGCTGGTCCGCGCATTTCGCCGGTCAGCGTGCCAAGAACTGCGAGAAACGGGACGAGAACGGCTCGGGTAGCGTCGGCGGCTCGCAAGGACGCACCGGGGGGAGCAAGCGAAATGGGACGGCTCGACGGACGGGTGGCGATCGTGACGGGGGCCGGCCAGGGCATCGGCCGTGGGATCTCCCGGCGCTTCGCTCGGGAAGGCGCATCGGTGCTCGTCGCCGAGCTGAATCCGGACACCGGGGCCGCCGTCGAGCGTGAGATCGTCGACGATCTCGGGGGCACGGCGAAGTTCGTCCCGACCGACGTGCTCGACAAGTCCCAGATCGAGGCGATGGTCGACGTGGCCGTCGCCGAGTTCGGGCGCGTCGACATCCTGGTGAACAACGCGTACGTCGCCGGCGGGTTCAACCGATTCGAACGCAAGCCCGACACCGATCTCGAGCTCGCGTTCCTGGGTGGACCGATGCACACGTTCCGTGCGATGCAAGCCGTCTTCCCGTACATGAAGGAGGCGGGCTGGGGGCGCATCATCAACTTCGTGTCGCTGAACGGAATCAACGCGCACCAGTACTCCGTCGACTACAACGCGGCGAAGCTCGGCATCCTCGCGATCACGCGCACCGCGGCACGGGAGTGGGCGAAGCACGGCATCAACGCGAACTGCATCGCGCCGGCAGCGGCGTCGCCCGCGTACGTCGCGTTCGCCGAGTCGGCGCCGGAGAACGCCAAGGAGATGTTGCGGGAGAACCCGATGGGCCGGATGGGCGACCCTGAGCACGACATCGGGGGCGTCGCGCTGTTCCTCGCGACCGAGGACAGCGACTACATCACCGGCATGACGATGTTCGCGGACGGCGGAAGCCACATCAACGGCGTGCAGTGGGACCCGCCGATGCCCGACTGACGCGGGACTGACGGATGATGGCCTACGACGGTATGGAGCACATCGCGGTCGAGGTGGCCGATGGCGTGGCGTGGGCCGTCATCGATCACCCGCCGATCAACCTGTGGGACCCGGCGTTCGTCCCCGATCTCGTTGCGCTGTTCGCCGGGTTCGAGACCGACGACGCAACCCGGGTGCTGGTGCTCACCAGCGCGGATCCCGACTTCTTCGTCGCGCACGCCGACGTCCAGATGATCCTCGACATGTCGCCCGACGCCTATGGCGCGAGCGCCGTGCCCGCTCCGATCAACGTGCTGTTCGACCGGCTGCGAACGTGCCCGAAGGTGTCGATCGCGCTGGTGCGGGGGATCGCGCGCGGTGGTGGCTCCGAGCTCGCGCTTGCGTGTGATCTGCGGTTCTGCACGGCCGAGGCAAGGTTCGGGCAGCCCGAGGTGGCGCTGGGGATCATCCCCGGGGCGGGGGGAACGCAACGGCTCACCCGTCTCGTCGGACGGGCGCGGGCGCTGGAGATCGTGTTGGGCTGCGGTGACGTGACGGGGGTCGAAGCCGCGGCGATGGGCTACGTCAACCGGGTGCTGCGCGACGACGACATCGACGACTTCGTGCATGCGTTCGCGCTCCGGGTCGCGTCGATGCCGCCCGAGGCCGTCGCCGGTGCGAAGCGCGCGGTCGACGCCGCGGTCGGCGATCCCACCGACGGCTACGTCGTCGAATCGGCCGCGTTCCGTGATGCGCTCCGGGATCCGGTGGCTCGGGAGCGTATGGCGCGATTCCTTCAGCTCGGCGGGCAGACACGCGAGGTGGAGCTGGAGCTCGAGTCCATCTTCGGCGAGCTGGGCTCGTGATCGACTTCGCCGGCAAGGTCGCGTGGGTCGCGGGGGCGGCGCGGCCGCCGGGGATCGGTCGCGCGGCTGCGGTCACGCTGGCGCGCCTGGGCGCCGACGTTGCGTGCGTCGACATGGTGGATGACGGTGCGGCCGGAGCCGAGCAGTCGTTCCGGGTCCCGCTCGCCGCCTTGCAGGCGACCGCGGCGGCGGTGCGAGCCGAGGGTCAGCGCGCGCTCGTGCTGCCGATCGACGTCACCGATGCCGACGCGGTCGATGCGTCCGTCGCGACGACCGTCGCCGAGCTCGGTCGCCTCGACATCGGGTGCAACCTCTCGGGAGGCACGGGTCCGGACCTCGGGAACGGGCGGATGGTCGACCTCGAAGTCGCGTCGTGGCAGGCCGCGCTCGACGCGAACCTCACCGCGGCCTGGCTCGGCACTCGCGCCTGCGCACGGGCGATGGCCGAACAGGGGAGTGGCGGCGCGATCGTGAGCTTGTCATCGTCGGCCGCGCTCGTCGCCGAGCCCGGGTTCGGCGCGTTCGCGGCGGCGCGGGCGGGGCTCGTCCGCATGACCGAAGGGATGGCCCGGGAGCTCGGGCCTGCCGGCATCCGGGTGAACGCGGTCTGCCCGCTGGGCGTCTCGCCGGCCGGGACCGGCAACCCGGGGCTCGTGGCTGGTGCGACCCGGGGCGACCGCACGCTCGGCGAGTGGGCGCAGGCTCGGATCCCCCTGGGCCGGATGCAGGCGGCGGCGGAGACGGCAAACGTCGTGGTCTTCCTGGCGAGCGACGCTGCGAGCTTCGTCAGCGGCCAGTCGATCCTCGTGGCCGGCGGCGCCCCTGCGTGATCGGGACCTTGTGCCCTCGTTGTGCGGCCTCAGGGAGCGCACACTGAGGTCATGGGTACCCATCCGTCAATCCCCACGCTGCGCCTCCTCCCCGAGACGATCGAGGTGTTCGCCGACGTCCTCTGCCCGTTCACCCACGTCGGGCTCCGGCGGCTGGTCGACCAGCGCACGGCCCTCGGGCGCGACCTCCCGGTGATCGTCGTACGCGCCTGGCCCCTCGAGCTGGTGAACGGCGCGCCGCTTGCCGAGTCGCTCGTCACCGAGGAGATCGAGGAGCTGCAGTCCAGCGTCGCCGCGGATCTGTTCCGCGGCTACGACCCCAGTGCGTTCCCGACGAGCTCCCTGCCGGCGCTCGGTCTGGCGGCGCGTGCGCGACGGGCCGGCCCGCGCGTCGGCGAGCAGTGCAACCTCGCGCTCCGCAACGCGCTCTTCGAAGAGGGTCGCGACGTCAGCGACCCGCACGTGCTCGGTGAGATCGCCGCCGAGTGCGGGATCGACGGCACCCGCGGTGAGGATCACGCAGCCGTGCTGGCGGACCTCGACCTCGGCCGCTCGCTCGGCGTCGTCGGATCGCCCTACTTCTTCATCGGTGGCGAAGGGTTCTTCTGCCCGAGCCTCGACATCAAGCGTGTCGACGGCCACCTCGACATCCAGGTCGACCCCATCGGCTTCGGCGAGCTGGCCGAACGCTGCTTCGGTCCGATCGGGCCCTGACCCCGGTCAGGACTGGATGCGGCGGAGCACGACGCGGGTGTTGGTGTCGGCGACGCCCCGTTCTCGCTTCAGGGCGGTGAGGATCTCGTCGAGCTCGGCGGCGTCGCGACACGACACCTGCATCACGTAGTCGTCCTCGCCGGTGAGGTGCACCGCGTCGGTCACGGCGTCGTGTGCGGCGACGAACTCCTCGAACGGCTCGCGCTCGGCGCTCGCGTGCATCTTCACCGAGACGATCGCCTCGAGCCCGCGTCCGACCTTCGTGGGGTCGACCCGAGCCGCGTACCCGGTGATCACCCCACGCTGCTCGAGGCGACGCACCCGGTCGGCGGTGGCGTTGGCCGAGAGCCCGACGCGCTGGCCGAGCTCGCGCCAGGAGAGCCGGCCGCTGGTCGCGAGCTCGCCGAGGATCTCACGGTCGAGCGGATCGATCTCCGAGGATTCCACGGCCCCAGTGTCCTCCAAGGTCGGGAATCCGTGCCACCTTCGGTGGAAAATCCTGCAGGATCAACGGCATGAGCACCGATTCCGCACCCAGGTTCCAGCCCCTTCGACTCCGATCCGCCGCCGTGCTGGCCTCGGCGTTCCTCGCGGCCGGTGCCGTGGGCCTCGTCGGCGCCGGGCCGGTCGGCGCCGAAGGGAACGACTTCACCGCGACGTGCCAGCCCGACGGCACGTACCTCGTCGCCATCAACTACGGCAACTTCGTCGCCGACTCGTACGTCGTGAATGGCGTGGCGAGTCTCTCGATCGCGTACACCGCATCGGTGCCGATGTCGCCGACCAACCTCCCGAATGTGGGCGACACGACCAGCGGCTCGACGTCCATCCCCGGCACGACGAGCGGCGCGCTCCAGATCGGCGTGCAGATGGAGTCGCCGAACGGCAGCTCCGGCGGGTTCTCGACGATTGAGCTCGCGGGTGACTGCGCGGTGGCGCCCGCCGTCACGGACCCGGCTGCATCGGACCCGGGCACGACGGTCGAAGCCGCATTGGTCGCACGAGCGATCGTCGCGGTGCCCCGCACTGCCGGCTGACACCCGCCGCCCCGACTCGGGGTTTCCTCGCGACGCGCTGCCGGGAACGATCGGCCAGCAACGATCGGCCAGGAACGATGAAGGGGAAGTCTCGTTCCCTTCGATAATGTGATCCGCCATGCCTGCAGTCATCGCGGAAGGTCTTCGGAAGCGTTTCGGCGACACCCAGGCACTGGGTGGCGTCGACTTCGCGATCGAGCGCGCCACGGTGCTCGGTGTGCTCGGCCCGAACGGCGCGGGAAAGACCACCGCGGTGCGAATTCTCACCACGCTGCTCAAACCCGACGCGGGTCGCGCCATCGTCGACGGCATCGACGTCGTCAAGGAACCTCGCCGGGCCCGCGCGCGCATCGGCCTCACCGGTCAGTTCGCTGCGGTCGACGAGCGACTCACCGCCTTCGAGAACCTCGAGACCGTCGGACGGCTCTTCCACCTCCCGGTGAAGGAGGCCCGGAAGCGGGCCGACGAGCTCCTCGGCCGTTTCGCCCTCGACCGCGCCCGCAACCGAGTCGTCGGCACCTTCTCGGGAGGGATGCGGCGCCGGCTCGACATCGGCATGAGCCTCATCGGCCGCCCCTCGGTGCTGTTCCTCGACGAGCCGACCACTGGCCTCGACCCGCGCAGTCGTGTCTCGATGTGGGGCCTCATCGAGGAGCTCGTCGCCGACGGCACCACCACGTTGCTCACGACCCAGTACCTCGAGGAGGCCGACCGCCTCGCCGACAACATCGTCGTCATCGACCACGGGAAGAAGATCGCCGAGGGGACCTCGGACGAGCTGAAGGCCCAGACGGGGGCCGAACGGCTCGTCGTCACGGTCGACGATCCGATCCGGTTCGACGCGGCACTCGCCGTGCTGCAGGCGCACGCGTGCGGTGTGGAGTCGGTGGACGCGGTGGGCCGCACCGTCGAGGTGCCCATCGCGACCGGCGCGGGGATCGTGCCGCAGATCGTGCGCGAGCTCGACGCGGCGGGTGTGCCGGTCGAGGACGTCGCAGTCCGTCGCCCGACGCTCGACGACGTGTTCTTCGAGCTCACCGGCCACAAGGCCGAGGAACCCGACGAAGACGACGACGATCTCGCGGAGGAGGTCGCCTGATGGCTGCACCCGACGCTGCGATCACGATGCCGCGTGGCACCACGGCCGTCGACGAGGTCGGCGGGCACGACGCGCCCAGCGGCATGATCTGGATCTGGCGCGACACGTGGACCGAGGCGCTGCGCCACATGCGCGCAATGCCGCGATCACCCGAGCTGGTGATCTTCTCCGCCATCCAACCGATCATGTTCGTGCTGCTGTTCGTCTACGTGTTCGGCGGCTCGGTCAGCGTGCCAGGCGGCGACTACACGCAGTACGTCATGGCCGGGATCTTCGCCCAGACGGTCGTGTTCGGCACCACCTTCACGACGCTCGGCGTCGCGGAGGACATGAGCAAGGGGATCATGGAGCGGCTGAAGTCGCTCCCGATGGTGCAGCCCGCGGTGCTGCTCGGGCGGACCCTGTCCGACCTCGTCCGCAACATCTTCACGTTCGCGGTGATGCTCGTGGTGGCGTTCGCCGTCGGCTGGTCGGTCCTGGGGCCGTTCATCGACGCCGTCTTCGCAACGATCCTGCTGCTCGCCTTCGGCTATTCGCTGAGCTGGGTGCAGGCGTGGATCGGTGTGTCGGTGAAGTCGGTGGAGGCGGCGAACTCGGCCGGCTTCATCTGGATGTTCCCGATGACGTTCATCTCATCGGCATTCGTCGACCCGTCGAGCATGCCGAGCTGGCTCGAGACGATCGCGAACGCCAACCCGTTCTCGATCGTCACCGATGCGGTGCGCGCGCTCTACGACGGGACCGACCCTGGCAGCGCGATCTGGCAGTCGGCCGCCTGGATCGTGGGGATCACTGCGGTGTTCAGCGTGCTTGCGATGCGCAAGTTCATCCGGGTGACGGGCCGCTGAGGCCGCGGTTGACCTAGAGCGCTCGGGCGGCGACGTGGCCGTCGTAGACGGCGCGGTCGACGAGGCGGACGGCCACGGCGTCGCCGATGGTGATGAGCTCATCGACCTTGCCGTCGAGCTCATGGGTGAGCGCGTCGTTCGGGAGCCCGTGGGTTCGGATGATCACCGTGTCGACGGCCGTGATCGTCTCCATCTCCCGGGAGAGCACGTCAGCGATCGTCACCTCGTGATCGCCGATGAACGCCATGGCGTTGTTCGGACGCCACGACAGGCCGGCGCGCACCGCACGGGGCAGGATCGCCGCGGCCGACTCGCCGTCGAGTGCCATCGGCATCGGGAGTGGCGTCACGCAGATCGTGTCCTTCCCGGCCGCGGCGAGGAGCTCACCGAGCCCGATCGCCTGCGCGTGGCCGACCGCGTCGAGCAGCACGACGCGCGCGCCGAGCGAGTCGGGATCGGCCAAGAACCGCTGGAGCGCATCCATGTGGTCGAGCACCCAGTCCTGCTCGGACCCGGGAACGGGCATCGGGTGGTACGCGGCGTTGCCGAGCTTCGTGGCCCGACCGCCGGTCGCGACGATCACGGCGTCGGGCTTCAGGGCGAGCACGGTCGCGGCGGTGGCACTCACGCCGGTCTGCACGTCGACACCACGGCGCTCGCACTCGCCGATCCGCCAGCGGGCGATCTCCCAGATCTCCTCACGCCTTGGGAGCTTGGCAGCCCAGCGCAACGCACCGCCGAGCTCGTCGTCGCGCTCGAGCAGGGTGACGTGGTGGCCGCGGGCCGCCGCGGTCGCGGCTGCCTCCATCCCGCCGGGGCCGCCGCCCACCACGACCACCCTCTTGGGGGTCGCCGCGGGCTCGAGCGTGCCGAGGCCGAGGTCGTCCTCCCGGCCGACGGCGGGGTTCTGCACGCAGTTGATCGGCATCGACTGGAGCAGGTTCCCGTAGCACGACTGGTTGATCCCGGTGCAGCGGCGCACCTCCTCGTCGCGCCCCTCACGCGCCTTGTTCACCCACTCGGGGTCGGCGATGAGCGCGCGCACGAGCGTGATGCCGTCGGCTTCGTGGTTCTCGATGATCGTCTCGGCTTCGTCGGGCGTGAGGATGCGGTGCACCGCGAACACCGGAGTGTCGCGCACGGCCTTCTTGATCGCGTGCGCCGCGTAGACGCCGAGCAGGTGAGGTGCGTAGTTGGTGCGCACCATCCCGATGCCCCCGATGCCCACGCTCACGTTGAGGAAGTCGACCAGGCCGAGCTCCTCGTACCGGGCGGCGATCTCGGCGCAGTCATCCGCGGTCAGCCCCGGGCCGTACGACTGCTCGTCGTCGCCGGCCAGGCGAAGTCCCACCGCGACCTTGTCACCGACGGCGTCGCGGATTGCGGAGATCACCTCGACCCCGAAGCGCATCCGGTTCTCGAGGCTGCCGCCGTAGCCGTCGTCGCGCTGGTTGTACTTCGGCGTGAGGAACTGGTGCAGCAGGTAGCCGTGCGCGCTCTGCAGCTCGATGCCGTCGAACCCGCCGGCGACAGCGTTCTTCGCGCAGCGCACGTGGTAGTCGATCGACTCCGCGATGTCGCGAGCGTCCATCGCCTTCGGCGCTTCCATGTGGTCGGGCGCCACCGACGGCGCGACTGCGACCTGCTTCGACCAGTTGCCGAGCATCATCGCCCCGGAGTGCGTGAGCTGGATGAACGCAGCCGCGCCGTGCGCGTGCACCTGGCTCGTGAGCGCCTCGTAGTGGGGGATCGATGCTGCATCCCACCCGTTGGCGTTGTTCGGCATCTTGTACGCCGTGTTCGGGCTCACCGAGGTCTCACCTGCGATCACCGCGGCGACGCCGCCCTGCGCGCGCTCGGCGAGGTAGCGGCCGTAGCGACGTCCGTAGAAGCCGGGCTCCCCCCAGACCGGATTCGGCTCGGTGAACATCGTGAAGTGCGCACCGAAGATCACCCGGTTGCGCAGCTCGATCGGTCCGACCGGCAACGGCTCGAACAGCTTGTCGTGGGCCATGTGCGGATCTCCCCGGTCGCCGTGCGGTGCGCGAGAACGTGTTCCAATTCGGACGCTACGGGCGGGGCGCGGACGAGGCAAGCGGCGTGCCAACCTGGGTCCATGACCGCTGAAGAGCAGAACGCATTCGAGGCCTTCGACGCCGCCGCTGGGATCGGGTCGGTCGACGACATCCATCCGACGTTCCACGAGATGCGCTCCGAGTGCCCGGTGCACACGGGCAACTTCGCGCATCGCTTCGGGTTCGCGGACGTGTTCGGGGAGGCCTTGACGGGCGACGGCCCGACGCCCTACGCCATGCTCTCGTTCGACGCGGTGCAGCAGGCGCTCAAGGACGGCGAGACCTTCTCGTCGTCGGGCTACGCCGACACCATCGGGCTGCTCATGGGGCACTCGATCCTCGAGATGGACGAGCCCGAGCACCACCAGTACCGCGCCCTGGTGCAGCAGGCGTTCACCAAGAAGGCGATGGACCGGTGGGAGCCCGACCTCATCTCGCCGATCGTCAGCGGGCTGATCGACGACTTCGTCGACCGCGGCTCGGCCGAGTTGGTGCGCGAGCTGTTCTTCCCGTTCCCCGTGCACGTGATCGCCGGCATGCTCGGGCTCCCGCGTGAGGACCTCGCGCAGTTCCACACCAAGGCCGTCGAGCTCATCACGATCATCGACAACATCGAGAACGGGCTCGCCGCGTCACAATGGCTCTACGACTACTTCGCCGCAGTGATCAGCGAGCGCCGGGTCGAGCCGCGGGAAGACGTGATCTCGGTGCTCACCCAGGCCGAGCTCGACGGGCAACGGTTGAACGACGAGGAGATCATCGCGTTCCTCCGGTTGCTGCTCCCCGCCGGTGCGGAGACCACGTACCGGTCGTCGAGCAACCTGCTGTACGCGCTGTTGACGCATCCCGACCAGCTCGAGGCGTTGCGTGCCGATCGCGGGCTGATGCAGCAGGCGATCGAGGAAGGGTTGCGGTGGGAGCCACCGCTCACCGGCATCGGGCGCACGACGACCCGCGACGTCGAGGTCGCGGGGGTGCAGATCCCGGCCGGGTCACCGATCCAGGTCGAGATGGGCAGCGCGAACCGCGACCCGTCGCGCTGGAAGGACCCGGACGCGTTCGACATCCACCGCGACGTGCAGCAGCACATGGCGTTCGCGTTCGGTGTGCACATGTGCCTGGGCATTCACCTCGCCCGGATGGAGACGGCCGTCGTGATCAACGCGGTCCTCGACCGGCTCCCGAACCTGCGGCTCGACCCCGACGCGTCGGCCGATGCCCGGATCAGTGGCCTCGCGTTCCGCGCCCCGACGAAGCTCCCGGTCCTGTTCGGCTGAGCCCAGAGGTGTTTTGGCGTCGCTGAGCATCTCTGACGCGGGTGTCCCTGACGCCAAAACGCCTTTGCTCTAGGGCGTGATGCCGTACAGGCGGTGGGGGTTGTCCCAGAGGATCGCTTGCTTCTCCTGCTCGCTGAGGTCGTCGCGGGCCGCGAAGTCGCGCATGCCGTTCGGGAACGAGCCCTCCGGATGCGGGAAGTCCGACGCCGTCACGATGCAGCCGACACCGAGCGCGTCGACGACGTGGCGCAGGTGTGGCTCCTCGACCTCGGCCGAGATGAAGCACTGCCGTCGGAACAGCTCGCCCGGCGTGGCCGAGAGCGAGTCGCAGTCGATGCCCTCGTAGCGCTCGTACAGCTCGTCGAGCCACCAGAGCCAGAACGGGAGCCATCCCGCGCCGGCTTCGAGCACGACGACCCGCAGGTCGGGATGGCGGTCGCAGATGCCGCCGATGAGGAACGAGAACAGCGTGAGCTGGGCTTCGAGGGGGAACGCCGCAGCGATTCGGGGGAGTGCCCAGTCGCCGAAGCGGTCGGCGCCGATCTGGCCGAGCCCGGTGCCGGCCACGTTGTGGAGCGCGACCGGGGTGTCGAGCTCGGCGAGCGTCGCCCAGAGCGGGTCGTAATAGGCGCGCTCGAGCGTGACGCCGGGGAGCGGCGGTTCGGGGAGGACGAAGAACGCTCGCACGCCGAGTTCTTCGACGCAGCGGCGCGCCTCGACGATCGCGGCGTCGACGTCGTTGAGCGCGAGCTGACCGACCGCGGTGAGACGGTCGGGGACGTGCGCCACGAACTTCGCGGCCCAGCCGTTGTAGGCGCGCACGATTGCGGCGGCGAGGTGCGGGTCGAGGCCCCACGCGGCCACCTGCATGAGGCCGCGACTCGGGTACAACGCCATGCGCTCGATGCCCTGGTCGTCCATCGCGAGGATGTACGCCTCCGGGTCCCAGCCGCGCTCGTCGTAGCGCCGGTAGTCGGTGGCCCACGTCTCGTTCAACGTGGCGAGACCGCCGGCGCGGCTGCGCCAACGTACCGTCGGGACGCGCCGGTCGCGGTCGACGACCGTCGCGCCGCGATCCGGCGACCCGACGGGCTCGCGGCCGGCGAACGCAGGGTCGATGAGGCTCTCCCAGATGTCGGGCGGCTCCATGAAGTGGGAGTCGGCGTCGAAGACCGGGAACCCGTCCACCTGCGTTAGTGCTTCCGTCGGCGATGGCTGAACGAGCGGAGCACCGATCGCACTGCCAGGATGCCGACGATCATGACGGTGGCCACGGCCGCCGTTCGGCGACCCTGGTCGACGGCGGGCACCCACTGCACGTCGCCGTCGCGCACGACGAACGCGCCGACCGGACGGGCGTCGAGTCCGAACCCGCTGCCCGTACCGACGCCTACGATGCCGTCGGCGTTCGGTCCCTCGCCACCGCCCCCACCGCCCCCGCCACGCACGGCGGCGGCCGGGATGACGAGCGTGCCGTCGCGCTCGATCGGCGTGCCGTAGACGCGCCCCACCGTGATGGCGTCCGTCGCATCGGCCAGCGTGGTCTGCAGTTGTTCGAGGTCCATGTGTGCTCCAACTCCGTGTGAGCCCGGGTTCTCGGTCGTGCGTCTTTGAGCGTCGAAGAGGAAGGTGAGAGACGCATCCAGGGGTCTACTGGCTGGTGGAGGCGCCGCCCTTGGCGTGGTACTGGTCCTGCCACTCCTTGGGTGGGGGATCGGCGCGGCGGGCGCCGGCGCCGAACAGCCGGGGCAGCTCACCCGCGAGGTCAGCCGCCGTCCAGCCCACATCATTGCGCTCGGCGACACGATCGACCACGAACGTCTGCACGTGCTCGACCATCCCACCGCGTACCTGGAAGCACTGGCCGTTGAGCCAGCCCGACTCGACCGAGCCCAGGTAGCAGATCATCTCGGCAACGTGCACCGGGTCCGTCGGGTCGAAGTCGGTCTCGAGGAGTGCAGCATTGCGAGCGACCCGCCATCCGATGTTCGCGAGACGTGTCGCGGCCGACGGCATGATGCAGTTGGCGGTCACGCCGTACGGCGCCATCTCGGTTGCGATCGCCTCGGTGAACGCGAGCACGCCGGCCTTCGCCGCGACGTAGTTCGACTGCCCCGCACCCCCGTAGAGCAGCAGCCCGGTCGACGTGTTCACGATCCGACCACTTTGCGCGCGTCCGGCCTTGGCCTCGCTCCGCCACCAGCGGCACGCCGGTGACGTGACGGCGAACGTGCCGCGCAGGTGCACGCGGATCACGTCGTCCCACTCCTCCGGGGCAAGGTTGAACGCCATGCGCGGCCGGCCGAACCCCGCGTTGTTCACGACGACGTCGAGCCGACCCCACTCGTCGATCGCCCGCTGCACCACCGTCTCGCCACCTTCGATCGTCCCGATGTCGGAGCGGTCGGCGACGGCCTCACCGCCCGCGGCCCGGATCTCCGCCACCACCTCGTCAGCCGGCGTCTCACCCGTCTCGCTGCCATCGGTCGCGACCCCGAGGTCGTTGACGACGACCTTCGCTCCGTAGGCGGCGAGTCGGGTCGCCTCGGCGCGGCCGATGCCACGCCCGCTCCCGGTGACGACGGCAACCCGTCCTTTGAGCACTGCAATCCTCTTCTCTAGGGCAGGTCGAGGGCGTTGGCACGCCCACGCGCTTCGAACCGGCCGACCAGCTCGGCGCGGCTCGCGTCGTCCATCGGCGTCATGGGTGCGGCCTTCGCGGAGCGCCACCACACCGGGTCGGTCACGTCCCAGCGTTCGCGGCGGAGCTGCCGCTTCAGCACCTTCTGGGTCTCGGTGGTCGGCAGCTTCTCGGTGACGCGCACGTAGCGCGGCGACCACTTCGTGCCGAGGTCGGGCTGCTCGGAGAGGAACTCGTCGAAGTCGCCGGGGTCAAAGGTGGTACCGGGGCGCAGCTCGAGCGCCGCCATGACCTGATCGCCGACGTCCTCGTCGGGCACCGCGAACACGGCTGCGAGCACGACGTCAGGGTGGCGAGCCAGGATTCGCTCGACCGGCGCGGCGGCGAAGTTCTCGCCATCGACACGGAGCCACTCGAAGTCTCGACCGGCGAAGTAGAAGTACCCGGCGTCGTCGCGGTATCCGAGGTCGCCGGTCCAGTACCAGCCGTCGCGCACCCGCTGCGCATTCGCTTCATCGTTCTTGTAGTAGCCCTCGAAGCTCGACGCACCCTTCTTGTTGACGATCTCGCCGATGCACTCTTCGGGGTTGAGCAGATGTCCGGCATCGTCGAACTCGGCGCGCGGCCGCTCGTTGCCGGTCTCGGCGTCGATGATTACCGTGCCCTCGGCACCCACCCCCAGCGCGCCCTTCGGCATGTCGGGCGTGCGGTTGATGTTGGCGCCGCCCTCGGTCGAGCCGTACCCATCGATGACGGGCGTGCCGAAGCGCTCGGAGAACCGGGTGATGTCGAGATCTGCAGCCTCGTTGCCGAAGACGCGCGTGAGCGTGTTGTCGGCGTCGTCCGGCTGCTCCGGCGTCGCGAGGATGTACGAGAGCGGCTTGCCGACGTAGTTGAAGTACGTAGCGGCGAACGTGCGCACGTCGGGGAGGAAGCCCGACGCGGAGAACCGGCGACGGATCGCGGCCGTCGCGCCCGAGATGAGCCACGGTGCGTACGCGGTGATGATCGCGTTCGAGTGGAAGAGCGGCATCACCTGGTACATGACGTCGTCGGACCCGAACTCGAGCATCTCCACGAGGCGGCCTCCCTGTCCTTCGAGCCGACCCTGCGAGATGATGCACGCCTTCGGCGCGCCGCTCGTCCCCGAGGTGAAGAGGAGGAGGTACGTCGCGCGCTCGTCGATCGCGACGTCGGGGATCGAGGCGTCCTCGTGCGGTGCGAGGATTCCCGCATAGTCGTCGCGGTCGACGTCGAGCACCCGTCCCTTCGCCGCGCCGAGGTCGAGCCCGTCGAGCAGATGGGCGTGGCGGCCCTCGGTGACGATCAGCTGACAATCGGTGTGGGTGATGTCGCGTGCGAGCTCGGCACCGCGGCGAGTGGGGTTGATCCCGACGCCGACGATGCCGAGCAAGGCGACCGCGCCGAGCCACATGGAGAACTCCGGCACGTTGTCGAACAGGAGGCCGACGTGCTGGGGTGCGTCGGGACGGAGCGTCGCCCGGAGGTACGCGGCGCGCGTCGCGCACGCGTCGACATACTCCGCCCAGGTGTAGGTGGAGTCCTCGAACCGGATCGCCACGCGATCACCGTCGGCGGCGCGGTCCTTGATGTGCTGCGCGATCGAAGGCACGGCTAGTACGCGAGCTCGAGGCCGGCGCGCGGCCAGTCGACGGCGATGAGGCGCCCGCTCCCCGAGAGCGTGACGAACGCGGTGGTGTTGCCCTCGCCGCCGAACGCGACGTTGGTGGTGAACCGGTCGGGCATCGGGACGTACTCGTGGCCCGAGCCATCGGCCGCCACCACGCACAGTCCCTCGCCGATCGCGGCGACGACCACGTCGCCGTCGGCCTCGACCGCCAGCGAGTCGAAGTGACCCTTGGTTGCCTCGACGACCGTCGCCATCGGGCTGGCGAGCACGCCCGGTCCGGTGACCTCCCAGGAGAGGAGTCGGCCGGTGAAGCTCTCTGCCACGTAGACGCGATCGCCGGCGGGAGAGAGACCGACCCCGTTCGGGCCGTAGAGCCCGCGTGCAGTCTCGAGGATCTTCGAGCCGTCGGCGCGCGCGTAGTAGAGCGAGCCCTTGTCGGCGGTGCGCTCCCGGGTCTTGCCGAAGTCGGTGAACCAGAACCCACCGTCGGAGTCGAAGACGATGTCGTTGGGGCCGGCGAAGCGGTGGCCGTCGCACTCTCGGTAGAGGACGGTCGCTTCGCCCGTCCCGAGGTCGACCCGGTTCACCCAACCGCCCTCGAAGTCGGGCGGCTCGTTGCTCATCGTCGTCAGCTCGAACGGGATGAGCATGTCGCCGAGCTCGCTCCACAGGAACCCGCCGTTGTTCACGACGTAGGCCGCGCCGTCGGGTCCGATCGCGGCGCCGTTCGGCCCACCGCCGAGCTCGGCGACCACCTCGACCGTCCCGCCGCCCGCGGGCACCCGGCTGAGCGTCCCCCGATGGATCTCGACCACGAGGACGGAACCGTCGGACAGCACCACCGGTCCCTCAGGGAACGCCAATCCCGTCGCGAGCTCCCGTTCGCCTGCTGCCGGATCGGCCATGTCGTCGTCCCCCCTGAGGTGCCCCCTGCGCGAAGGCCGATGGAGTTTCTACCCCAGGCAGGAGAACCCGGGTACCGTCCGCCCTGACAGCTTTGGCGTCAGTGAGCAGCCTCCACGCGGGTGTTGATGACGCCAAAGCACCTTTGGGCCGGTCCGGGAGGGTTCACATGGAGTGGGTGATCGACGCGGACGCGCACGTCACCGAGCCGGGGGACCTGTGGGCGAGCCGCCTCCCGGCGAAGTTCGTCGACGCCGGGCCCCAGCTGCGGCGTGACGGCTCGGGCCGCGACGCCTGGTACGTCGGCGACACCGCGATCGCATCCGTCGGTCACACCGCGGTCGCAGGGTGGCCCGAACCCTTCCCGTCGTCGCCCAAGAACATGGACGAGGTCCCCCTGGCCGCGTACGACCCTGCGGCCCGCCTCGCCTACATGGACGAGGTCGGCATCTGGTCCCAGGTCATGTACCCGAACGTCGGCGGGTTCGGCAGCCAGGGCTTCCTCAAGATGGGTGACGCCGAGCTGCAGCTCGCGTGCGTGCGCGCCTTCAACGACTGGATCACCGACTGGTGTGCGACCGACCCGCGCCGTCTGCTCGCGATCAGCGCGACGCCGTTCTGGAACGTCGACGCCGCGGTCGCGGAGGTGACGCGGTGCGCGGAGCGCGGGCACCGCGGGGTGCTGTTCACCGGTGAACCCCAGCGATTCGGGCTGCCGTACCTCGGCGACGCGCACTGGGACCCGCTGTGGTCCGTCGCGCAGGAAGCGGGCCTGCCGATCAGCTTCCACATCGGGAGCGGCGACTTCCTCGGCGACTTCTCGCCGGCGCGCATCAAGGCCCACGGGATGGGCGCGGTGCACGTGTCGACCTCGGTCGCACTGTTCCTCGGCAACGGCCTGCAGATCGTCGAGCTGCTCACGTCGGGGCTGCTCGCGCGGTTCCCGGAGCTGAAGTTCGTCTCGGTCGAGAGCGGCGTCGGCTTCCTGCCGTTCGTGCTCGAAGCCGCCGATTACGCATACGGCCAGTCGGCCATGCGCAAAGAACGCCCGAACGACGGCCTCCCGAGTGAGTACTTCCACCGCCAGGTCTTCGGCTGCACCTTCTTCGAGGCCGACGGCCTCGGGCGCGTCATCGACGCCATCGGCGCCGACAACCTCCTCTTCGAGACCGACTACCCGCACCCGATCTGTCTCTACGGCAACGTGCGCGAGATGATCGAAGCGACCTTCGCGGACCTCTCGGACGACGTGCGACGCAAGGTGCTGTGGGAGAACTCGGCGCGGCTGTACGGCGTCGAGATGCCCG
Organism: Acidimicrobiia bacterium; assembly: GCA_038321755.1. Lineage (GTDB taxonomy): Bacteria > Actinomycetota > Acidimicrobiia > IMCC26256 > PALSA-555 > JALHSW01. Next base: position 8,281 of record JBBQFJ010000034.1, on the reverse strand, counting down.
TTCCCGTCTGATCCGGGGCGGATGGAAGCGCCGTCCGGTCGTCGCTGGGCTGGTGGCGCTCTCCATGGGACCCTTCCGGCCGCGATCCTCCGCGGCGAGTGAGGCGAGCGGCGGCCCAGTTGCGGGCTCCCGCCGCCAGGTGCTCGGATGGGTCGATATGGCATCCGAGCTGCGGTGGGACGACCGCGTCGTCGTGATCACCGGCGCCGGTCGCAACCTCGGCCGGGCCTACGCACTGCTCCTGGCCTCCCGGGGTGCCCGGGTCGTCGTGAACGACCTCGGGGTCGCGATCAGCGACACCGACGGCTCGGGTGCCGCACCCGCGGAGAACCCGGCCCACGCCGTCGTCGCCGAGATCGTCGCGGCGGGCGGGGAAGCAGTTGCGAACACCGACAGCGTGGCGACCGAAGCCGGTGGGGAGGCGATCATTGCGTCCGCACTCGACGCCTATGGACGCCTCGACGCGCTCATCAACAACGCGGGCGTCGTCCGGCAGTCGCCGTTCGAGGACTACTCCGACGACCTGTTGTGGCCGGTGCTCGAGAGCCAGATCGGCGGGCACTTCCACGTCACCCGTCCCGCGTGGCGCGCGATGAAGACACAGGGCTCGGGGCGCGTGCTCAACCTGTCGTCGGGGGCCGGCCTCTGGGGCGTCCCGACGATGACGGGGTACTCGGCAGCGAAGATGGCGATCGTCGGCCTCACCCGCGCGCTCGCGCAGGAAGGCGCGGCACACGGGATCACGGTCAATGCGATCGCCCCGTGCGCGAAGACGCGACCGGGCGGCTTCGGTCCCATCCCGGAGTCGCCTGAGCTCTTCGAGTGGCTCTCGATCGACGTCGTCGCTCCGGTGGCGACCTGGCTCGTGCACGAGGACTGCACGGTGACGGGGGAGTGCTTCACGGTCGGCGGTGGCTACGTCGGTCGGGTGAGCGTCGCGGTGAACGAGGGCGCCCGTTGGGAACGCCCGCTCACCCCCGAGGCCGTGCGCGACGACTGGGACGTGGTGATGGCCGACGGACCCTGGACCGGGCTCACCGCAGGCAGCGGTGACCTCGACCGGGTCCTCGACGGCTTCCAACCGTGACGGAACCCTCCGTCGCGGGGACGCCGCGCAACTCGCTGAGCGTCCTGCGCTACCGCGACTACGCGATCTTCTGGTGCGCGGCGCTCGTCTCGAACTCCGGCTCGTGGATGCAGTCGATCGCGGCACCGTTCGTGATCTACCAGCTCACCAAGTCGACGACCTGGCTGGGGATCGCCGCCTTCATGGCGTTCTTCCCCGCCCTGCTCATGGCGCCGCTCGCCGGATCGCTGGCCGATCGCTACCCGCGCAAGACGATCCTGCTCTGGACGCAGTCGGCGATGATGCTCGTCGCGTTCGCGCTCTGGGGTGTGTGGGTCGGCGGGATCGCGACGCCCGAGGTCATCGTCGTCCTGCTCATGTTCTCCGGCGTCGCGTCGGGGCTCAACATCACGGCGTGGCAGTCCTTCGTTCCCCAGCTCGTCCCGAAGACCGAGCTGCTGCACGCGGTGCGCGTGAACTCGATGCAGTTCGTCGCCGGTCGCGCGTTCGGGCCTGCCCTCGCCGGGCTCGTGCTCCAGGTCTGGGGCGCCGGTACAGCGTTCCTCCTGAACGCCGTCTCGTTCCTGCTGGTGCTCGCCGCCCTGCTCGCGATCCATCCGCGCGAGGTGAAGCTCGACGCTGCGGCCGGGCGGGTGCGTGATCACTTCAAGGAGGCGGTCTCGTACGTCCGGGCGCGTGCGGGCATCTACCTCCCGGTCCTGCTGATCGCCGCGGTGTCGTTCTTCGGGAGCAGCATGGTGCAGCTCGTCCCTGCGTTCGCGGAGAGCGTCTTCGGGGTCGGGAAGGGTGCATACGGGTTCCTCGTCGCGGCGTTCGGGATCGGCGCGGTCGCCGGCTCGGTGGTCGTCGCGTTCTGGGCCGACCGCTATCTCCGTTCGCGCGTCGCCGTGTTCGGCGTCTTCCTGTTCTCAGCCGGTGAGCTGCTCTTCGGGGCGGCCCCGAGCTACGCGGTCGGCATCGCCGGCATGGTGGTGATGGGCACTGCGTACGTGCTGATCGCCACTGCGCTCAACACGTCGATCCAGGCGCGTGTCGATGAGGCGCACCGCGGTCGGGCCGTCTCGATCTACCTGATGGGGCTGCTGGCCGGTGTGCCGCTGGGTGCGCTGCTCCAAGGCACGCTCGCGTCGGTGATCGGCTTGCGCACGACCGTGCTCGGATCGGCGGTGCTGCTCGCGCTGGTCGCGGTCGCGGGGATCATCAAGTACTCGTGGTTCCGGCCGCTCGACGAGGCGTTCGAGGACGAGACCGGGCAGGGGCCTGACCTCGTCTTCGGCGCGCCACCATCGATCGCGTCGGCCGACTAGCAGGGAGCACTCATGGCAGATCGGCTCAGTGGCAAGCGCGCGCTCGTGACCGGCGCAGCGTCGGGCATCGGCGCCGCATGCGCCCGCCGCTTCGCGGACGAAGGCGCGACCGTCACCGGCCTCGACCTCTCGGGGCGGCCCCGCGACTCGGCGTGCACGGCGTGGGTGCAGGCCGACGTGGCCGACGAGACCGCGGTGGCGAGCGCCGTCGCGGGCGCGATCGACGGTCGGGGTGGTGTCGACGTGCTCGTGAACGCGGCGGGCGTCCTGAGCATCGGCGGTGCCGACACCCTCGACCTGGCCGAGTGGGAGCGCGTCATCGGAGTGAACCTGAAGGGCACCTGGCTGGTGTCCAAGCACGTCGTCCCGCACATGGTCGCCGCTGGGAGCGGGAGCATCGTCAACCTTGCAAGCGTCGAAGGGCTCGTCGGGTTCTCGGGCCAGACGGCCTACAACGTGTCGAAGGGCGGTGTCGTGCTGCTGACCCGCAACATGGCTGCCGACTTCGGTCGCGCGGGCGTGCGGGTGAACTGCCTGTGCCCGGGCCTCATCGAGACACCGATGACCTCGGTCCTCGAGGATCCGGTGTTCGCGCCGATCCGTGACGCGTTCGTCGACTGGCACCTCCTCGGGCGGGCCGGGCAGCCCGACGAGGTCGCCGCGGCCGCGCTCTTCCTCGCCTCGGACGACGCGTCGTTCGTCCATGGCACGGCGCTCGTCGTCGACGGCGGGCTCACTGCTGGGCGGCGCTTCCCGGATCTCCCGTCGTGAGTGGGGCGATCCGGCAGGTCGACACGCACACGCACGTCGTCGCCCAAGACGAGGCGACGTACCCGCTCGCTCCGAGTGGGATGACCGAGCCGTGGTACCGCGACGATCCGTGCTCCGTCGAGCGGCTCCTCGCGTTGATGGAGGAGGCAGCTGTCGATCGCGCGGTGATCGTGCAGGCGATCAGCGCCTACGCGTTCGACAACCGGTACGCGGTCGCCAGCCAGCAGCGGTTCCCGAAGCACTGCGCGAGCGTCGTGTACCTCGATCTCGCCGGACGCGACGCACCTGATCCCGGCACGGAGCTCCGAGCCCTGGTGCGCGATCACGGTGTGCGTGGTCTGCGCTGGGTCGCGTTCGGCGACACCCGGTTCGCCGAGCCGCGCGCAGTCTGGGATGAGGTCGTCGCGCTCGGCATCCCGGTCGTGCTGACGTGCCTCGCCGAGAAGCTCGGGGAGCTCGCTGCCGCCATCCCGACGTTGCCGGGTTCGATCCCGCTCGCGCTCGACCACAGCGGCTTCGCCGACTTCTCGGCCGGGATCCCCGACGAGCTGGCCGCGCTCGCCGCGTTCCCGAACCTGCACCTGAAGGTGTCGACGATCGCGCTCCGACTGATCGCCGAGCACGGTGACGTTCGCGACGGTCTGGCCGACCTAGCCGCGTGCTTCGGTGCCGGTCGGCTGATGTGGGGCTCGGACTACTCCCAGACGCATGACCAGCCCTACGCGGAGCTCGCAGAGCTCGCTCGCCACGCGGCTTCGAAGCTCGACGACGCCGCGCGCGGGGCGTACCTCGCGGGGACGGCGCTAGCGCTCTGGCCCGAGCTCGCCTGAGACGCCGGCGTCGGCCGGGTTGCGGGCGGCGTGCAACGCCTGGAGCGACGGGAACCCGACCGCGAGCGTCTGCAGAGCCCACTTCGGTGCGCTCTCGGTGAAGCCGGCCTTCCGCGCGGCGCGGTAGCTGTACGCCGCTTCGGTCACGTGCAGGGCAACGGCACCCCAGAACGTCAAACGCAGCAGTCGCCGACCGGTGAACCGCGCGAGCAGCCCGGTGGTGATCACACCCCCGAGGTTGCTGACGTACCAGCGCGTCTCGACGGGTACGAACGTGTCGCGGCCGCCCGTCATGTCGATGCCGGGTTGGGTAGGGGGGTGAACAGGGGAGCGGTCACGGTGGCATCGATCCCTTCGAAGGCCAGTGGGCGGAACGCGACCTGCACGGGCATCTCGAACGCGAGATCGTCGGGGGTGCAGTCGACCATACGAGTGGGGATGCGCACCGCCGGATCCTCGTCGAGTGCGACCAACGCAGGCACGAACGGCACGAGTCCGGCGAACTGGTGGAGGAACGGGTGCGTGACGACGACCCACGAGAAGAGGGTGCCCCTTCCGCTCATCGTCTCCCAGGTGAACTGCTCGCCCGTGCAGTGCTGGCATGTCTCGCGCGGGTACCAGCACAGGCGCGAGCAGGAATCGCAGCGCGGGATGCGCAGCTCGTCGCGGGCTGCACCGGCCCAGAACTCGGCCGTCGGCTCCCACGTGGTGTCGGGAAGCGGGAACTCGGGTCGCACGTCCATCTCGGGCTGCCTCACGTCTTCCGGAGGATGAGCGTCGAGGCCTGCGGGCCGGTGTAGCCGCCGTAGATCCCGACCTCGGCGTCGGGGACCTGCGCGGCGGCCTCGCCGCGCAGCTGGCGCACGACCTCGACCACGTGCGCGATGCCGAGCACGTAGGCGTGCGACAGCAGCCCGCCGTGGGTGTTGGTCGGCAGCACACCCGAGTCGAACGCGAGGTCGCCGCGCGCGGCCATCTCGCCGGCAGCCCCCTTCTCGCAGAAGCCGCTGTCCTCGATCTGCATCAGCGTGTGGATCGTGAACGGGTCGTAGCAGGTGTACAGGTCGACATCGTCGGGGGTGAGCCCGGCCATCTCGAACGCCACCGGCGCGGCAAAGACCTGGGGCGTCGAGGTGAACGCCTCCTGCTGCGCCCAGTGCACCCCGCTGTTCGAGTTGCCGAGGCCGACTCCCGCGACTTCGACGACGGGCTTCGCCAGATCTCGGGCGCGCTCGGGCGTCGTCATGAGGTAGGCGCCACCGCCGTCGGAGATCAGGCAGCAGTCCTCCTTCCGGAACGGCTCGACGATCGGCGGCGCCGCGAGGTACTGCTCGAGCGACAACGTCTTGTCGTGCATCACCGCGCCGGGCGTCAGGTTCGCGTGACGCCGACACGTGACCGCGACCGCGCCGAGCTGCTCCTGCGTCGTCCCGAACTCGAACATGTGCCGACGGGCGACCGTCGCGAAGTAGACGGGCTGGGGAAACCAGCCCATCGGGATCTCGACGTTCTGCTTGAAGAGCTCTTGCGCGTGCGACTCGCCGGGTCCGCCAACCATCTTCGAGCGTTGCGTCGCCCAGGCCACGCCGAACGTGTTCAGGATCGTCGTCGCCTTGCCGTCACGAAGCGCCTGCGCGGCTTCGTACGGCGCGGTTGCGGCCCACCGCATGCCGCCGCCCGCCTTGGACTCCCACATCTCGTGGCTCGTCCCGAAGTGCGCGTGGAACGCGGCGACGTCGAACTGCTCAGCGAGCGGGATGTACATGAGGCCGTCGACATCCTCGGGCTGCAACCCGGCGTCGGCGATCGCGCGCTCCACGGCTGAGCCGACGATCTCCTGCACGGTCCGGCCCGACGCCTTCGTGTGGTCCGACTCACCAACACCGCAGATCGCGACGGCGCCGCTGACGTCGTCGTACTCGGTGGCCCAGCCCCAGTCGGTCGCCGAAGCCATCAGGCACCGACCGGTCGGTCGCCGATGACGGCGATCTCTCGCAGGTGCGCCAGCTCCGCCGCGGTGAGGCCGAGCTCGCCGCCCAGGATGTCGTCGTTGTGCTCTCCGAGGGTGGGGGAGGTCCGTGACATCCAGGGCTTCCCTTCGCGGCCGACGTACCGGAACGGCACCATCGGGATGCGGGCCCTCCCGGTCACCGCGTGGTCCTCCACCTCGAGAAAGCCACGACCGACGAGCTGCGGGTTGTTCGCGATCTCGCGTGCGTCCTCCACGTAACCGGCGGGGATGCCGTGGGTCGCGAGCAGCTCTGCGAGCTCGCGCGCGTCACGCGTCGCGCACCACTGCCCGAGATGTTGGTCGATCTCGTCGTGGGCGGCGAAGCGCCCGGCGGCCGTCTCGAACGACGGTTCGGCGGCCCACGCCGGATCGTCGAGCATCTTGCGGAGCGCCACCCACTGCTCGTCGTTCATGACCGCGAGGGCGAGCCACTCCTCGTCGCCCCTGCACGCGTAGAGGTTCTGCGGCGCCGCGAGCGGACCCCGGTTCCCGTTGCGACCGAGCAACGTCCCGCTCGCACCGAACTCCACCACCGGTTCGGCCGCGGCGTTCAGCGCGGCCTCGATCATCGTCACCTCGACGAGATGGCCCGAACCGGTCTCGGCGCGGTCGCGCAGGGCCAGCAGCGTCGCGAACACCGCGTGCATCGCGGCCAACGGGTCGCACGCACCGCGCGGCAGCAGCGGGGGACCGTCGGGCCATCCGGTCACCCACGCCATCCCGGTGATGGCCTCCATCGTCTGGGCGAAGCCGGTGCGATCGCGCCAGGGCCCGCTGAGCCCGTAGGCCGGGAGCCGAACCATCACGAGCTCCGGGTTCCGTTCGTGGAGCGCCTCCCAGCCGAGGTCGAACTGTTCCATCACGCGGGGGCTGAAGTTCTCGAGGAACACGTCCGCGGTCTCGACCAGCTGGAGCAGCAGGTCACGCCCTTCGGGTCGGGTGAGGTCGAGCGTGATCCCGCGCTTGGAGTTGTTCGCGCCGTGGAACAGCGGCCCCCATTCCCACCAGAGGTCCTCCGGCGGGCGACGCGTCGACGTGAAGCGCATCTGGTCGGGTCGGGTGACGGACTCGACCTTGATCACGTCGGCACCGAGGCAGGCGAGCATGTGCGTCGCCGCCGGTCCGGCCCACCACGCGGTGCAGTCGAGCACGCGGAGTCCCGCGAGCGGCCGGTCGTCGCCGCCGCTCTCCGGTGCATGGAGGTTGGCGGCGCTTCCCGAGACCGTGAGGTCGATCGGCGAGCGCGCACGCGGCTGCCAGTCGATCGTGGGGTCGTCGGCACCCGCGTCGGGCGACGCGGTGAAGGGGCGGGCGCGCAGCCCGGAGATGCGGTACGGCACACGAGGTTGCACGAAGCGGCCGCGCGGGTTGTCGACGAACGTGCCCGTTGCCCGAAAATGGTCGAACCCCGTCACCAGCTCGCCGTTCCCGACCGGGCCGTTCGGGATGCGCAGCAACGTGGCCTTCTCGAGGACCTCTTCGGTCGTGTGCTCGAGCGTGTATGCGTGGGTCATCTCGTGCACCTCGTCCCGCCGCTTGAAGCGGGAGATCGAGAACGAGAGATCCTCGTCGTCGAGCTTGTCGGGCCGGTCGATGAGCAGCAGGAAGTCGGCGAGCTGCTGGGCACTGTTCGTCGTCACCGCGACGTAGCCGTCGGCGGTCGGCTCGATCGACGGGACTTCGATCGAGCGGGTCGGGCGTCGCATCGGAGGCCAGCCGAGGAACTCGGCGAACACCGCGGTGTAGGTGTTCATGGTGAGCGCCATGCAGTCGAGCAGCGCGACGTCGATGTGCTCGCCGTGGCCCGTGCGGGTGGCATGGAGCCACGCGCCGAGGGCACCGACCGCGGCGTAGGTGCCGGCGACCCACTCACCGATCCGCCCACCGGCGGCAACGGGTGTAGCCTCGGGCAGCCCGCGGGTGGCGATGGAACCGCACCACGCCTGCAATGTGAACTCGCTCGCAGCCCAGTCGGCCCATGGGCCGTCCTGGCCGAAGGGCGTGATCGAGACCGCGACGAGCCCGGGGTTGCGCTCCCGTAGCCCGGTCCTCCCTCCCGAACCCAGGAGCACGTCGGACCGCCACCGTCGGGGCGGACCACTCTCGACCACGATGTCGGCGTTCGCGCACAGCTCGACGACGTGGTCGTCGTCGGGCGCGCCGATGATGGAGCGACGCGAGGTGTGTAGGAACTCGAACAGCGCGCCGGAGCGCCATCCCCGGAGGGGATCGCCACCGGGGGGTTCGACCTTCACCACGTCCGCGCCGGCGTCGG